>JBBJNR010000007.1:0-69304 GCA_037719315.1 Daejeonella sp.
TGCTGCTCAGGCTTAAAGGAGCACTTGGTTGAGTGATGGTGATTGTTGTGGTTGCAGTACAGCTGTTTGCATCGGTAACTGTAACCGTGTATACTCCTGAGGCAAGAGATGAAATATCTTCAGTAGTTGCTCCGCCAGTCCAGCTATAAGTATATGGAGCGGTACCACCGATCGGGCTTAAGTTAATTGCTCCTGTGCTTGCTCCAAAGCAGGTAACATTGGTTTGAGTGCTGCTCAGGCTTAAAGGGGCACTTGGTTGAGTGATAGTGATTGTCGAAGTCGCAGTACAGCTGTTTGCATCGGTAACAGTAACGGTGTAACTTCCTGAAGCAAGGTCCGAAACATCTTCAGTGCTTGCCCCCCCGGTCCAGCTAAAGGTATAAGGTGCGGTGCCGCCTGCCGGGCTTAGGTTAATTGCTCCTGTGCTGGCTCCAAAGCAGGTAACATTCGTTTGGGTGCTGCTCAGGCTTAAAAGGGCACTTGGTTGAGTAATGGTGATTGTTGAAGTCGCTGTACAATTGTTTGCATCAGTAACACTAACCGTGTATACTCCTGAGGCAAGACCTGAAAGATCTTCGGTGGTTTGAGAATTACTCCAGCTGAAAGTATATGGCGCGGTGCCGCCTGCCGGGTTTAAGTTTATTGACGCGGTGCTTGCTCCAAAACAGGTAACATTGGTTTGGGTGCTGGTCAATACAATATTTGATCTTATTACCGATACCTCATCTGTACAGCCTCCAAAATCAGAACGTAAAATAAATTTATAAATCCCGTCCGCGCTCATTCCTGTGATCAGGCCTGTTGCAACATTAATTGCAGCATCGGCCGGATTACCGGTAACCTTCTCCCATTTATAGCCGGTTCCTGCATCAGCAAGCTTATAAGTGTCCTGCGGAGAGCAGATATGCACGTCAGTTCCTGCACTTTTAACCTGGTCCCTGGTAACATTTACTGTATCTGAACAGCCGCTTGTATTTGTAAGCTGAAACTTATAGATCCCGTTAGCTACCATGCCGGCAATATTACCGGATTGATCAATTGACGCTACGGCAGGGTTCCCGGTAACAGTTGACCAGGTTTCTCCGCTAGCTGCAGCAACTAATTTGGCTGTGGTGGAGCTGTTGCAACCAACTATATCCGCTCCGGCAACAGGCTTTTCGAAAGCAGAAACGGTAATTATCTTGTCGGCAGAAATATTACAGGTGGTACCCGATAGATTCGATGCCTCTGTTGCTACTTTAAGCCTGTAGCGATAGCCGTTCATACTTGGATCTATTGGGATGTCTCCGTATTCAGCCAGGTATTCATAGGTTTGGCTTGTAGCATTATAGACCGGACTCCCAGTCTTAGCAGTTCCCATATCCGTCCAGGTAGAACCACCATTTGTACTATTTTGAAATATATAGGATGAATAGGTATTTACAGAAGCCTTTACATCAGCCTTTAAAGGTAAAACACCGTAGGAGCAAAACTTAGGAGTTAATGAGATATCCGGATAGGTAATCTCAGGGCCGCATATTGCCAGGGAGATGTCATCCAGGCCAAGGTCATTACCGCCGGCGACAAAAGTTGCATTATCAATACGGAGGTCAACTGATGTATTAGGACCAGAATACCATAATCCTCCAACTTTTACCCATTGAGGAACAAAACTTGTCGAAGCAGTTGAATAGGCTATGGAACCAGATGTAGAAACAAGCTGGCTATTAATAAAGAAACTGATATTTGGTTCTGTGCCAGCTACCGCTGCACCATGATTTCCAGGCAGTACGTTAATTACATAGGCAGAAAATTCGTAAAGAGTATTAGGGCAAACCGCTATGGTTGTGGCCTGGTAAAATGTCTTGCCGAAAGAAGTTGAATTTGGTGAGCCATTTACGATCATTGCATAACCGCCATCGCCGGTATGGTCTGATGCTACCCAATCAGTTTTTATACAATTCCTTTCAGTCAGATTGATCGTCCCTAAAGTCTTTAAGAAAGAATATCTTCCTTCAGGACCGAGGGAGCCAGATGTTGAAGCATATATATAGTTAGTGATAGCAGGGACAGGTGCATTTCCAAGGTTCTGTAAAGGCGCGGCCACATTTGAATTATTGTTAATACAACTTACCGTAGCATTCGGTGTAATATAAGGCGAGCTAAAGGTTCCTTTAGCGCCCAGAATATTGGTACCTAAACTACCACCGGTACAAACCAGGAGTGTACCATCAGTGGTAATGGGAATAGTAAAAGTAGCTGGGGATACATCCGTTAAACCTTCGTTGTCAGTAACTGTATAGTTAAAACTAGTGGACGCCCCATTGAAGGTGTTTTTTACTTCAAACTGTAATTTTTTAGCTTCTGAAGGGGTAAGAACCTGGTTAACAGATACCAAGAAATTATTAAGATATAAATTTCCTGCAGCAACGGCAGGTAATGAGAGAATCTTGAAGGAGGATATGGTTCCGTCGGAGTCTTTACCGATCAAGGGGAGGATCTGGGTGCGCCCTGAGATGTTCTGAACAAGGAAATTCCGAACATCAATAGCTTCAGGCGGAACGCCAGCAGCCTTGAAGGTGAATTTAAAGTCGAAAAAATTGGCAAACGCAGGAAGACAGCAGAGTGTGCAAAAAAGAATTAAATAAGTAAAGCGCCTGTAGAGCTTTGAAACAATTCTCATTATCGTGTTATCCCCTGGTCATGGCCTTTCTACGAAAAGATGTAAGAAAAGTTATACTAAATCACAGGGGAATAATAATGCAGGTTTTTAAGCGTTACCCCGCTTAAATTTAATTATCTGCTGATCGTTTCGACATACAGATCTTCGACCTTTTTACGGGCCCAGGGGGTTTTTCTAAGAAATTTAAGTGACGATTTTACACCCGGATTATCCATAAAGCAGTTTATCCGGATCATGGATCCCAGTTTTTCAAAACCATAGAAATCAACCAGGTAAACGACGATCGTCTCAAGCGTTTTCCCGTGCAAAGGATCATTTGATTTTTCGTTGGTCATAATCGCAGGCAGAAATGAGATTATCCTCCCTAAAAACAAAGGTATAGTATTTTTATGGAGATGCCGGCGCAGGGCCGGCAAGACAAAAAAACATGTCGATTCGGAACGTCTGTATGGACGCCCGGGAAGAATATATTTTGTAGATTTGCCTCCTGCCCCGAGTAATATTCTGAGGCTATTACATCATGGTGAGATTTAAATTGGGTGAGTTCGTGCGTTTTGTGGAAGAACGCCGGGAAGGATATATAACGCGCATCATAGACGAACAAACTATTGCAGTAACGGACGAGGATGGCTTTGAAATCCCCGTTCTGGCAAGCCAGGTTACGCGGGTTCATGGTCAAACTTCCCAGGAAGATGAAGTTACGCAAGCCCCGGCAGGCAACGCCGCAGATTTCATCGCAAATGGCATTTTCCTCGCGTTAGCAGCAGATAAACGGATCGCATCGGTGGTTCATTTCCATTTGGTCAATAACACTTCTTACCAATTATTAGCCACCCTGAAAACGGAGAAAACTAATAAGTTTAAGGGCGAGTTTAACGGAATAATTAAGCCTCAATCTTCCGTTCAGATGTACTCTGCATCTTTAAATGAGCTTGATCAATGGCCTAAATTTCATGTGCAAGCTCTGCTCTTCAGCTCAGAGAGCGTTGCGCTTATAAAGCCCATTCAATTTTCAGAGAAATTCAGGGCCAAAGATCTTTCGGGGTCTAAAAAGAACTCGCCCTACCTGGACCAGCCTGCATGGCTGATACCGCTTGATTCTGACGAGCCTGTAATCGATGTTCAGGCACTAAAAGAGAGCTTTCACAAACCAGCCGCAGAAAAATTAGAGATCGCTAAGCCTGGAAAAGAAATTGATCTTCACATCGAAAAGCTCAGAGACGATCACCAATTTTTGAGCAACAGCGAAATTCTAAGCATTCAGCTTGCCCATTTCCGTAAATCGCTCGACGCAGCCATTGTGCACAAGTTACCATCAATCGTCTTCATCCATGGAAACGGTAACGGAACGCTGAGAAATGAAGTTCATAAGATCATCAGCAAACATGCTCAGGTCAAAACCTTTATGGATGCTCATAAAGAAAAATTCGGTTACGGCGCTACCGAGGTCATTCTGAAATAGCTTCCTAAATGAGTACCTTTGGATTTTATGAAAAATTCCTCTGCCCTATTCCCCCGTCCAGGTTCTTTAACCTGTTTTTAATTACATTCCTTCAGTTATATGGTCCATCCGGAAATAGAAAAAAGAAAAACATTTGCAATTATTAGTCATCCTGATGCAGGTAAAACTACCTTAACGGAGAAATTTCTATTATTTGGTGGCGCAATTAACACAGCAGGAACAGTAAAACGGAATAAGGCCAATCAGAGCAGTACATCAGATTTCATGGAGATTGAAAAGCAGAGAGGTATTTCTGTTGCCACCTCCGTTATGGGATTTGAATATAACGGCAAGCGAATCAATATCCTGGATACTCCTGGTCACAAGGATTTTGCTGAAGACACTTACCGTACACTCTCTGCGGTGGACAGTGTAATTTTGGTTGTTGATAGCGTAAAAGGGGTCGAGGAGCAGACGCAAAAACTGATGGATGTCTGCCGTATGCGGAACACGCCGGTAATCATCTTCATCAATAAACTGGACCGGGAAGGGAAAGATACCTTTGATCTCCTGGATGAATTAGAAAATAACCTTAATATCAGTGTTTGCCCGCTGTCATGGCCTATTGGGCAGGGACATAACTTTAAAGGCGTTTACAATATCTTCGATAAGGTGCTTAACTTGTTCAGACCGGATAAATCGAAGATCACGGAGCCAGTTATCCAGGTAAATGATTTGGACGACGAATTGTTGACCCAACATCTGCAGGCTAAAGAATTAAATACCCTCAAAGAGGACCTTGAGCTTGTTGAAGGCATTTATGGCACGCTGGATAAAGATCTTTATCTGGAAGGCTTATTGGCACCAGTATTTTTCGGAAGCGCCATTAATAATTTTGGGATACGTGAGTTGCTCGACACTTTTGTATCGATTGCACCAAGTCCTAAAAGTCGTGAAGCCAATGAACGTATGGTTCTGGCAGCTGAAAAAGGATTTACCGGATTTGTATTTAAGATACATGCCAACCTGGATCCCAATCACCGGGACAGGATCGCGTTTTTGAGGATCTGCTCCGGAAAATTTGAGCGCAATAAATTTTATTTTCATACCAGGCAGAGGAAAAAGTTAAAGTTTTCTAATCCGATGGACTTCATGGCCAATGAAAAAAGCCTTGTTGAGGAAGCGTGGCCCGGCGATGTTGTCGGACTTTACGATAGCGGTAATTTTAAAATCGGAGATACCTTAACAGAAGGTGAACAGCTGCAATTCAAAGGAATTCCAAGCTTTTCGCCAGAGATCTTTAAAGAAGTGGAAAACCGCGATCCGCTTAAATCCAAACAGCTCGAAAAAGGTCTGCAGCAGCTTACCGAAGAAGGAGTTGCCCAGTTATTTGTTCAGCAACCCGGCAACAGAAAGATCATCGGGACAGTTGGCGAGCTTCAGTACGAGGTGATCAGCTTCAGGTTGCAGCATGAGTATGGAGCAAAATGTGCCTTCAGACCGCTCACCTTCCGTAAATCAAGCTGGATCACATCAAAAGACAAGAAAAATATTAATGAGATCATCCAGCGCCGCCATCATCATATTGCTAACGATAAAGATGGTAACCCGGTATTCCTGGCAGACAACGACTGGACCTTAAACCTGGCGAAGAGGGATTTCCCGGAAGTGGAGTTTCATGGGACTTCGGAGTTTAAGAGACTGTTGTAGTAAGTTGTACGTTATACGTTGTACGTTATATCTCTTTCCAACGGCTATATTGAGCAAGCGGCTTGCACAATAACAAATTTCACGAAGAAGAGAATGTAATATACAATGGCCGCAAAAAGCAAATCGGAGATCAAATTCTATAATTATCTAGAATCCAATCTCCGATTTGCAACTTAAAACGTAAAACGTACAACCTACAATCAGTTTTCCTTAGAACACAAATTTACAACTTACCCTTTAAGTCACCCTTAGAAGTAGCATTCGCTGCTCTAACATCATTAAAGTACTGCTGAGCCAAGGTTTTATCATGACCATAGATATCATCGCGGAAGTGCATATTGCCGCTATCGTCAGCCCAGGCGGTAAAATATACCAGGTAGACAGGCAAGACTTTATTTAATTTGACATGTTTCTCTTTCCTTTGAGCAATTGTGCTCTCAATCTTATTACGGTCATAGCCCGCATTCCGCAATAAATAGGTAGCCAGTTCGATTGGCTTTTCAACCCGAACACAACCATGGCTGAATCCACGCTTTGCCTGACTGAATAATTCATCATTCGGGGTATCATGAAGATAGATATCGTTGGTGTTAGGGAAAATGAACTTCACATCGCCAAGATCATTCTTCGGCCCCGGACGACGACGAAGTACATACTTCCAATTACTTTCGTCAACTGAATTCCAGTCAATAGATGATGGATCTACCGGAGTGCCTTTTCCTGTTACAACTTCCATATCAAGGCGGTCGAGGTAGCCTGGATTACCTGCAAATTTCGAAGCAAGTTCATTTTTGATAATGCTTACCGGCACATTCCAATAAGGCGAAAGAACCACAGTTTCCATTTTATCACTGAAAATAGGCGTGCTGTTCAACGTTTTACCGACAATGACATTCATGTTCATGGCTTCTTTACCTTTTTCAAAAACATGTAGCTTGTATTCAGGTATGTTCACCAATAAGTAATCCGGTTCAAAGCTTTTAGGGATCCATCTCCAGCGTTCCATGTTTAAGATGATCTGTTTGATACGTTCATCGACAGATACATTCAACATCTTAACTGTTTCTGCACCCAAAGCTCCGTCAGGCTTTAAGCCCTGGGCACCCTGAAATGTCTTCACAGCATTATTCACATCTGCGCTATAAATTGAGTCTGTACCAGACAATCCAAGTCTTTTTCTGAGCGCAGGAACCAGTGGAGAACGTTCGCCCACTTTTAATTTAGAATTTGCAGTAACTTTTGGCCATCCGCCGGCAGCCTGGATTTTTCTGTAGTTCGCTAATGCTGATTTAAGCCTCGCATAATCAGGATGGAGCGGAGCAAAGCTGGCGTATGAATATTTACTTTCCCTTTCACTCAGTACCGTCATTAATGCTTTATGCAATTTTATCTTATTTCGCTTTACGTCCCACTCGATCTCTTCGTTCTCCATCGGAATAACCACGCCCCGGTAATAATCAGATGCCCATACAAAATAAGTTCCCGAAAGTGCTACATCGATCTCCTTCTGGATCGCGGTAAATTGGGCGGAATCGCGTTTTGCTGCTTCGAGATCAGCAAACATCTTATTAAAGTCTTTAAATTGATATTTCTTGGGATTCAACCCTTCCGCACCAGCCTCGGCAATCATGTCTAACATTTGCTTAGCCTGGGGTACAACTTCGTTATTCTTAAACCATCCAAGCCTGAATTCCCGCTCGCGGTAGAATTTTTTCGCCCAGTCTGTATGTTCTTTTAGAACAGGATCCGATGTCATGTACTTAATATAATACGTGCTATCCAATACCGGCTGGTTTTTACTGGCACGCTCTTCCTGGCGCTTTTTTCCCTGGCAGGACGAGGAAAAAACGATCAGACAGGCACCCGTCAGTAAAAGAAGGGACCTATGGACCGATAGCACAGATCTCTTTAAAAATTGACCAGAAGTACTGGTGGATCGGTCACTACCAGTCCGAAACGATGGTGAGACCGGCTTGATTTTAGCTTGTAAATTACTGGTTGTCAAATTCATAATTGATTGTGATTAAAAAGTAAAGGTTTAGTTATCCATTCTAATGCAACAAATGTGCCGAAGGGGAATTTATTCCCTGACTTGATCAGGGACCCTCCAAGGAAGCGGCGTAGCTCGCGTCAACTCAGAAATTTGATTGAACTCTCAATAAAGAGAATCTGTGTAGACGTAAAGTGTAATTCGGAGCTTTGATCAGGGGGTCCCAGGTCTACGCCCGGGAAGACAGCAAAAAAAATCCATTCGTGTCATCTTGACATATCATTCCCTTTGGAATAAGTATTGATACACCCCTATCGTAAACAAAAACTAATAACAATGCAAGAAAAAGGAACCATTTCGATCCACACGGAAAATATATTTCCAATCATTAAGAAGTTTTTATATTCTGATAACGAGATCTTCCTGAGAGAGCTGGTGGCAAATGCAGTGGATGCTACGCAAAAAATCAAACGTCTCTCTTCACTAGGAGAATATAAGGGTGATCTTGGCGATCTTAAAGTATCCGTATCAGTCGATGAAAAGAAGAAAACCATAACCATTTCCGACAGTGGATTGGGTATGACTGCCGAAGAGATCAAAAAATACATTAACCAGATCGCTTTTTCCGGCGCTACGGAGTTCGTAGAGAAGTTTAAAGATGCCAAAGACGCCAATGAGATCATTGGTAAATTCGGACTTGGGTTTTATTCTGCCTTTATGGTGGCCGATAACGTGGAAATCCAATCCCTTTCTTATAAAGATGGATCAGAGCCTGCTAAATGGATTTGTGACGGAAGTACTGAATTTGAAATAAGCGAAGGATCACGCACTGAAAGAGGTACGGATATCATTCTTCACATCAATAAGGAATCAAAGGAATTCCTGGATAAAGGAAAGCTCCAGGGTATACTTGACAAATATTGTAAATTCCTGCCTATTCCGGTACAATTTGGCACCCGTTCAACTTCTGAGCCTGATGGTGAGGATGCCGACGGAAAACCGAAATATAAATCGGTAGACGTTCCGAACATCATTAACAATACCAGCCCGATCTGGACCAAGGCTCCTGCTGAGCTTAAGGATGAAGATTACCTGGCATTCTACAAAGAATTGTACCCATTCTCTGAAGATCCGCTTTTCTGGATCCATCTGAATGTAGATTATCCCTTCAACCTGACAGGCGTGCTCTACTTCCCGAAAGTGAAGAACGATTTTGAGATGCAGCGGAATAAGATCAAATTATTCTCCCGCCAGGTCTTTATCACCGATGAAGTGAAAGATGTGGTACCTGAATTCTTAATGCTGCTGCATGGAATCATTGATTCACCGGATATTCCCTTGAATGTTTCCCGGAGCTTTCTTCAGGCCGACAGCTCGGTGAAGAAGATCAATACCTACATCACCAAAAAAGTGGCAGACAAGCTTGCTTCCTTATTTAAAAGTGATCGTAAATCTTACGAAGATAAATGGGGTGATATCGGTCTTTTCGTGAAATACGGAATGATCAGCGAAGATAAGTTCTACGATAAGGGAAAAGACTTTGTACTGCTGGGCAATACCAAAAAGGAATACTTCACACTGAACGAATACAAGGAGAAGGTGAAAGCGGGGCAGACCGATAAAAATGACTCCTTGGTTTATCTGTATGCAACGGATGCTGCCAAGCAGGATACGTTTATCCAGTCGGCCAATAAAAAAGGCTATGATGTATTATTAATGGACTCTCCTATTGATACCCATTTCATCAGTCAAATGGAACAGAAGCTTGAAAAAACTTCCATGAAGCGTGTGGATGCCGACGTGGCCGATAAGATCATCTCCAAGGAAGATCAAACGGTACATGTGCTGAATGATGACGAAAAAGCTAAAGTCAAAGCGGTATTCGAGAAGGCAATTATCAAACCTAATATGAAGGTTGAAGTGGAGAGCCTGAATCCCGATGAGCTTCCGGTGATCGTGACCATGGATGAGTTTATGCGTAGAATGAAAGATATGTCGGCATTGGGCGGCGGTATGAGCTTCTATGGCAGCATGCCGGACAGTTACAACGTTTCCATTAACGGAAACCACAAACTAATAGGCAAGATACTTCAATCTTCTGATGAAAGTGAGCAAACTCAATTAGCGAAACAGGCTTTTGACCTGGCCTTACTATCCCAGGGGATGCTGACAGGGGCTGAATTGACGGAGTTTGTGAACAGGAGTGTGAGTCTTATTTAAACGCCTAGGGCTTGCCCATTGTCAGGCTAGGTGGATAACCCGGCGGATTACCGGATGCTTAGAATTCAAATTTATAAGGAAATCCTTCCTGAATGGGGAGGGCACTGAAAAAGTCCTTTAGAAATAAAAGACAAAAAAGATGTCCATTATAATTCATATTGACGTCCTTAGAGTTGGCTACACGGAATTTGAAAAAACTAAAACCCGTATAACTTAAAGAAAAAGGGACTGTTCATGATTTTATGATACAGTCCCTTTTCTCTAGCTGATACAGCTGACTTTTTCAGTGCCCTCCTGAATGGGGGAGGATTTTTTTTTCGTGCATGACACCGGCCTCCCCTCCAAGCAGTACCAACTCAAAAATAACAATCGCCCTGTTACATATAGATGAAACCTTGCCCCCATCAAAAAAATTGAGTACTTTGATCCGTATAACCTAAACAACTACTCATGAAAATCGTTAAACTTATACTGTACATCCTTTTCGGGCTAATGTTTGTAAATGCCGGGCTGAACAAATTTTTTAATTACATGCCTATGCCCGAATTTACAGAGGCACAAATAAAAATCTTTTCAGCCTTTACGGTTATTACCTGGCTGATGCCATTAATAGCGGTGATTGAGATCATCGGCGGTATCCTCTTCATGAATAATAGATACCGGGCACTTGGCGCCATCGTCGTCCTGCCTGTGATGGTGGGAATCCTGGTTCACCATAGCGTACTGGAGCCTTCGGGACTGATCATCGCACTGGTTTTAATGGCGATTAATCTACTGGCTATATTTGATAATTGGCAGAAGTATCAGGGCTTAACCAGCAGGACGTTTAAGTCGGATGCGGCTGATCAGTGCAAGGCCTGGTGCAATCAATTGAAAAACAGAACATCTCTGATACCGCCTTCATTAAACCCATAATCCCTATTCAGCTTGCCGGGTAGGTTTTTTCAGGACGTTATCCAAAAGTGTTTGTAATTCCTTTCCTTTTTCCGGGTATTTGGTAATCAGGTTTTTGCTTTCAGCAACATCATCCTTCAGATTGAATAACTGAGGGGTGTTTTGCAGTCCGGTCTCGATGTCTTTGTTGGCCAGCCAGGCGGGAACAGGCTTGGTTTGAGCGGCAATGTATTTCCAGTCGCCGTCCCTTACAGATAAAGTAAAAGATTCCTCGAGCATGGTTTTTCTTCCCTGTGCAGATTTGCCCAGCCAGGCAGATAGCATATCAAAACTATCAGGAGCATCAATAGCATCAAGTTCTTGTCCGGTAAGCTTAGCGAGTGAAGCAAACAGGTCGACCTGGCTTATTAAAGCGTTACTTTTACCCGGACTGATATTGCCCGGCCAGTGAACGATTGTCGGCACTCTCGTCCCAGCTTCGTAAGCGCTGTATTTTCCGCCCCTAAACGGACCGGACGGCTTATGACTACCCAGGAGTTGTACCGCCTGATCGTTATAGCCATCATCCAGCACCGGACCATTATCACTGGTAAATATTACCAGGGTATTTTTATCAAGGCCGTTCTCTTTTAATGTTTTCATAACTTCGCCTACAACCCAGTCCATTTGAACAATCACATCCCCACGGTAACCCATACTGCTTTTACCGGTAAACCTGCTGTGAGTTATGCGTGGAACATGGATATCTGTCAGGGAAAAATAGAGAAAGAACGGTTTACTTTTGTTTTTGCCGACAAAGCTTTTCATTTTCCCTGTAAATACGTCGGCAAAATCCTCATCCTTCCATAAGGCTGATTTTCCTCCCGCCATAAAGCCAATCCGGCTGATCCCATTTATTATGGAATTGCTGTGCTGAGTATCCGCTTCGTATTTTAGTAGTTCAGGGCTTCCCAGTCCATTTGGGTAATATTTAAAATCTTTCGCGTAATCCACCTTGATCGGATCTGCCGGATCGAGCCTATAAACTCGGTGATCTTCCACAAAGACACAAGGGACACGGTCGGCTGTTGCAGGAAGTAAAAAAGAATAGTCAAACCCAATTTCGAGGGGACCTGGTTTAATTTCTGCATTCCAGTCGATAATTCCGTCACCGAGCCCGAGATGCCATTTTCCGATCACAGCGGTGGTGTAGCCCGCCCGTTGAAGCATCCCGGGTAAGGTGGGAGTTCCTGGCCTGATCAGTAAGGGAGCATCACCGGGGAGGATGGCCGCATTATTCCTAAAGGCATAACTTCCCGTTAAAATTGAGAACCGCGAGGGAGTGCAGGTTGCCGCCGTGCAATGGGCATCCGTGAATTGAACGCCCTCCCGGGCAAGCCTGTCAATGTTGGGAGTTTTAACACCCTGGGCCCCGTTAACTCCAAGATCGCCATAGCCCAGATCATCCATGTAGATGATCACAATATTCGGTTTTAAAACGGTCTGCTTTTCGCTGCATGCAAAAAGTAAACACGAAATCAGTAAAACACCGAGACGGTATCTCATATCGAAGAAGTTTTTACTCATAGGGTCATTTATTAATATATTAGACTGGTGACCACTAAAATCAGTACAAATTGTGGTGAAAACTAATTCTTTTATGGATAAAAGAAGTTTAATCTTTTATGAAACCGCAACCATTCCTTCCTTTTCCTCCTTTCTGTATCACCTATCGCTTGTTTGGTGACAGAAAATCGTTTTCTCAATTGCTCAATCAACATGCCTGAAGCGGTGCAAATGGCCCTTATCCATCGTATTGGAGATATGTCGGCACTTGATGCAACACAAAATTCAGCATCTTCTAATTTAAAGCTGCAATAATAAGATTGTGAGTTTCATGGCCGTTCATTTATCCCGATAAAGGTAAAACAGCGGTATTGGCGAGCGGTATATTGTGCCCGTCTTTTATCCCACCTTTCCAATTCCGCCACTAAATCCTAAATTTATCCCATGTCCCAAATCACTGCCCTACTTCACTCCTACCATTCGTTTATCAACGACGATATAAAAGACCGTTTTTTTAAACACTCCGATCTGCTTCGATTTCTTGAAAAAATCGAGACCAATTCCCTGTTTAAAATCAAAGAAGCCGGCGAATCCTTTCAATCCCGCTCCATCAAGCTCATAACATGCGGCGACGGGCCGGTAAAAGTATTTTTATGGAGCCAGATGCATGGCAATGAAGCCACGGCAACAATGGCTTTAACGGACTTGCTTAATTTCCTGGGGACTGAGGACCGGAATAATTTGAAAGATATTATCTTGCAGAATTGTACGCTTTATATAATCCCAATGGTTAATCCCGATGGAGCTGAAGTTTTTAACCGCAGGAATGCACAGGAGATTGATATTAACCGGGATTTTCTCGCACAGCAATCGCCGGAAGGGAATCTATTACGCACTTTACGTGATGAAATAATGCCTCATTTCGGTTTTAATTTACATGATCAAACCACCATGTGGTCGGCGGGCCATTCCGGGAACCCCGCAACCATTTCTTTGCTTGCCCCAGCTTACGATGAAGCTTTAAGTGTAAACAGTATCCGCCAGGTAGCCATGCAGGTGATTGCAGAAATGAACGGCACCCTTAAAGAAATCATTCCCGGGCATGTTGGCCGCTTCGACGACGAATTTGAGCCCCGCGCCTTTGGCGATAATTTCCAGGCTGCCGGAACCAGCACGATCTTAATAGAAGCGGGAGGTTACGCCGATGATCCGGAAAAACAGCATATCCGGAAACTGGTGTTTATTTCGATCATCGCGGGACTTCTCTCCATATCTGGGCGGACTTTCCTCAATAAAAAAGTGGATGATTACTTTGCTATTCCAGAGAATAAACTGCATCATTTTCAGATTCTGCTCCGCAATTGCAAGGTTCAATGCGGAAAGCGGAAATGGGAAAGCGAAAAGCCCGAAGCGGAAAGCACGGAGCCGGATGAATTAAATTATAGGGTTGATATCGGTTTGATCGTTAAAGAAACTATTAATGAAGGCCTGAGATCTGTTACTCAGACCTATCTGCTTGGCGATATCGGTGATCTTTCCAATAGGTTTGGCTACAGGGAGCTGGATTGCGGGTTGTTTACTTTGATTCAAACAAAGAGATTGAGATTTGAAGAGGCTGCGGATTTAGTATTAATGGATGGGTTGGAAGTTATATTGGCGATTGAGAATGGTATTTTGACTTCAGATACCGATTCGTGACTTTATCGCTATCTGTGCTAATTTCAGGATTTGTTTTTATATTCGGAAGACTCAAAGCCGGAAACGGAGGGCCAGGCGGAATGCAAAAGCTTTATGCTTTTAGCCTTTAGCTAGCCACTTAATTTGTTACTTAAATATACATATCAATGGCCCTCAACTACGTCTGGATCGGATTCTTCGTCATTGCTTTCATTGTTGCCCTCGTAAAACTGATCTTTTTGGGTGATACGAGCATTTTCAATAATGTAGTGAACGGGATGTTTGACAGTGCAAAAACGGGTGCTGAGATCTCCCTCGGATTGATCGGGATCATGACCTTCTGGCTAGGAATAATGAAGATCGGTGAGCGTGCTGGAATGATCTCGCTATTTGCCAGAGGTGTGAGCCCGTTTTTCAGCAGGTTGTTCCCGGAAGTACCTAAAAGCCATCCGGCGAACGGTTCCATCATTATGAATTTTTCAGCAAATATGCTGGGATTGGATAATGCTGCGACTCCGGTTGGCCTTAAAGCTATGCAGGAACTGCAGGATTTAAATCCCGTGAAGGATACCGCCAGCAATGCCATGATCATGTTCCTGGTGCTCAACACTGCAGGGATAACCCTGATCCCAACCTCTGTTATTGCCTTAAGAATGGCCAACGGGGCCGCAAACCCGGCAGATATTTTTATCCCCTGCCTTATCGGAACATTTATATCTTTCCTCGCTGGAATGATTGCTGTAGCTATTTATCAAAAAATTAACCTGTTGCAATTACCCATCCTGGCCTTTTTCGCATTTTTTGTTACCCTGATGGCGGGCTTATATTTTTGGCTGGGAAGCCTCCCTCCTGATCAGATCCAAACCTACGCAAGCTTATTAGGCGGGATCATCATATTTGCTGTGATCACGCTGTTTATAGTTTACGGCGCACTGAAGAAGGTAAATGTTTACGAAGCTTTTATCGACGGCGCCAAGGAAGGATTCACTACCTCGGTTATGATCATTCCTTTTCTCATTGCTATCCTGGTGGCAATCAGTGCTTTCAGAACTACCGGCTGTATGGATTATGTAGTGAATGCAATTGGATCTTTTGTTGCCCTGTTCGGTGCAGATACATCCTTCGTCCCGGCCCTTCCGGTGGGTTTGATGAAAACATTGAGCGGAGGCGGCGCCCGCGGGTTAATGGTTGATGTGATGAAGACCTATGGAGCTGATTCGTTCCAGGGAAGGCTGGCCTGCGTCATTCAGGGTTCAACCGAAACTACATTTTACATCCTGGCGGTGTATTTTGGATCGGTGGGGATCAAAAAACCGAGATATGCGTTGGTTTGTGGGTTGATAGCTGATTTTGTCGGGGTTATTGCGGCGATATTGTTGGCGTATATGTTCTTTGGATCAACGATTAAGTAGAATTTAAACGTGTACGTTTTTGCAGAGGTTTTTTAAGTTATACGTGGTCGGCTATACGTCGTACACTCTCGCAGAGGTTCATTCGAAAGTTTGGGTTTAATTATATTTCGAATTAATCAGGATTACATCTCATATTCTTGATCGCAGCCAACATCATATTAACTCAATATTCCAGAAACGTAAATAAACGTATAAGGTACCACGCAGAACGTACAACTCACCTAATATTTCCTAAAATAAAATAATATAAATTAATAATTTAATAAAATTCCTTAAACAACTTTTTGTTCCAAATTGAACATTTAGTGAGCTGCCAGTCAAACAAGCACACAAGTCCCTGCGTTATTATAACACCTAAAGCCATAACCATGGAAATCCACGCTGAAACAATGAACCGCTTTTGTAATCAGTATAAGATTATCAAGCATTACATCGAAGATCTTCCGTCTCAGGCCATTCATACTCGCTTTATACCCGATAAATGGTCCATTCACGAAACAATAGCTTATTTATGCAGGTACCAGTACATTTTCCTGAACAGGCTAAAAACGATAAGTACTGAAGTAAACCCATTCTTTGGAGTGTATCAACCTGATGAAGACCCCGAATACCAGTTCACCGTTGCAAGAACCACTGGCGCACTCCTGCACGAGATCTACCGGCTACGTGATGATATGAAAAGGCTACTTATTAACCTGACCTCTGCAGAATGCTCCAGGATCGGCACCCATGCTGTTTTAGGAAGAATGAATATTTGTCAGTGGCTGGAGTTTTTCCTTCTACATGAATCTAATCAATTTTACAAGATCTTTAAGCTTGCCGGTAATTTCTGGAGCAATGATAGCCTTCATCTGGGAAATGTAATCAGTATGCCCCTGTTCAGTAAACAGAACGATGAGATGGTGGGCTAGTTACGGAACATGCCTGTTATCATTGCCTCTGTGACTAGCTATACACGATAGATAAGATGCATTGTGCACCATGCCAGGCCCTTCCTATTTAAACAATGGCTTTATAAACTTACTGTCAGCATCTTCTTCCTTAATTACAATACCGTTTGGCCGTGGTGCAAATGTGGTGGTTACTAGTGTTTGTTGTGTTTTGTTAAACTTCATCAAACGCATTAAGCCGTTACCTCCATTGCGATCTTTTTGTCCGCCGTAAGGGGCGCTTTGCCTTGCCTGATAATCCGCAAGGTAGGTTTTGATCACATTACCATTGTACTCATCACTTCTGAAACCTTCACCTGCAATGTGACCGCCGAGCATCAGAAATACATTGCTGTGGTGCTTAGCCATTTCATAGATCATCTTACCTTGTTTAGTAAAATTCGGCTCTACTTTGTTACCATCGGTACCATCCTTGGTTTCGGTTTCTGCTCCGGCAACCCGATTCAGCATGCTGTGTGTGACCATAATCGCCTTATGATCTGCATTGTTAGTCAACACGCTATCTGCCCAGCGCATGACTTCTTTCTCGTATCCGGCATCATGAAATTTATTGCCCGGTTCATTATAGACAAAATACATAACGAGGTATTTATCGCCGTTGACAGTAAACCGATCAAAATGATTGTCACTGTTCTCGTTATTGCCCATAGCCCCGCCGTACCATGGCTTATCCTTAAAATGATTTCTTCCAAAATATTTTGTAAAGGGTGTGTTAGGGTCGCCTTTCGATGCGGTATTCCCGGGAGTTTCATCATGATTGCCTACCGTTAATCCATATGGGATTTTATCCTCATCAAGCTTGTAAAGCACCGAGCTAGCCCTCTGCCATTCATCGGGTGCATTTCTTTCTGTAATATCTCCCAGGTGGATAACGTATTCAATATTCTCTTTTTTTCGATTGTCCCTGATCCATTGTATTTGGTCACTGAACATCTGCATGGTCCCCCCATTCTTCAAACTGGTGTAATACTGGGTATCCGGTAAGACAGCGATCGAAAAATATTCACTGCCTTTTTCTATACCGTACGATGGTACGGAGTTGTAAGATGTGGTTTTACACCCAATTACGAAAATGAACAGGCAGGTGGCATGTATCCACTTGTTAAAATTTAAAGACAACTTTGTTTTCATGTGTAAATTTGCGGGACTTTCCGCTTGAAAATGATTAATTAATACGGTGTGTCAATTTTAATAGCATTATGCATCCCCACCCTGTCTAATAGAAAGAATGGGTATTAGCTTTACAGGCAATTTTATTTTACGATAACACTATCACTCATTTGCCCGTTTTACTCTAACTCCTGGTAAGCAGCCAATTATCAATAATTTCATGATTATTTTTTATTTTACTGAAAATCAGAAGCTTATATCAAAGTTTAGTGAAGTTTTGTTAAAAGAAAACTGGTTTAGCCTGGCTAGTTCCCCTGGTAGGTACACCTTCCAGGTTATTGCTGCTGTTACGGAGAAACGGATCAACGCTTATAGCACGATCAGACCAGCTTTCTCCCGATGTTGTTTTGATCCTGTAAATCATCCACATCGTGCCTGCATCGTCCACTACCCGGTTAGGTGAGCCAGGGCCATAAATGGCTTCTGCAGGATTTTGCTGAAACAAAGGATTATTACCCGCTACAGTTCCTTCTGCGGGTTTAGTGAAGGGCCCGGTTGCTGAAGAGGACCAGGCATAACCGATCGCGTAACGTGCCAAAGCCCCTCCCGAACCATTGTACAACATGTAATATCTCCGGCTCGCAGGTGCGTTAGATGCATAATATACCAATGGATGTTCGATATTTACATTTTCCCAGGGCTGTGTAATAGTGAGCACCTGCTTATCGGTACCAGCTACCGTATTTAAACCATTGGCAGTAAGTTCTACACACCTCAGATCAGGATTTGTGCCCGAGCCTACGTTTCTGGCATAGTACATATACACTTTATCGGTTGCCGGATCTTTAAATACGGAAGGATCAATGCACGGAATATACGTGCCATCCCCCTGTTGCTTGACCATTAATGTAGAATTAACAACGGTGTATGGCCCGCCCGGTGACGTGGATGTTGCAACTCCTATAGTTTTATTAAGCTGTCCCTTATTTGCGGTAAAGTAAAGATTATAGGTAGTATTATACTTATAGCTTCCGGCAGACCAGTAAGTTCCGGTACTTGCAGTAAGTAATGAAGATGTCTGCTTGGTCCAGGTAACCAAGTCAATCGAGTGATATGCATAGTAATTATTGTCGTCAGGATAGACCAGCCAAAATTTACCATCCGCCGCCCTGAATACCTGCGGATCTTTTGGATTGTCTGCAACTGGAATAACTACATTTTGGAATGTGGCGGCGCTCACTCTGCCAGCTTGTTTAGCATTTGCCACCGTGCCGGATTCTTGAGGCACAACAGGTTCTGTTTGTTTGCAGGAAGTGTGCAACACACCAAGGCAGGCAAAAGCGAGCCAGAAAGAGATTTTTTTCATTTTCCGTTTTGTTTAGTTGGCAATAGGTATTAAATCATGCTTAAGAGCTAGGGTTAATCAGCTAGGTAATACTACTTAGAATAGCCGCCAGAGGATATCACAATTGTTTTCAATCGTATCAATTTTGTAGTCCTCATATTCTATGGCACTATTGCCTTTTAAATTTCTAAGAACCTGTTGGGGTTATGCAAAGATAGTAATAGTTGGGGACCGTTTAATTTCATGCAATGTCAGTAAGGGTTTATTTATTTCGGTCATATCGTTTTAGATTTTTTATCGTTCTTTACCCTAAAATAAGTTAGTATGGAACATTGCATTGGTACAACGTGTACCTCCGTTGAAATCGGTAAAGATCTGTACCGGACCGAAGTCAGAGCTGATAGTCATTTGATCATCGCGGATGAACTTTTAGATATTGGAGGCAAAGACCTGGGGATGAATCCCAACCAGCTACTCCTGGCCAGCCTCGGAACATGTACTGCAATGACCCTGAGAATGTATGCAGACCGCAAGCAATGGCCTGTGGAAAAAATTTGTGTAGACCTTACCCTCGATGTTGTCAAAGGAGACGACCAGCAAACCACCTACATTAAGAGGCATATCTCCATTGATGGGAATGTTAATGAAGAGCAAAAACAACGGATGCTGCAGATCGCGGATAGCTGCCAGCTGCACAGGATGTTAGGTAACCCCGTGGTGATCACTAGTAATTTAATCCCGGTGTCCCCCGAGTAAATTGAAAATTTTCCTGAGTCAAATTACGGGTAAGGCCTAAGCAACGGCTTGCCCGGATGACGCGCCGGATCAAGTCCGGCACACTTCTTGCATTGGAGTAATCTGACCCTACTCGCCTATTGGAAAGCCTTCAGATTTTAAAAGTCTGAAGGTTTTTTGTTAAGATCAACGACGGGACCGGATCAAAACTTATGTGAAATCTCTAAGCAGAAGTATGTGTATTTTTGCTCGTCCCAGTAACATTATATTTAAAACAAATCACTGAGTACACGCTTGGCGGAGTGATAGCCGCACATTCCGTGCACTCCGCCGCCCGGAGGAGTTGAAGAAGAGCAAATGTACAAGCCACTGGCTGAGGTACGATAAGGCGAGGGCCGTAAAGCCGGTCTTGCAAACATCTGGCACAGGTCGATCGCTCCTCCACTAATATCCCCGCCAATATAATTAGGATTATAAGTCTGCAGTTCCCTGGTATTCATCGTGTGTTTTGCTAATATAAGATCGCGGAAGCCCGGTGCAAAGCGTTCTACCTGTAGTTCGATAGCTTTAGTCATATTGGCTTCTGAGCCATTTGGCACATGGCAATAAGCCCAGGCAGTCTGTTTTCCTTCCGGAGCACGCGTACGGTCAAATAAACTTTGCTGAGCCAGTAATACAAACGGCTTTTCGACATGCCTCCCTTTTGAAGTTAACCCTTCATTCAGCGTAATCTCTTCCAGGGTGTTTCCCAAATGAACAGTTCCTGCCCTCCGGCAACTATCAGATGTAAATGGGATTTGGCCGGCCAGAGCCCAATCTATTTTAAAGGCCCCCATTCCGTACCGGTAATGTCTCAGTTGCTTCTTATAGAGCCACGACAACCGCCCGCCAGCAATTTCCATGATCTGTTTGGGGGTTAGATCGAACAATATTGCCCTTGCAGATGGAATATCTTTCATCGAGCGGACAAGAATACCCGTTTGAACCTTCCCTCCTATAGAAACAAAATAAGACGCCAGTGCATTGGCAATTTCTGCTGAGCCTCCTTTTGCTACCGGCCAGCCTTTTAGATGACCTGTCGTCAGCAATACAAGTCCGATAGCCGATGTTGCCAGGTTCGATAAAGGCTGGAGCGAATGTGCCGTCATACCTGCCCATAGTCCTCTTGCCTCCTTTGTCTTAAATTTATCGGAAAGTGAGACTGCTGAACGGAGAGCATTTATTCCAAAAGAGGCCATGTCAATAGGATGAGCGGGAAAACTTAAAGGCCCCAGGATATCTTTTGCCAGATGCGGCCAGTTTTTTACCAGGGGAGCGAGCAGTTTCGTATAAGCCTCTGAATCATTGCCTAGGGCTTCAGCGGTTTCAATGACTGAGCCCTTCAGAACCGCTGCGCTCCCGTCATCAAAAGGATGCGCCGCCGAAATCTCAGGATATACATACTCCAAACCATGCAGACGAAGCGGTAAGCCGGAAAAGAAAGGAGACGCAACCGCAAGAGGGTGAATAGCTGAACATACATCATGTAAAAATCCCGGCAGCGTAAGCTCTTTGGTGCGAAGTCCGCCGCCGATACTTTCCATCGCTTCAAGCAGTAAAACAGACAGACCGGCCTGTTGTAAAACTATGGCAGCAGAAAGACCATTCGGGCCGGATCCAACGACCACCGCATCATACTCGTAACTAACACCTGCAGGCATTTTCTTCGGCTGTAAATTAATCCCCTAATATAGGTCAACCTTTTTTGAAGTTCTCAAAAATAATTCCTGAAACATTTAGCCAAGTTAAGAATGTGCTGTGATTTTACTCCAGGCCGCATTCTTATGCACCTAAGCGGCGCGAAAATGTAAACCTGCATTAAAAAGCACAGTTTTATGCAGTTTTTTCAAACAAAAATTTAAAAACTAACGTTTTATAAATATATTTACTCATAATCCTGCAAAAATATTTTGTTTGGGGTGAATTCTGCTAATGAACTAAATTTTAATTAAAAACTAAATCTACGTGTATGAAAAAAACGCTACTCTCATTGCTGGTGTTACTGGCTTCCTTTCATTTGTACGCTCAAAACCCGCCGAAACGGGAACTGAGAGGCGTATGGATTACTACTCACATCAGCCTGGACTGGCCAAACCGCACACAAACCCCAGCCCAGCAACAAGCCGCCCTTAAAGTTATCCTGGATCACAACAAAGCTACGGGCCTGAATGCCGCCTATTTCCAGGTCAGGGCCCAGTCGGATGCGATGTACCCCAGTGCACTGGAGCCCTGGTCATATTATCTGACGAACAGTCAGGGCACAGCACCTGTTCCATTCTGGGATCCCTTGCAATTTGCAATTGATGAGTCCCGAAAACGTGGACTTGAGTTTCATGCCTGGATAAACCCTTACCGCGCTGTAGCTACGCTAGCCAATGCCGGTAATACAGCACAATACTCAGCAGGCCATGTGTCTAGAACACATCCGGAATGGATGCTTACGGTAGGAACTGTTCAAATTCTAAACCCTGGCTTACCAGCGGTTAGAAATCATATAACAAGTGTAATTGTTGATATCACAAAACGATATGATGTTGATGGGATACACTTTGATGATTACTTCTACCCAACCGGAATTATCAGCGATAATGATGCCTATAATGCCGATCCCCGAGGTTTTCCAGCTACCACTGCAGGACGTGCTGATTGGCGAAGGGATAATATAAACTTACTGATTAAGCGTGTTTCGGACAGCATCAACGCTATCAAGCCCTGGGTGAAATTCGGAGTTTCCCCGTCCGGGATTTATCGCAGCAGTACTGATCCGGCGATAGGTTCTCCCACTTCATCAGGAGCTTATCAACATTACAGCTCCGCATTTGCTGACTCCAGAAAATGGATCCAGTCGGGCTGGGTAGATTATCTTACTCCGCAGGTTTATTGGTTTATCGGACAGACTGGTTCAGATTATAAATTACTTATTCCATGGTGGAATAATAATGCGTTTGGCAGGCATATTTATAGTGGAATGGCTGATTATAAGGTAGGGACCACGGGCTGGACAAGCCGGTCAGAAATTCCTAACCAGATCCGAATGAATCGTGAAAATGCGAACGTATTCGGTCAGATCCATTTCCGGCATGCTTTCCAGGTAGCCAACGCCTTGAAGTTTCGAGATTCCTTAAAGCTAAGATTTTATAATAAACCTGCTTTGCTCCCTGCAATGGCCTGGAAAGATAGCATTGCACCAGCTTCACCCGAAGCCCTAACTTTAAGCAGAAATTCTGCTACTTCAGTTACACTGGCGTGGACGAAGCCTGCGGCTGCTTCCAGTGAATTTGATAAAGCAAAACGCTTCGTTATTTATCGTTCCGGAACGGCAATTATCGACAAGGAAAATACAGATCACCTTATTGGCATAACAAATTCTGATGAAAGTACCTATACGGATAATTCAGGGATCGCGGACAGCACGTATTTCTACGCAGTTACATCACTGGATAGATTACACAACGAAAGTACCCTTTCTAATAACATCAGTAACGATACCTTTAACCCAACCGTTATTACGCAGAATATTTCCCGTGATCTCAGCAATGGGGCCGTTACAATTACGCCTACGGAAATTGACAATGGATCTTCAGATAAATCGGGAATAGCCTCGATGACTCTGAGCAAGACCTCATTTGATTGTTCAAACATCGGCGAAAATATCGTAACGCTGACAGTAACCGACAACGCAGGTAATATCGATTCTGCAACAGCTTTAGTAACTATCAACGGACGCATTCCTAAACCCGCCGTTAGCCTGAGCCGTACGGATAATACCGATACAGGCTTATCGGCCAATACAATTGCACTCGGTTACGGTGCTCAAAGTATTACTTTTACTGCTTCAGACAGTTCCGGAACAGGCGCTACTTCGTATACCTGGACTCCTGTAGAAGGATTAGAAAACCCTGCGTCAGCGATCACAACTTTCAGCCCTACGACTGCTGGAACCTATACGTTTAATGTTGAAGCGAAGAATGAGTTCGGCTGTACGGCGAGTTCTACTGTTACCATCGTTGTAATTGATGTAAGATGCCAGAATGGAAAAGTGCTACTTTATAAAAAATCAGGAAACGGTGAGTGCAATCAGCTATGTGTTGCCGCTCCTTCTGTTAAGGCACATCTCAAAAACGGAGCAACCTTAGGTGAATGTAGCGTAGGTTCAGACAAGAGTGCAATTATTGAAGAGGAAGGTGCTGAACAAGCTGAAGTGTCGGTCTTGAGAGCCTATCCGAATCCATTTACCTCCCAATTGAAATTAACATTTACGCTTGCAAATGATCAGGAAAGAGTTATTCTCGAGATCTTTGATCTTAGCGGAAACAGGTTAAGACAAGTTTACACTGGCAAAGCGAAAGCAAATAAAGCTTACGATTTCCACGTTGATGTAAGCAATTTCCAGGGTCAATTCTTTAACGCGCGCCTGGTTGCTGATGGGAAAGTTTACAACTTCAGGTTGGTGAAGGAGTAAATTGTATATGAGATTTAATGACCTTCGAATTTGCGGCCAATCCGGGCGCTGAGCCTTTTATGTATTCGATAGAGAGAAATAAATTGCAGGGCCAGTCTGGAAGCCATAATCAATGCTCCGACCCAGAACAGCACAATAGCGGCTGCCAGTAAACGGAGATATTATCCTGTTTAATATATTCAGAAACACCTTGATTCATCTGCGGCACCATTGAGGCTCGGTATTTGCACTATGATAATGTCATCAAGTTTATTAGCAAAAATTCCTTCTGATCTGATGATAATCATTCATACTTCACTAAATAAATATTAATTCCGTCTGTCATGAAAAGTACCTCAATCTTTATTCAAAGGATTCAAACTATGTTCCTGAGGCCAGAACTTCGTTTTGCTGTATGCAAAAAGCATTCTTTTGTACTGGGACTATGTTTGGCGGCACTATCTTTCGGGCAGGCAAGAGCGCAGAATTATATTGTCAATTATTACGGGTTCAATTTAGGTGCACAGGACCTGGTTTATTACACTGCGCAAAAACAGTTCATGATCAATTCCTTACGTGATGGCCAGCTTGGTTACATCAACAGTGAAGGCCAATACAGGCTAGTGCTGAAAGACAGTCTCCTGATCGGTGCAACAGCGATGAAGATCCAGGGTAATACACTCTATGCCGTTATAAACCGGTTGAATAGCGCAAATACCACTAACCCAAGCGGAAACCGTCCTAAGTTAGTAAAGCTAAATTTGTCGAATAAGAAAGTTGAATCAGTGTACGAACTTGGAACTCTGTTTAGTGGACCTCATTTTGTAACAGATCTCACAATCGATCCTGAGGGAGTAGTTTACATTGTTGATGCTTTATCGCCGGTGATATATAAAGTAGATCAAAACGGTCATGGTTCAATTCTGCTGGAAAGTAGCTTGTTAAAAAGTAAGACGGGCCAAGTAAAAGCCATCGCATATCATAAGCACGAATATTTGTTGGTAGCCGTGGATAGGGATATATTAAAAGTGGATCTTAAGACGGGGGCCGTATACATGGTCTATGTGGAAACTGAGTTCGAGTATATTAACAGCTTGCACTTTACCAAGGAATATCTGCTGGTCGTATCAGAAGGGGGTCGATCAGGCAAGGTTCACATACTTAACACCTCCAATAGTTGGTTGGCCGGAAAAGTATTGCGTACGGATACATGGCAATACAGGAACCCGGTAAACATCGAATTTGTGGATAATCGGATTTACGTTCTTGACTCTGATGATGATAAAATCGCTTCGCAGGACTTTTCCGTGCGGATTATCGATCTGAATAAACTTCCGACTAACAAAAAGCGGAAGGCAAGGATTTTAGCAGGCGATGTGACCATACTTAAAAAAGAGTTTTAGTAGGGCACCTGAACTCTGTAACTTGTCGCAAACGCCCCTTACTTTTGTCAAGTACCCACCTTTCAGTTTGTTCAATGTTTATGAAAGTAAACATCACATAGAAGTGGAATGTGAACCTGAGCCCAACCGCTTAAAAGCTATGGCCAGGGAAAAATTGGTGTCTCCCCACAAGGAGTAGCTAAACGTAAACAACGATGCTATGATGTAGAAACCGTCTTTGGTAACATCAAGTAGAACAAAAACTTTAAAAGATGGCACAAAATGGAAATTGAAGCCGGATTAAATCCAGGTTAAGAGACTAATAGAATTATTAAATAAAAAAGACTATCCGAATTGTATTTCGAGACGGCCGCCTTTTTGTTTAAGCGCTTCCTTCCCGCCAGAAGGGCCGCGCATTATACCAGACCTCAGACCTCAGACATCAGGCTTCCCTTTTTCTTCTTCGAAAACAGAATTCCAAACATCATGATCAAGCCCGAGGCCAGGATCACGAAAGAAAGCACCCCTTCATTAAACCGGTCGCTGACTAGTGAAGGGGGAATACTGTAAAACAGGATGATAGTGATCAATCCCCTTGGGGCAATAAATAATTCGGGGAAAATATTCGTTTGAGAGATATACCTGAGGAAAACGTAGCGGATCACTAAAATCACCGCCATAATGGTACAGCCTGTAAGTAAAACCGGACCGGCGAAGATGAGACTGACATCAATGCTGTAACCAAATAAGAGGAAGAAAAAAGTCCGGATAAGAAATGCCAGCTCGGCGGTCATAGACTTTAACTCGGTATTGACACTGATAAGCTTTTCAGGGTGCAGGTATCGCTTTACCTTTCCTTTAAGATAAGGCTCCGCATTGTTCAGTACCAGGCCAAAAACTAAAATAAAGAATAAAGAAGGAAGGTGCATTTGCTTGGAAACCGAATAGACAAGTATCACTATAGCCAGGATCAGGAAAACCTTGATATGCCCTTTTAGATATTTGAACAAAAGCATTAATAGTAACGTGCTCAGGATTGAGATCCCGGTTATAAGCACAAGGTTCAGAATAAAAATACCACCGCTTGCGAAAGAAAATAATTCGTCGGAGATGACATAATTAAAGAGCATGATCCCAAGAATGTCCGAAAAAGTGGATTCGTAAATGATAAACTCCTTTTTTTCGATATCAAACTTATTTACACTTGGGATAGCTATGGAGCTGCTGATCACACCCATCGCCACAGAATATGGAAGGGCTTTCACAAACGGGATATCAAATGCGAAATGAAGGATGTCGGCTATGGCAATGGTGGTTATTAAAAGTACTGAAGCTGCGGCCAGGAAGGATTGTGTGATCAGCTTTTTCTTATCGGGCGTGATATTCAGGTCCAGCGCGCCTTCCAGCACGATCATGATCAAACCGATAACCCCTAGTAATTCCAGCAGGGTGCGCGGAACAAGGAATCGCATATCGTAGTATCCGGAAGCGCTCTGCAGCAATATACCACACCCGATCAGCAGAATAACAGACGGGATCTTTAACCTTTCTGCTAAAATATTAAACAGGTAAGATATGATTGTAACAATGCATAATGCAATGAGAATATGATAGGTATCGAGGATCATAATATGACTTAATGTTTGACCAGGAAACAACGTAAAATAAAATAACCAATCTGCTAAACAGCCTATTTAACCGCAAAGGTATATGTAACATCGTGTTATACTATTTAAGACGTTTTAAATCAATGGATTGGGGCAATGAGTCAAGCGTGTAATATTTATGAGATACTCGATCGCCATTTACATTAACGATCCTGAACCCGGAACTGTCCGCGCCCAGGGGCCTGCCCACCGGACCGGTTGTGATCATTTCCAGGTCCCCCTCCCTGCCTCCTGCATTCCGGTGGTAATGCCCTGCAAATACCTGCCTGATCTTGTATTTCTTGAAAAGATCCAGGTAGATCTTTCGCTTTTCTATATCGATATTGAAGTACTGGTTTGGTTCATCAGCACTTGACAGGAATAAAGGATGGTGCATGAATACCATTATATTCGGGCTTCGGGACTGCTTCGCCTCTTCCAACGCCGACTTTAGCCATTCATCCTGTGCAGCTGCCTCTTCGGGAGCCTTTGAAGGATCTTTTATGATGGATGAGTTCAGGATAATTCCAAAGATGTTGCCAGAGCGAAAGGTGTAGCGGTCAGGGCCAAAATGCTGTCTATAGAAGTCGATGCTTGCTGGATTGGGAATATTTTCAACATCGTGATTGCCCGAAACATTATAAAGTTTTATAGAGGGGTCGAGCATAGCGGAGATCCTCTTGTATTCATTTATCTGCGCCATATCGCCCGGCTTATTCACCAGGTCGCCACACACAATGACAAACGCTGGCTTAAGTTTGTTGGCCGCAGCAACTGCCTTTTCAAAATTAACGGTCTCGCGGCTAAATTCCTTATTCTCGTTAAAAAATCCGAACTGTGTATCAGCCATCTGGAAAAAAGAAAAATGCTTTTCATAATGCAGGGAAGCACATCCGCTTATTAAAAGAAGGATAAAAAAAACGGCTGCTGCATTAAAGTGGGATCTGTTCATTCTTAAATCGTTTAAATCGTTAAGATAGCAAAAACATTGTTCGGCAGATGAACATATTTAATTAGTTTTGGGTATAACTAAATAGTATGAAAACGAAAGCCTTTCATATCATATTAATACTCCTGCCTTTTGTATTCCTGGCATCTTTTATAGTGGAAAAACATGATCCCGCATTTTTTGAGGGTATTAATGCCGATGACCTGAAAATATGTGTGATAAGCGATTTAAACTCGAGCTATGGCTCTACCACATATAGTGACGATGTAAAAGCCGTCATTACCCGTTTAGCTCTTATAAAACCCGATATCATCTTATGCGCCGGCGATATGGTTGCCGGGCAAAAAGCATCTTTAACCGGACAGCATATCAGGGATATGTGGGCGGGATTCAAAAACACAGTATTAAATCCAATCCATAAACTAAAAATACCTTTTAGTTTTACGGTTGGCAACCATGACGCCTCGCCCTCATTCGCCATTGACCGCACAATTTCCGCACAGTTCTGGAAAGAAAATGCAAAAGCTACGGGCCTTACCTTTGTTGATTCAACACACTATCCGTTTTATTACAGCTACACCAGGAAAAATGCGTTTTTCATCAGCTGGGATGCGGCAGGCGCGGAAATACAACCGCAAGTATTCGATTGGGTGCAGACACAGCTCAGCAGCAAGGGCGCTAAAAAAGCGGGCTTACGGATTCTTATTGGTCATTTGCCATTGTACGCAATTGTTGATAGTAAGAACAAGCCGGGAGAAGTTAATTCAGACCCGGAAGCCGCCTTAGCGCTCTTTAAACGTTACGGTGTGGACCTGTATATCAGCGGTCATCAGCATGCCTATTATCCTGCCGAAATGGAAGGTATACGGTTTCTGAATATGGGATGTATCGGTGACGGCCCAAGGAAGCTTATCGGCGATACAGCAGCAGCAATAAAGTCTTATACCATCATTGACGTGCCTGTGCGGAATGCGAAGAAATTCACCTACCGAACGTATACAACAAGCGATAATGAGTTAATAGAAATGAAAAATCTGCCGGATTCTGTTGTTGGATTTAATGGGATTTCCAGGAAGGACCGGCATTGATTAAAGCGGGCGTCTGATCGGAAGAACTTGTCACCGGTCAATACATTAGAACTGTAACAAAAAACCTTTATTACCGTTATTAAGATCAATACCAGCCAATTATAATTTATTTACGTTTACGCCAAAAATGATAGAAGTTTACATTATTTCAGCAGTTCGCACCCCTATAGGCAGCTTTGGTGGTTCACTTGCATCCAAATCGGCAAGTCAGCTTGGTGCCATTGCCATTAAAGGCGCCGTTGAGAAAGCGGGAATTGATCCCGCACAGGTTCAGGAAGTATTTATGGGAAATGTACTCTCTGCAAACCTGGGGCAGGCCCCTGCTACACAAGCAGCTAAATATGCCGGGTTGCCGGATATGCCAGCCACAGCAGTGAACAAAGTTTGCGCCTCGGGCACTAAGGCTATCATGTTTGCTGCCCAAAGCATTGCTCTTGGTGAAAATGATATTGTGGTTGCCGGCGGCATGGAAAGCATGAGCAATGTGCCCTATTACCTGGATAAAGCGCGTAATGGCTACCGTCTCGGGGATGGACAGATCATCGACGGGTTGGTTAAGGATGGCTTATGGGATGTTTATAATAATTATCATATGGGTTCTGCAGCCGAGCTGTGTGCTACCGACTGTGAGATAAGCCGTGAAGATCAGGATGCATATGCGATTGAATCCTATACAAGATCCCAGCGTGCACAATCGGATGGGAAATTCAAAAATGAGATTATCCCTGTAGAGATAAAAGACAAAAAGGGCGAGGTAACGCTCATCGATGAAGATGAAGAAGTAAAGGCTGTTAAATTTGATAAGATACCTTCCTTAAAGCCTGTCTTTAAAAAAGATGGAACTGTAACTGCCGCAAATGCCTCGACATTAAATGATGGTGCAGCTGCGTTGGTGATGATGAGCAGATCAAAAGCTGAAGAATTAGGACTAAAGCCCCTGGCGAGGATACTCGCCTATGCAGATGCTCAGCAAGCGCCGGAATGGTTTACCACTTCCCCATCAAAGGCGATACCTCGTGCTTTGGAAAGAGCTGGAATAGATGCGGGAAAAGTAGATTTCTATGAGATCAATGAGGCTTTTTCCGTGGTATCATTAGCAAATAACCGCATCCTGAAGCTAGACCCCTCTAAAGTGAACGTAAATGGCGGAGCGGTGTCTATGGGCCACCCGCTTGGGGCATCCGGGGCACGGATCATCGTTACCCTGATTAATGTGCTCCGGCAAAACGGCGGAAAGATCGGCGTGGCCGGAATATGCAACGGGGGTGGCGGAGCCAGTGCCATGGTTATAGAAAATCTTCAATAAAGCCATGAGAAGCTCAATTTTAATTCTTGGGACCCTGATGTTATGCCTGGTAAATGCCATGGCACAGGGTCCCGATAGTAAAGGCCGTCAGCAATTGCTGAGCGTTCAGGACACCCTGAAAGGGCTGAGCTTTAAAATGGTTAATGATAGCATTGAACCTGAGCGCTATAATGCGAGCTATAAATTTATTAAAACACTGGTTAGCGCTCTCAGGGTTCCTAATTCCTTCAATTTTGGATTTGATTCCCTGAAAGCGATATCGATTCAAACTTCACCGGATAAGCGTTTCAGGATTTTCAGCTGGCATGTGATGAACGCGAATGGAAGCTACCGGTATTATGGAACAGTGCAGATGAACAATCCCGGGGGCAAGCTGCAAATGTTTCCACTGGTGGATTATACGGCATCATTTAAGAACGCTGCGGACAGTGTTACGACAAATGATAAATGGTATGGCGCGCAGTATTACCGCATTATTTCAGTGCTAAACAATGTGTCTGTTCCTTATTATATTCTGCTGGGATGGAAAGGTAATGATGTGCGGTCGACTAAAAAAGTGATAGAGGTGCTTCATTTTAAGGACGGAAAAGCTTATTTCGGAATGCCGGTCTTCGATGGTGACCATGATAATCCGACCCGAAAACGCGCTATTTTCGAGTACGACCGTAAGGCTTCTATGGTCCTGAATTACGACCCCAAGCTTAGCACCATCGTATTTGACCACCTCGCCCCTCCGGATGAAAAGCTGAAAGGCAGGTTCGAGCTTTATGGACCCGATTTCTCCTACGACGGCTACAGGCTTTTAAATGGACGCTGGAAATTAATGGAGGATATTGAGCTTAAGAATTTACCCACGGATCAGGATGAGAATTTTAATGACCCTAAGAAATTTAATTAGTTGAAAGTGGAAAGTTATTTAAAACTAAACTTTCGAAATTTAATTTATAACCTGGAATTGATCCTTACCTATCACACCGTTTTCTACTTTCAACTTTCACCTTATCTAAGGTGCAACCGCCTGCATCAGCAAGCCACAGATATAAGCTCCATACGTCCCAATAACATAGCCAAATACAGCCAGTAGAACGCCTATAGGAGCTAAAGAAGGGTGGAATGCTGCCGCTACGACCGGGGCAGATGCGGGGCCTCCGATATTTGCCATGCTGCTTACCGCCAGGAAGAAGAATGGGGTACGGGTTAATTTTGCAACAATAACTACCAATATAACATGGATCAGCATCCAGATCACGCCAACGAGCAATATTCCCGGATTATCAAAGATGGCCATGATGTTCATCTGCATACCAATCGTTGCGATCAGGACATAAAGCAATACACTCCCGATCCGCGACGCGCCAGCTGCTTCCAGGCCTCTTACCTTCGTAAAGGACAAAAACATCCCGAGGGTAGTGGCAATGATCACTATCCAAAAAAAGCCAGACGTCAAGCTGAACTTGCTCAGGTAAGCGGCGTTAGTCGTAATCCATGGGGCGATAAGATCTGCTCCAAAATGGGCAATGCCTGTTATTCCGAATCCAACAGCAAGGATCATTGCGATATCCCGCGTACTGGGAATTCTCATGGTGGCTAACTGGTACGCTTCGATTTTATCTTTTATTTCAGTAACCGAACTGTCATCGGCTTTTAGCCATGAATTTATTTTGATGGTTTTACTTGCTCCGAATAACAAAAGGGCCATCCATGTATATGAAATTACTACATCCAGCGTCACCATGGCTGAAAACAGGTCTGCGCTGGGCTTAAAGATCTCAAACATGGCCACCTGGTTAGCGCCCCCGCCAATCCATGTACCTGCTACCGTAGCCAGGCCGCGCCAAACTGCATCCGGCCCTACCCCTCCAACAACATCAGGGGCGAACAAAGAAACCACGTATACAGCTATCGGGCCGCCCAACATAATGCTGATGGAAGACGTTATAAACATCAGACCAGCTTTTTTACGCAACTTCCAAATTTCCTTAAGATCAAGGCTTAAGGTAAATAAAACAAGACTTGCCGGCAACAAAAACCTTGAAGCAATTGTATATAGAGAAGATTCAGTTCCGGAGATCATGCCAACAGAATTCAATACCCCGGGAATAAAATAACAAAGTAGTATCGGCGGGACAACAGAATAGAATTTTTTAAAGAAAGTTATTTTACTTTCTGAGGACCAGAATACAAATCCGAGAATGCTCATTAATAATCCTAATACAACAGCATCATTAGTAATAAAAGGGGTTTGACCGGTCATTTTATGAGTAAATTATTTATCAGCATATATTATAGCATCAATTTTAGTAAAATTTAATTATAATTGAACCTTTTACTTGTCCTTGACCATTAGTGAAATTCAAAATCTAACCAATCAACCTGAACCTGTTACTTATTAGAACCTAAAATGGAAATTCAGCAAAAACAACTTTTCGGGCATCCGCGCGGCTTATATGTTCTTTTTCTTACTGAAATGTGGGAAAGGTTTAGTTTTTATGGAATGAGAGCCTTACTGGTTCTGTTTCTGGTTTCATCCGTTAATGGAGAGAACCCGGGTTATGGTTGGACCAGCAGCGAAGCTTTAAAGTTATATGGTATTTATACCTTCCTGGTTTATCTTTCCTCCATCCCCGGGGGAATATTGGCTGACAAATATATAGGTCAAAAGAAAGCTGTTATTCTCGGAGGAGTTTTGCTTGTGATTGGGCACAGCATCCTTGCTGTTCAGTCGTTGCCCGCATTCTATACCGGCCTGGCATTGATCATTGCAGGCGTTGGCTGCTTGAAACCAAACATTTCAACCATGGTTGGGGGTTTGTACCCTAAAGGCGATGACCGCCGTGACAAAGGGTTTACTATTTTTTATATTGGTATCAATGTGGGCGCTTTCCTTGCAGGGATCATTATTGGCTATGTGGGAGAAACGATGGGATGGCACTACGGATTTGGTCTCGCCGGCATCGGAATGGCTATTGGCCTTGTGATATTTATCTTAGGCCATAAAGATTTAAAAGGTGTGGGTGAGGCTACGAAGGAACTTTCCAAGGAAGATCAGGCGATCAAAGAAAAACCGCTTACAAAGATAGAGAAAGACCGCGTACTCGTTATGTTATTATCCTTCCTGATGATCATCGTATTCTGGGGAGCTTTCGAACAGGCAGGCGGATTGATGAATCTCTATGCTTCCGAAAAAACAGACCGTATGATTGGCTTCCTGAATTTTACCGTTCCCGCAACCTGGTTCCAGTCGGTAAATTCATTCTTTATTATTACCCTTGGGATACCTGTGGCCGCTTTTTGGTTCAACTGGAAAAGAAAAGGAAAAGAGGCTTCTTCCATTTTTAAAATTGCTATTGGTGTGGTAATTATGGGCTGGGGCTTTTTGTTCATGTCCGCTGCATCCCTGCAATTTGAGGCCAATGGTTCATCAGCCATGTATTGGCTCGTACTTGCCTATTTATTTCATACCGTAGGCGAATTATGTGCTTCACCAGTTGCCTTGTCATTTATTACTAAGCTGGCCCCCTTGAAATATGCTTCCATTATGATGGGCGTGTTTTTCGCTGCAACCGGACTTGGGAATTATGTTGCAGCCTGGGTAGGTGTATGGTCGCAAACCGCTGGAGAGCTTGAAATTTTCACAGGGATAGCTATATTTTGTACCGTGATAGGTGGTCTTGTGATTGCGATACGCGAGCCCTTGAAGAGGCTTACACACGGAGCAGAGGATTTTTCTGAATCGACAATGGGGAAATAGCAAGCGAGATAGGGCTTACCGTTGCCAGTTATCGGCTAATGCACATAACAATGGATGGAATTAAAATGAATAACGATATCTTTCCACTGTGATCCCGGACCCGATCCGGGATAAATTTCAAATTCAACTTTCAAATTTTAACCTGTGTTATCAGACAGCATTGTTATAATCCCGACCTATAACGAAAAAGAAAATATCGAGAATATCGTTCGCCAGGTCCTATCTCTTGCTGATGCATTTCACGTTCTTGTAGTGGACGATGGATCGCCTGATGGAACTGCAGATATTGTGAGAAATTTGCAACGTGACTATCCTGATTCGCTTCATATTGAAGAAAGAAAGGGCAAGCTCGGCTTGGGGACAGCCTATATCCACGGTTTTAAATGGGCATTGTCACATCATTACGAATACATTTTTGAGATGGATGCTGACTTCTCTCATAACCCGAAGGATCTTTCAAGTTTAAAATCTACATGTGTCAATGGAGCCGATCTGGCGATCGGATCGAGGTATATAAAAGGGGTGAATGTGGTCAACTGGCCGATGAGCCGGGTGCTGATGTCTTATTTTGCTTCCGTGTACGTCAGATTTATAACCGGAATAAATATTCAGGATGCCACCGCAGGATTTAAATGTTACCGCAGGATTGTTCTCGAAACGATACCCCTTGACAGAATTAAATTTATAGGATATGCATTTCAGATTGAAATGAAATTTACAACTATTAAATACGGTTTTAACGTGGTTGAAGTACCTATTATTTTTACCGACCGTACAGAAGGCACCTCAAAAATGAGTACCAAGATCTTTAGGGAGGCATTTCTGGGTGTTATACAGATCAAGTTCAGCAGCTTATTCAGAGATTATTCCAGAAATGACAGTAATGCCGGAAGGGTTTCCAATTAAAAGCCTAAAGCTTATATTTACACCTGCACTATTGCCCGGCCTTTTTTATAATTGACAATCCTATGAATGAAAACCTGGACCCAGGCGATGAGAACCTAACGCCCGTAGAACGGGAGATAGAAAAGGTTCTCAGGCCTCAGGCGTTTGAGGATTTTACGGGGCAGCATAAGATACTGGCCAACCTTAGAATATTTGTTCAGGCAGCCAAACTTCGGGGTGAGGCGCTGGACCACGTCCTTTTACATGGCCCTCCTGGCTTGGGAAAAACCACCTTATCTCATATCATTGCAAATGAAATGGGAGTGAATATCCGCATCACTTCAGGGCCGGTGCTGGATAAACCAGGAGATCTTGCCGGCTTGCTCACCAACCTGGAGGAAGGCGATATCCTGTTCATCGACGAGATTCATCGCTTAAGTCCGCTCGTAGAGGAATACTTGTATTCAGCGATGGAGGATTTCAAGATTGATATCATGCTTGAAACAGGCCCCAATGCGCGCTCGGTTCAGATCTCCCTCAATGCATTCACACTGATCGGCGCTACTACCCGCTCTGGCTTGCTCACTGCTCCTTTAAGGGCCCGGTTTGGAATAAACAGTCGCCTGGAATATTACGACGCCAAATTGTTGACCACTATTGTTCTAAGATCAGCGCAGATCCTTAAAACTGCCATTTCTGATGAAGGCGCTTATGAAATTGCCAGGCGAAGCCGCGGCACGCCACGTATTGCCAATGCCCTGCTCAGAAGAACTAGAGACTTTGCCCAGATTAAAGGTAATGGAAGTATTGATACCGAAATTGCCAAATACGCCCTCAATGCATTGAATGTGGATGAGCACGGGCTTGATGAGATGGATAATAAAATCCTGATCACCATTATTGATAAGTTCAAAGGCGGGCCTGTAGGCTTGAAAACCATTGCAACCGCCGTTGGTGAAGAAGAAGGCACGATCGAAGAAGTCTATGAACCATTCCTGATCCAGGAGGGGTATATCATGCGTACCTCGAGGGGACGGGAGTGTACGGAGATTGCCTATAAGCATCTGGGAAGAATAAAATCAGGCGGAAACCCATCTCTATTTTAGATGTATCTCAAAAAGAAAATCCTCGTAAGTTTTTAACTCTTACAAGGATTCCCCTTTTAGGCTTACAAATTAGAAATTCGTAATTTCTTAATTAATACAAGGTAAACTCCACCCTTCGGTTATTCTGACGGCCTGCAGCAGTTTTATTACTCGATATAGGCTGACTTTCACCATAACCTGTTGCCTCTATGCGGGATGAATTAGCACCCTGGCTTACAAGATATGAGCGTACAGATTCTGCGCGGTCTTTGGATAACTTTAAGTTAGCAGCATTGCTGCCTACGTCATCCGTATGTCCTGCTAGCTTAAGACTGAAATCTTTTGTTTTTAACAGATCTGCAACCCTGTTTAAGCTTGGGAAAGAGCTCGAGCGAATGGTAGATTTACCAAAGTCAAATTCCAGGTTACGAATAGCTTCGGCTACTACCCTTCTGTCTTCTTCTGTTACAATCACTCTTACCGGGTTAACCGTAGTATTGGTCACTTTAATTTCGCAGCCTGCGCCATCAACCTGTGTACCGGCTGGTGTGTTAGGGCACTTATCGAAATAATCTGATACTCCATCCTTATCTGCATCATTCAAATAACGTTTCCAGTCGGTATCCATTTGAGCTAAGCGTTCTGCATTTCTCATACGCTCATTGGCAAGCTCTGCCTGTAACGCTGCATTCCTGCTGATATAATCATCCTGCAATGCTGCAACGGGATTGTAAAAGGCAAGCTGTGGTTTAGATTTTCCGCCTAAAGCAAATTCAAGCCCGATATGGCTGTATGAAAATTTATCACTTTGCGGACCGGCACGGTAGCCGTCCAGGTTATCACCATCAACAAAATTCATGGTATATCCCAGATCGAGATTGATGTTGTTTGACAGGCTGAACTTAAGACCTGCTCCAACAGGGATAAATGATTCATTGACAGTTTCACCACCGTTAAAATCTGTTACCGCACCGCTGGTACCAGAACCGGTTAGCTTTATTTTATATCCGGACAATCCGTAACCAGCAGTAATATAAGGCTGAACAACGTTCTTTCTGTTCATCCAGTAGATATTTGCAAGACTTAAATAGCCCCTTAAGCTTCCGGCGTAGCCAAGCTGCGTTTCGTACGAAGCAAAAGGACTGGATGGCGGAGATCCGTTTCCCAGAGGTTCGTCGTTATCTGCCTGTAACTCACCGCCTACAAAATTAGCCTGTATACCAAAGGCAGGCCATATCTGCTTTTTTATAAAAGCACCATAGCCCAGTGCAACGTTCCAGTTCGTGAAATCATTTTTTCCTGATAGAACTGTTGGGGCAAGTATTCCGGCGTTAATACCGACTGACCAGGTATTGAAAGAAGAAGATGGAGAAAATAATCTCGGTGCCGCAACTGACAGACTGTCCTGAGCATACGTTCCTGCAGATACCGACAGCCCTAACGTTAAGGCCGAAAGTTTTAGAAAGTTTAGTTTCATAATCTATTTTTTGTTTTACAATTATAACAAAAGCTATACCAGAAGCAAGTTTTATTATTATTATCTAAATTAAGTTAACCCTGTGTTAAGTATTTAACTGTGACTCAGTAAATTGGTTTGGTTCTAATTTTTATATTTGCAAAGCATGATCAGCAGAAGGGAATATACCAGTTTTATCAAACAAGAGGCGTTAAGGCTTGGATTTCATTCATGCGGCATTTCCCCGGCTGGATTTCTAGCGGACGAGGCACCCCGTCTGGAAACCTGGTTAAAAAAGGGTTCCCACGGTGAAATGGCCTATATGGAAAATCATTTTGATAAAAGGCTTGATCCAACTTTGCTGGTAGACGGTGCCAGGTCTGTTATCTCGCTCTCGATTAATTATTATACCGATAGAATTCAGGAAGATCCGTCCGCGCCCAAAATAAGCCGTTACGCTTATGGCCAGGATTATCACTATGTAATAAAGAATAAAGCGAAGCTATTGATAGATAGCATCAGAGAAAATATTGGCGAGGTAAATGGCCGTGCCTTTGTTGACTCCGCCCCTGTTCTTGATAAGGCATGGGCGAAAAGGGCTGGTTTGGGATGGATTGGAAAAAATACTAATCTGATTAACAAAAAGGCGGGCTCGTTCTTCTTCCTTGCAGAACTGATCACAGACCTTGAGCTGGAATATGATATGGCTCCCACCGAAGATCACTGTGGAACATGTACAAAATGTATAGACGCCTGCCCAACGGAAGCGATTGTCGCTCCTTATGTTGTTGATGGAAGCAAATGCATTTCTTATCTCACCATTGAATTGAAAAATGAGCTGCCTTCAGAATTTAAAGGGAAAATGAATAATTGGATGTTTGGATGTGACGTATGCCAGGATGTTTGCCCCTGGAATAAATTTTCTGTACTGAACACGGAACCTTCTTTCCAGCCTCACCCTAACCTCCTTGGCCTCAGTTCATCTGACTGGCTGGAGATCACCGAAGATACTTTTAAAAAAGTATTTCAGAATTCAGCGGTCAAGCGCACCAAATTTAGCGGATTAAAAAGAAACATTGAGTTTCTGAAGCCTGTGTCTCAGGATCCCAGTCCGGACTATACTTAAGTCCCAGTGGCTAATTTTCGCTTCAGTATCCCTGCGGCCCTGGTATAACCGCCTTCTGCTCCGTCGACAAAGTGAACATGGCTATCCTCAAGGTCCCTCACATAACAGGACATAATGGATTCTTTGCTGACGTGAAGTCCATATCTGATCTCTCCCAGGCGCTCCATTTTAATAAAAGCCTTTTCCAGCAGGAGCCTTTGTTCCTCTGTACCGGTGATTACAGTATTTATCCTGCCGTCGATCACTAAGGTGTCAGACATGTTCACCAACTGGTTGAGATATACTTTTCCCCTGGTGGTGTAAAAATACAGGCGGCCAAAAACGGTGGTAATCCAGGTGTAAAATAGATCCAGCATCCCAATCTTGCCAAGCCTCGTGCGTACTTCCTGCCCCAGCTTCAGGAAAGTGGTTCTCAGCTTCAATTTTGATACGGATATGGGGTGCCTTTTTTCGGCTGTACCATAAATTGTATCGATATGCTGAATGACTTTTTTGAATACAACAGATTGTTTAACACCAGCTCCTGAAACAGCAACCAGGGTAACTACTTCAAAATTATTTTGAGGTGGTTCTATCCGGTCCCATCGGCATTGCATTCCGCTCAGATCAAGCTCAATATCCTCGACCACTGGTGCAGAGAACGTATAAGTTTCGTCTTTTATGACCCGTTCTGCATAAATAAGGCCATCTCCCAGCACTACCGGAATAGAAAAAGTTTCCGAGCTCTTGAATTTACTGATCTTAAGAGCGTGTCCCATCCCGTAAATCTCAGCTACAGGTACTGTTCCAACGCGGAGCGTCAGACCAAAGCTTGCTAACGTATTTGCCTGGTGCAAGGTTAACGAGCTCATCGCAGCATCTTTAATGATCGAGGGGACGATGAAGGTGGCTCCATCGCCTCCAAAGAAAAATGGTACGGTAATATTTGCTTTGAAGGCTAAATTCAAAACACAGACGATGCTTCCGGTAGCAGTTAGATTGACAGTCTCATGCAAGTCATTGAGTACTGCGGAAGTTGAGCTTTTAATATCTGTAATGATAACGTGCCAGCTATCCGGAACATCGTAGAACAAGTGATCTTCGGTAAAAAGATCGCTTAAACGGATGTTATTCGAGGGTAATCTCGAATAGAATTGTTCCTTATCAGTTGCTGAAATGCCTGTTTTAACCATTATGTAGTTTGAGATAGTCCAAATTAGCTATTCTTAGCTTGTGATGCGACAATTAATAGTAAATAGGCTGATCAATGGCTCGGTACCACCGCGCAAGGCACGCGCTCTTGTGACAAACCATTCATCACATTTTTTCCGCATCCTGTCACATTTATTGGTGCATGTGCGGCAAGCGGGCTAACATTGTTTCATAATTAAAAAAAGATAACCCGGGAACGCAAGTTCTCTAAAATTTAATGAAATGAAACCATACTTACTCCTGTTGATCTGCTTTTTCAGCCTTAGCCTAAGCGCCCAGACCACACCTGACCTCTCTTACGAGATAAAGAGTATAACTGCCGATTCTTTAACCAGTAAAGCACTGGACTATATAACAATCGGCTTGAAAACCGACAAAAATATACCTGTAAAATCAACTCTGAGTAAATCAGACGGATCTTTCTTATTTTCAGCAATAAAACCGGGCAAATATTTGGTAGCGGTTATTGCTTTGGGCTATCAAACAAAAACCCTCACAGTGGATTTAACCGGAGGGACATTAGTAAAAGATCTCGGAACCGTTCTCATCTCGGCCAAAACAAATCAGCTAAAAGAAGTTGTAGTAATGGCTGATAAGCCCATTATCAAGCAGGAAGTTGACAGAATCTCTTACGATCTCCAGGCAGATCCTGAAAGTAAGACTAATAATGTACTGGAAATGATGCGGAAAGTCCCACTTCTGTCGGTTGATGGGGATGATAATATTCTTTTAAAAGGAGACGCTAATTATAAGATTCTTATCAACGGAAAGCCATCAAGCATGATGGAAAGAAATGCGAAGGATGTTTTGAAAAGCATGCCTGCTTCAACTATTCAGAACATCGAGGTTATTACAAGTCCGCCCGCAAAGTACGATGCAGAAGGGGTTGCAGGCATCATCAATATTATCACCAATAAGAAAGTAGATAACGGATACAATGGCTCTGTAAATATGAGTCACCGCTTTCCAGCGGGAGGCCCTGGCGTGGGAGGCTCGGCTACATTTAAGCAGGGTAAGTTCGGCCTCTCGGCTTTCGGAGGAGCAAATACTTCGCAAACCCCATTCACAAACAACACGATTAACCGGACAACTAATGGTATAAACACCACAAATCTTTCTCAAATCAGCGGAAGAGAATCAGATAATCGCAGCGGATATTTTGGTACTGAATTAAGCTTTGAGATTGATAGTCTGAATCTGATATCTGCTCAACTGAATGTAAACGGCAACGGATTCGAGAGCACAAATTACCAGCAATCATTACTTAACGGACAAACAGGTGTAATGCAGAGTTATGATCTTGATGGGTTGAACCAAGGGAGTGGAAGAGGTGCAGACGCTGCTTTGAACTACCAACTGGGCTTCAGGAATAGTAAGACAAGGCTTTTGACGTTCTCTTACCGATATTACGGTTATGGCAACGATCAGGACAACAGCATATTTAGCTCGAACAAATTCAACTACCTGCCAGCAGATTACAGCCAGTTTAACAATGGGGGTTCCCAAGAGCAAACCGTGCAGATAGATTATTTACATCCTGTAAAAAAACTCACCATTGAAGCTGGAATCAAAGGCATCCGCCGTCTGAACGATAGCGATTTCCAGTTCAAATCGTTAAACACCGCGACCGGCCAGTTTGAAGTAGATCCTTCCCGGAGCAACGTATTTAATAATACTCAGGATGTGCTAGGGGCATATAATACTTATCAGTACAATTTAAAAAACTGGGGATTCAAAGCTGGGTTCCGTGTTGAGCAAACAATAATTGATGCCGATTTCATTTCCAGTTCGGCACATGTAAGACAGGAATATCTGAATCTTATCCCATCGGTAAACATCAACAGGAAGTTTAAAGATATGAGCAGTATTAATTTAGGATTTTCTCAACGAATACAAAGACCGGGAATCTATCAGCTTAATCCATTTATAGATCGATCGAATCCAAACTTTGAATCCAGCGGAAATCCGAACCTACATCCAACGGTTGGAAGTACCTTTTCAATGGGATACAGCAAATCAAAAAAGGGATCTTTCAATTTTATGCTGGGATACAATCACTTTGACGACCTTATTATGCCGGTTTCGGTTTTTGATCCAGTCACTTTCATCACAAGGAATTCATTTGACAATACCGGAAAGGCAAGACTTTTCACAAGCAATGTGAATATTAATTATCCGATCACTAAAAAAATAAGCTTTAGCTTCAACGGTGGCTTGGCTCACGGACGTGTTCAGGGCATCGTAAACAACATCCTGGTAAAAAATGAAGGGTTTATGTATAATTTTTCTTCTTCCAGTAGCTATCGTATGGAAAAAGGCTGGCGCTTGAATGCGAATGTTAATGTTAACGGACCAAATTTAGCTTTACAGGGTACTTCTAATTCTTACATTGGAAGTTCGTTTAGCGTTAACAAGGATATCGTCAAGGACAAATTGTCGCTGTCAGCATCCGCAAATAACCCGTTCAGGAAATATAGAACAAACATTCGCGAGTCATTTGGACCGGATTTCTTTCAAACAAGCAATAACCAGACATTTTACAGATCGTTTAACACCAGCCTAAACTACAAGTTTGGAAAATTGAAATCAGCAATTAAGAAAAATTCCAGAGGTATAAGGAACGACGATGTATCTAACAATGCTGCACAATAATATACGCATTATGCAGACCTTCTGCATCGGACGACTCATATCACAACTAACCAAGAATAAATGAAAAATTTCATAAAAAGTCCTTCAGACATTAACAGGATAGAATATTGGGCGGCAACCACCATGATTGTGTTCTCTATTTTCTTCCTTGTTTCAGAATCAGTAAGTAATAGCTGGAGACCTAACCAAGACATATTCAATAAAGCCCAGCAGGAATATATAGGGGGCAGTTATAAATGTTAACATACAAAAAATGGCAAAATGGCAAAAAACAAGGTTTGAGCATATCGGTATGCGGTTTTTGAGCGTAATAAAAAAAATGGCACCAGGCGCACCAAATGTAAACTTAGTATAATTTGACTATAATTTAACCGCAATTAATACTGTAGAATTATTATCAGAAACGTTATTCGTTATCCCTATTTATAATATCTACAAAACAATATCCTTTATCAGGATATCATTTACATAGATATCAGGTTGTAGGTTAACCGACAACCCCTTACTAGCTATTCTGTCTTTCGCCAAGAGCGCGGTTTGAAGCGTTTGCGATGGCCTGCTCAGCTTTAGGAAGGTTCGCGATCCGCTTTTTTTCGTGTTCCCTGCCCCAGGCAAAAAACTCAGCTTCTTTACCTGGCAGTGGCCCGCCATCCTGATCTGCAAATGGATTATTCATATCATAAAGTTAGTGATTATTGACTAAAAATTAAGCAGTCTTAATTTTTCGGCCTATTCTTTTGCAATCCTCTATACAAAACCCGGAAATTTTCAAAAAACACCGTAGTGAATAAAGAAATGCACTTCTTTAATCTTTCATTGTATTGAAATTTTCCATTAATATTGAGATTTTCATACACACCAGAATACTCTTTACCATCACTTCCGGTAAATGGCACCGGTCTTGTGAGCCTATTCAATATTTCGGCCTCCTGATCCGTAGCGTAATTATTTTTTATATCTAACAATTGATGTAGAAGTACCCTAACATCAATTATTCGGTTATATAAGCGAACAACCTTTCTTTTATTTGTTTCAATTTCCGATACAAGTGATATTTCATCCACTTCAATTGGCGCTTTTATTAATCCCCCATCAAATACGTCATCAAAACACGTCATTGAAATATCACTTTTACTGATATTTTGAAGACCTTTACCGGATATTAGCCAGTCGCTTGATATGTTATAATTTACCAAAAGTGAATTAATTATCTTCGCTGTGACCTTTCTTTTGCCGTTTTCTACTTCAGAATAATATGACTGTTTAACTCCAATAGCCCCTGAAAGTGCTTTTTGGCTTAGATTAAGCTCTAACCGAACTGCTTTTAATCGTTCATTAATTGTCATTTATTGAGTCCTAAATATATTACTAAAAGTTATTGTAATATCAGTATAAGTTATATAGATTTGTATTATAGTATAACAAAAGTATAATTTTTATGATAAATAGAGCCGAATTTAAAAAACAAATACCGAGGGGGTATATGAAATTGATTGCTAATAAGGCTGGGGTTGGCAATCAAGCTGTTTATAAATACTTTAATAACACACTAAATAGTGAAAGGATAGAAATGGCGGCTCTGGAATTGGTTTCTGAAATGAAACAGAAAAAGGAAGGGTTTGTAAAAATACTTAATCTCTGATTTGGTATGGAGTTGTTTCTTGATACTAACAATGTTCTTTATTTAAGTTATAAATTTCTTAATAAAAACGGAATAAATAACCGATCGGTAGAGAATTGGAAAAGAAGAAACCAATCTTCGGTACTTAAGACTAATGGGTTTGCCTATGTTGATTATAGATATATACCTTCACCGTCAAAATCCAAACTTCCATCAGAAAGTGAACTACTTGCAATCCTTGATACTACAAAAAGGGATAACTGTGTTAAGATATGTTCTGAAAAATTAAGGTACGCTCAAAGAAATAAATTTTCGGATTACCGCGCCTATTACCGTGATGCTTATGGATTGAGTAACGAGGAATCTATGAAAGCATCTATGAAGCGGGCCGTTTGGGAGCGTTTAATTCAGCTTTATAATGAATCTCATAGTACCGGTTTTAAAGGCGGGATAAAAAAGGGAGCCGTTGTAACGCTTTACGGAGCCTATAACCTGGTATATCCCGGTCAATATTCCTCTAAGCATGCATTTTTACGGGTAATAAAGTGCTTTAAAGATGCTGGAATAGACAGTATAATTATTGACAAAAGAAAGGTTAAAGACCTTAATAGCCTAAAATTCGGGCATTTACACCGCACATTTATTAACGGTATCACCAGTATAGGCAAAGCTTATAGCGCGCCCCAGATCTGGCAAAAACTAACAGGTATGTGCCTGGCGGCAAATATTGAAACACCATCGTTAACCTGGGTAAAAACCCATATAAAAAAGAATACCAGGCATTCTGAATATGGATCCCGTTATGGCACCGACAAGCTGGAAAAAACAATGCCTTATGCAAGCATGCAGCCTGCTCTCCATGCCGATAAGCAATGGCAGGTAGACGGCTGGAATTTGCCTTTTTATTTTAAAAACGAAAAGGGATATTTAGATAAGCTTGACCTGATAGCGGTTAGGGATGCGTACAGCAAAAAGATTGTAGGTTATAGTATAAGCCGCTCCGAAAACAGAGTGAGCATCATGGAGGCGTTTGAGGATGCAATAGCCACAACCGGATGTTTACCTTTTGAGATTATTGTTGACAATCATTCGTTCAACAGAACCAAAGAAGCTGAGCACTTTATAAGTGAAATTAATAAGCTGGGCGTTACCTGGACTGTAACGGAAAATCCTCAATATAAAGCTATTGCCGAACGATATTTTAAAACTATTGGAGAACAGTTTTGTAAAAATCATTACGGATATATTGGCCAGGGCATTAAAACAAAGGATAAAAATGGCCGGTCAAGTGATGAGCTGATCCAGCAATATATCAAGGCCGGTAAAATCCTCACTGAAAGCGAAATTAAGCTTATAGGCATATCAGTTGTAAAGCAGTTTAATGAAACTAATCTCAAAAGCTATAAGGTTTCTCCTAACCATTTATATACTAATAGCGATAAGCCCGCACGGTTTGAAATAGACCTGTATGAGCGCTTAAGGATACTCACAAAAAAATCTGAGTACAAAATATCCAGGGGACAAATTAATATTATTATTTCCGGTGTAAAGCATGAATACCAGGTCAATGCTGCTACGTACCATAGGTATAATGGCAAAAAAGTATCAGTAAGATATGATAATACTGATTTGATATACCTGTTTGACCTAAAGACTGATGCACCTATTTGCTCAGTCAAACAGAAATCCCGGATCCACGGAGCTTTGGCGGATCAAACTGAAAGAGATATACAACTGCTATCAAGAAATAAAGGCCTTAGGAAAGGCATTATAGCTCAATCCAGAAAAGAAACCGAGGAAATGATAGCAGAGGCTTTAAAGATCAACCCCCATGCACTGGAGATCCTGCACAGGTATACCACGCCAAAAGATGTTTTAAAGCAGGCCGAAACAGATTATGAATTCAGGAATGAGGCCGAAAGACGAGGTATCGACCTGGCCAGGGTTACTACTGTACCTAAAACGACAGAGATCACAAATCCGCTTTATCTCCATAAGAAAAAGACCTTAAAAGAGCTTAGTCCCTTTTTACCCGATAACCATATTATGGGTCTTGCAGAGGATGTTGAAGAATAAAAAAGCCAGTGCACGAACACTGGCTCATATAATAAATTGATAACCAACTTAACTGATTACCATGAAAACAAATGTAGAAGAAAAAACACAGATTAAAGAGGCAATAAACCGGTATTGCACGGTTAACAGCCTAAGTAAAAACCAGCTTGCAGTACAGCTGAATGTAAGCTCAGCAACGCTAAGCAAAATACAGGGCAACAATTGGGAAAGTATTAACAGCCAAATGTGGATCCGAATTAAAAACCATGTTTGCAAGGCAGAAGCGCAAAAGGTTTACGCAACCAGGGATTTTGCATCAATCGTTAAGATTTGTGAAGCTGCCAGGCAAAACTCTTTTATGATCGGCTTAACTGCGGACACCGGCATGGGAAAAACGACCGGCCTAACTCATTACAGCCAGCGTAAGAGCACATTTTATGTGAGCTATGACAAAACAATGAAGCCGCGGCAATTCTTTGTTTGCCTGCTCCGGGAGATGGGAATCGCATTCGAGGGTAACCTTAATGAAATGGTAAACAGGATAGCCGACGAGCTGAACACGATTGATAAACCGCTTATTATAATTGATGAGGCCGGTAAAATTACTCATTCGATGATCTTGTACCTGCATGTATTAAAGGATAAAACGAGCGGGTCATGTGGTTATGTCCTGGCAGGGATGCCCTACTTTAAGGCTAACCTGATCCGGCTTAGCAACAAGCAAAGAGAAGGATATGCCGAATTTCTGCGCCGGATCAATGTTTGGCACCAGCTAATCGGGTTAAACAGATCAGAGATAGAGTACGTGTGCAGCACCAACGGCATTAACGATGCTGAGAGTGTTAAAAAAATGCACTATAAAACCCGTTTCGGCGACCTGATCAATGAGATCATACTGCACAAACTAACCCTTAATTTTTAAGGTATGAAGCGTTTACAAACAAAGATAAGCCTTAAAGAAAAACGGGCACTAGCGTATAACATGTACGTGAACCAGGGTATGACGGGAACTCAGATATGCAAAGTGATCCAGGTTACAGAGGCTACATTTAGCAAATGGGTAAAACAGCAGAACTGGAAAAACTCTAAAAAGGTCAAAGCGAAATATCTCATTACACAGGCGGGCCATGCTCCTGTCCAGGTATCAGCAAAGCTGAATATTGCATTATCCAGGATTGAGCAATGGATGCAGGAAAACTGGATTGATATTCCGGTTTCAGAACAGCTGCCAATGATCGTAAAGATCGGGATAGATCCGATAAAGAATAAACGGAAGGCATCCGCTAAGCAGGTAAGGGAAGTTAACCGGCTTTTTATTGTACTCGGACTTACCGGCGAAGAGGTTGCAGGCGTGCGCTATGCTCAAATAAACAACCTGAGCTACAGCTTCGCGGAGTACCTCCTTTATGTCTTATCAGATCAGGCTAAGCCAGCAATTGAATTAACCATTAACCAGGTGTTAAAATAAACAGATATGGAATATGCAACAAAACCACAAATAACAAAGCTGCACATATTGTTTGCAGCCCTTTATCTGATAGATGGCAAAAAAGCATTGATCAGGGAATTTACAAAAGGCCGTACGGATAGTACAAAGGCTTTATACTTCAATGAGGCTAAATTTCTAATAGCCGAGCTCTGCAAGTATGACCCATCCGAACGCTTAAAAGCCATAATAAACAGGCTGGCATACCAGGCAGGGATCACCTACGGAAATACCGCTGTAGATCAGCAGCTCAATAAGGCGAAGCTCAATTTATTTCTGCGGGCAAAAGGATCAGTTAAAAAGGATCTAAACCATCAGAATTATACGGAGCTCATAAAAACACACCGCCAGTTAGAGGCTATTTGCAGAAATGTATCTGCATCTAAGGATAATAAAGCTGCAACTACTGCTGTACAGGATCTATTGAACGAAATGAATTTAACATCCCATAAACACTAAGGCCATGATAAAATTTAGCGAAAAAGAATTAATCATAACCATTGAAACATACAGTCCAATAGAAATACTTAGCGGGTTAAGGGAATCGCTGCTAATCGTTTTAGAAAATTTAGACCCCGATGCAATCATAACAACTCCCTCCTTAGTTGAAAGCATGAGAGAAGTTACAAGGCTTGTTAGATATTTAGAATTTTCCAATCACCAGGCGCTTGCAATAGAAAGAGCACTACATGGGGATGAATTTGACGGCTCGGTATTTTTGAGCACCCCCCAGCCTAAAAGCGTTTAAATACCGTTTAAACTCTTCTTAAATCGAATAACTAATATTAATCAATGAATTACTTAACCCAATAAATTTAAAGCCTATGAGCACATTATTTTTAGACAAAGAGAAGTTACAGGACTTAGTACAAAACCTGACCGTTGTAAAAGCCACATCGGAGGTCGTTTTTAATGACCTTAGAAGCTGCCTGGTGGATTTCTCTGAAAAAGCACAGAAGGGATTATATGAAAATTACCACAGTATTCAAGATCATAATTTAATGAGGGATCTTGATGTAATATCCTCGCTGCCTGATTATACAGAAACATTAATTAACGCTATAAACGAAGTCATTAAAAGAACATAAAACAATGGTAGATAAAAAAACAAAAAAGCTGGCCGAGTCTAAAGCTGAAGAACTTTTCAAAATAGCTAAAACACTGCGATTTATTTTAGGGCAAGTTGCTGCCTGCAACGTTAAGCTTGCTATAGATTTTTCGGAAGAATGTGAGGAGTGCGGAATCCAAAGCGGTATAATAATGGATTTAAGATCATTTTACAAGACACTTTATGACAAGATATCTGACTACGAAGACAGTTGTTTAAGTGTTGCTGAATGGATTACGGTAGATAGATTCCCTACGTATGAAGAGCTAGAAGATCTTTCCGATCCGGACGTCCCAATTTTTTAAAAAAGAACCAACCAAATAACTTATTATGAAAAAGATACTTTTAAGCTTTAACCAGGGTAAATTCAACGAAGCTATGAAGCTGGCAGATGGTGATCTGAAAAAATACGAGATTATCGTAGACGCCATTAAGGAAAATCCAGCGGAAATAAGCCTTTCCATGGAAAACCTTTTGTCTGTATGGCAGGATCCCGAAGACTTTGTATATGGTGTCCTGGTGGGGGATAAAGATGTTTCATTTAACGGAATACCCCTAAACAAAAAAAAGGCGTTGGATCTAATGCAGGTTCCCGATCAGTTGGATAACCTGATACGAGTTGTCAAGGATCTTAAGCAGGATTTCGAAAGCAACCCCCATCATGCCCGGAACTCCAATGGTGATATGCCAGCCGCCAGGCTTAAGCTTAGCGCGTTTGAGCTTGACAATGAGCAATTGATCATAAGCAAAGAATTTATCGAGGCTAAGAAACTAGCAGCATCTACATACACCAGCAGTGAAAAATAAAATACTATTTACGAAACGCTTAAAGTCCTCCATCAGGCCATCGAGGATCTAAGCAAGCTCGGTGTGTATTCTAAAAACCATGAATTAGAGGACTATGGTATCAAGGAAAACAGCACGGGGTTTGTTTTTGATCTTACCCTGGCTGCCAGGCATTAAGCGTTTCACCTTTCTTAGATTACCAGCCCCTCCAGCGAGGGGCTTTTTTGTTGATTAGAAAATGTAGTGACTAACGGGATTTCGTGGGTCATGCCCGAGATTTGGGGCATGACTGAAAACGCCATGCGTTTAATACTCAGCGGTAAGTGTAAATTTGATTTTAGTTAGTGGTTCATTGTTGGATGTTGGAGGGCGTGTTGCATAGCACGTCCTTTTTTAAAATTAAAGCCCATGCCTAAAGGATTAGATTATCTTATAAACATTAAAGACGGTGATCTGTCAGGCCCGAAAAAAGCACGTGTAGCGGTTTCTGGCCTGGATGATGCGATAGACCGAACCACCCGGAATACTAACGGTTTCGGTAGTGCTATTGGAAAGATCGGCGGCCTGGTAGCTGGAGCATTCGCGGTTAACCAGGTTATAGCGTTTGCCCGTGAAAGCCGGGACGCCTTCATGGGAGGCGAGCGCGCAGCTGCACAGGTTAATCAGGCTATAATCACAACGGGAGGGCTGGCAGGTCAGAGCCTGGACAAGCTAAGAGCTAAAGCAGATGAGTTTGAAACTAAAACCCTTTTTGATAACTCAGAGATCCTGGGAGCGGATTCGCTTTTATTGACATTCACCAATATAAAGGGCAAAATTTATGATGAGGCAATGCCAGCCATATTGGATATGGCCCAGCGGATGGCTGGAGATGGCCCCGCTGATTTAAAGGGGGCATCGTTGCAATTAGGCAAAGCCCTAAACGACCCGATAGGTGGCCTAAATGCTTTAAGACGTGTTGGCGTATCCTTTTCAGACCAGCAGAAAGATATGATCGCCACAGCGATAAAACACGGCGATGTACAGAAAGCCCAGGGGATTATCCTGGGAGAGGTAAACAAAGAATTTGGAGGATCAGCCGAGGCTGCCCGTAAAGTGATGGGCCCGGCAGCGGATCTTGCGTTCCAGGTTGGTGAGCTTAAGGAAGATTTCGGGAAGTTAGTTAACGATGGCTTAAACCCGGTCTCATCGGTAATGGTCGATGTAGTAAAGGGTCTGCGCGAAGGCGCTGCCTGGATTGGAGCTAATAAAGAATTAATTAAGGAATTAGCAATCTCTGTAGGTATTGGCGCTGCCGTATATAAGACAAGCAGTATAGCCATGGGCATCTATAATGTCTATCAGACCGCGACAGCCGGGGGGGCCAACATTTTAAAAGTTGCCGTCAATGGGTTAAACACCGCCTGGAAAGCCAACCCCATTGGAATTGTAATTGCCGGTCTGGGTTTAGTCGCTGCGGGCGCAACTTTTGCATATCAAAAATTTGAAACATTCAGGGCGGTAGTGGACGGCGTTACAAATGTCGCTAAGACTTTCTTTGAGGTTGTAAAGGAAACATTTGGGGCGTTCGTTGGAGGCTTTTCAAAGCTGTTCGATGGAGATATAAAAGGAGGATTGGCAGACATAGGTAAAGGACTGATAACTGCCAACCCTATTGGATTAGCGATCACCCAGGGCGAGAGGCTTGGGGACGCCTTTAACAAAGGATACGATGATTCTATGCGGGCCAGCCATTCTATTAAGAAAAAAGGCACAGCAACTGATTTGTTCGGTAAGGGAAACGATACGGGCGATGGAACACTGCCCCCGGTCATACCTCCGACAGGAGGCGGTTCCAGTACACTGGCGGGCGGTAAATCAGTCCGCAATGTTCAGGTACAGTTTAAAAATCTTGTTGAAACGTTGCAGGTTCACACTACCAACTTGCAGGGAGGAACCGCGGATATTAAGCGGCAGATAACAGAGCTGCTTGTGGGCGTAGTACATGACAGTGAATTGGCGTTGGGTAGTTCATAATTATTAGTCATGCGCGATAAAGAAATAAAAAGCAAAAGAAACGAATCCATCTTTATACGGTATTCGGAATTATGGGCCAGTGGCCAGCGTGAGGAGCTTATATGGCCGGTGCTTAAAGACGAGTTTTTTTTAGCTAAAGATACTATATACAGGATTGTTTTAGAGCAAAGCAAAACCAGTCCGGCAAACCATTAAAGATGAAAACAGTAGACAGAAGATTTATATTATCAGACGAAACAGTAAACTCGTTCGGATTTAAAGTACTTACGGCAGGCATTGATTTTCAGGGTTATTTAAGTAACCCTGTAATGTTGTATAATCATAATTTTGATAAGTTGATCGGACAGTTTACCGACCTGCTTGTTTCGGAAGGAAAGCTAACGGGACTACCCAGTTTTGACGAAGAGGATCCGGAGGCTATGAAGTATTGCAACAAGGCCGAGCAGGGTATATTAAACGGGGCCAGTATAGGATTAACTCCAATAGAATTCGATGAACAGGCACACGAAATGAAACGATGTTCTATCAAAGAGATTAGTTTAACCCCCGTACCGGCAAATGAAAATGCAATAGCGGTCTATAGCCTGGCCGGAAAGAAGCTTGCGGTTTCAGATGTATCTGGTTACTTGTTGTCGGGTCATACAGATCCTTTAATTTATGACAGCAGCACCTCTATGGTTGATATTGCCATATTAAACAATCCGGCTCTTAAGGGAGCCCGGCAAGCTCTAATTGATATAGGTAATAACAATCCTACACAGCTAAAAGCTATGTTATCACCATACATGATGAGCAATAAGCGCCAGCGGTACGAATCTGATAAAACCTATGACTTTTACGCTCTGAATGCCCCGGATGAGCTATTGATAATGCAGGAAAGAGAGCCAGCCCGGTTTGAGAAGCTTGTTCAGGACAAACTTGCATTAGTTCGCTTAACTAGCGGCCACTTGATAGGTTAACCGACCTGTAACAACCGATTAAACAGCATTTAAACCCCCTTAAAATGAAAAAAGTACAACTACAAAGCGAAACAATGTTGCCCGGCGGTATTAGCCAGGGCCAACTGGATGTTTTAAAAGGTAAGCACTTAGAAATCCACATCGTAACGGTTCATAAAACAGCTACAGAGGCCCTCACGGGATATTTTAAAAAGCCGTCCCGCGATGTGCTCGCCAACGTGATTAATATGTCTACTGAGGGCAAGGTGTTTGAAGCTCGGGAATTTTTAGCCAATAACACCAAAGTTGCTGGAGATGATGAGATATTAACTAACGAGGATGTGGCTATTGCCGCACAGATCCAATTGTGGAAATCATTAGATTTTCTAAAAGCAGAGGTGAGAAAATATTGAATTTAATTTTCGTTTTTTGTCCTTTGTAAGTTAACATTTATAGGTGTTGTTAAGTTAACAAATTAAAAAGCCGATTATAAATACTCCTATTTTAACAATTACTTTTTACCGACAATGGTGCGTTATATAACTTTTTACGTTAGTTATTGGATACTCACTTTTCTTGTTGTACCGCCGCTTAGCAGAAAAGAGAATATCACACTAAATATCATTTTCACCATTGTCGTGTTTTACTTGATAAGTGTTGTTTTGGGGATCACAGATACCTGGACGGAAGGATACCTTTTTGAAACGTATTCAGAGGATAAGCTTTATGCGAAGGTATTCCAGGATAGTGCAATTTATTCCTTCTGGCTGTTGATGATGTTTGCGCTATATAACATCATAAAATTCCTGGCCATTTACCTTCTGGAAAATTCAGACCTGATACAAGCTAAATACCGGGTTATAACAAGAGACGGAATCTATGCATTCATTATCTGGATGATTGGGCTATTTGTGCTGCTTATTGGTCAGGCCAATACGGATGTGGTTATTGTCCTATCAGTCGGTTCGCTTGCCGGCATATGTTTATACTGCTATTCATTGTATACACTGATTCCTGATATCTACAGGAGCAGGATGTCATTTAAAACATACTTCCGAAAATTTTCAGGAATTGTATTATTAAGTACGCTTCCTTTATTCTTCATAGTTTTTGTTTTGCTTCCCGGTCAACGCGAGGAAATAGCATTTAGTGCAAGTTTTTTTCACGTTGGTTTTCAGCTCTTGTTTACGGCACCTTTAGCCTGGTATGTTTATAAGCACAGGCATACGGTTGACTATGAAATTAAAGGGCTTCAAACCGCGCTCGGCCGTTCTACTGCTGATCTGACCTTCCTGAGATCGCAGATCAATCCTCACTTTCTGTTCAATGTGCTGAATACGCTTTACGGAACTGCGCTGCAGGAGAATGCAGAGCGAACTTCGGAGGGCATCCAGAAGCTGGGTGACATGATGCGTTTCATGCTTCGTGAGAACTTGCAGGAAAAGATATCCTTGACAAGAGAGATTGAATACTTGAATAACTATATAGGATTACAAACTTTGCGGACGCAGTCCTCTCCTGATATTACGATCCATACCGAGATTGAGGATCATGTCGGTGTTTTACAGATCGCACCCATGCTGCTGATACCCTTTATTGAAAATGCTTTTAAGCATGGGATAAGTCTTAAAGAACCATCAAGCATAAGGTTAACTTTAGGCACGAAGGATAAAACCCTTTATTTCGATATCTCAAATAGCGTACATCCCAAACCCACTAATGATCCGGAAAAGGATAATAACGGTATAGGATTAAACAATGTTAAACAGCGGCTACGGCTGATGTATGCAAACAGACATGAACTGAGTATACGTGAAAGTGGAAAAGAGTTTTTTGTTCACCTCACGATCCAGTTAGATTGATCAGGCATGAAACGAATAATCCTGATATTGTTCATTTGTGTAGCGATAAATTCCTGCGACAAGCTGTTTTCAGCAGGAGGAAAAACATTAAGCATAATCAGAGCGTTCGGAAACACGGATCCGCCCCAGAAGATAAGAGAAAAACAGCTTGTTCCCGACAAATTCTGTCCTGACTCTACAAATTGGGAAAACGACAAAATTCCCTTAATTTTATCGGAAGCAACCTATTTTTTATGTAATTCAGCGAAATAATATCTTCTCAATCTTTGTTCTTTAATTTTTAATCTTATTCCTTATTCCCCTATGATCGCCATTGCCCTTGATGATGAACCTTTAGCCCTCGAAGTAATACGCAGCCACGCTTCGAAGGTGCCATTTCTAACTTTAAAGGCAGATTTTACAAACGCGTTCCTGGCTATGGAGTACTTACAAAAGCAACCGGTCGATCTTATTTTCCTGGATATAAAAATGCCTGATATTTCGGGGATTGATTTTCTGAACAGCCTGAATAAAAAACCAATGGTAATCTTTACTACTGCATATACAGAGCATGCGGTGGCTAGTTTTGAGCTCGATGCGATTGATTATCTGCTTAAACCATTTTCTCTGAGTCGGTTTATAAAAGGTTGCAACAAGGCATACGAGCTCTTCCAGCTAAGAAACAAGAGCGGAAGTGCTGACTTTATTTTCTTAAAGACTGGATATGAGCAGGAAAAGGTAAATTTTGCCGATATTTTGTACCTGGAAGCGGCAGGCAATTACGTCAGTTTTGTACTTAAAGATAAGAGTCTTCTTTCCCGCATGACCTTTGTAGAACTTGAAGCAATATTGCCAAGGAATAAATTTATACGAGTCCACAGATCGTATATGGCAGCTGTAAGCAGCATTGATAAAATCGAACGTCACCAGATCCATATCAACGGGATCGTATTGCCCGTCAGCGAATCCTACATGCAAAATTTAAGTGATATCGAAAAAAGGTAAAAATTGGTCGCTGTTGTAATACCATAAATTGATCTGGTTTATATAAATTAGATCATGAAGTATATTTTTATTTTCTGTCTGCTGGTAGATTCCCTTACAACTTATGGTCAGCATTTGAAATTAAAGAAGCGCTCGCCGGATGCACTAAGTGGCTCTGAGTTTTCCAAAAGCATCAGGGATACTTCCCTGGATGCGAGAAGCTCTTAAAGATATTTATGCGTTATTGGTGAATCAGGAACATTAGCATAAATGGAGGAATTATGAAATAGATGTTTACTAGAAATTAGTTGAAATGGTATTAAGACACACGCGGCACGCGTGCGGTAGCGCTACTTTCCAAACTTCATTTTCAACTGCTGAAGCATGTCTGTATCAATGGGCTTTGCTTCTTCCGGCTTTTTGGGCGGGGCTTGTAATGTTTGAGGAGCTTGCTCAGGTTTTGAGATAGCCTGTTTCTCTTGTCTTAACTGATCTTTCTTCGCATTCCACCTTCGCCATATTTTCTCGAGGCATCGTTTGGTATACAATGGAAAATCGCCGTTTTGCATCCAGTTATAGTAACTTGGTTCTGCTGAGAAAACATCCTCAACAGCCCTTCCTTTATGTTTTCCAAAGTTGATAACTTCTATCCCATCTTCGTTGTAGACCATACGTCCGGCAAAATCAACAGGCTTATTCAGGTTAGTGAATTTATGCAGAGCCTCAATATTATTCTGGACCGGCTTAGTTATATTTCCTTTTTTATCTTCCCAATCCTGATCTTCGTATTTTCCGATCTGAGCAAGCAGGACTTCATAGGTTGCCTTAATATCAGCTTCGGCTGAATGTGCATTTTCGATGACCTTTCCGCAGTAAAACTGGTAAGCGGCACGCAAAGTACGCTGCTCCATCTGGTGGAAAATATTCTGTACATCTACGAAATGCCTGTTTTCAATATCAAAATTGATCCCTGCGCGCAGGAATTCTTCCATTAAGACCGGGATGTCGAATTTATTTGAATTATAACCGGCAAGGTCACAGTCATCTAAAAAACGCGCAAGTTCCTCCCCCGCTTGTTTAAACGTTTTAGAGTGGCTGATATCTTCATCATATATCCCATGGATAAGAGAAGATTCCAAGGGTATGGGAATGCCGGGGTTAATCCTCATGGTATTGATCTCTTCTGTACCATCAGGCATGGCTTTCAAAATGGATATTTCAACGATCCGGTCGGAAGCAACATTAACGCCCGTAGTTTCAAGATCAAAAAATGCCAGCGGACGTTTAAGGTTTAGTTTCATAGTTTGTAATGATCAGCAAACATCGTAAAATCATTTATAATACGCGGTAAAGCCCAGTTTATTTTTAGAGAATGGCCAGATCATCCGAATATAATGATACCCAATGCTATTCCCACGATCATGATCAGGTAAAGCAAGATTTCAGTCGTTGCAAAGCGCTGATATCTTGTCCAGAATGAGTAATCTCCTTTAGGTTTGTGCATATACCGGCCAGGCCTTGTGGTGCCCTCCGCAAATTAATGATAAAAGACGAATCTCTGCTTGGAATGTTTGGATCAGGGTTTAACCGTGCCGGCCCTGGAGAAATATTTGTAATACCATGAATCTTTCATATCACTGATGATCACTCCTTTGGAAGTAGAGGCGTGAACAAATTTATTATTGTGGAGGTAGACCCCCACATGACTGAATTTTTGCCCGTCAAAATCAAAAAATATGAGGTCTCCTTCCCGCAGCTCATTTTCAAATTTACGTTTTACACTCTCGGCCATTAAAAGGGCGGTTCTGGGCAAGGTTTTGTGGTATATTTCTTTTTCAAGAATTGAAGTGAACCCGGAGCAATCCACACCGTTTTTATCCATACCTCCGCTCCTGTGAGGCACACCCATCCAGCTGTCTATGAATCGATAGAGCTTTTCATTGCTTAACTCCTTTTCCTTTACATTAAGAAGGGAAGCATAACGCTCGGTCAGGCTGCCTGAAACTGCAGGTCTTGATCTTGAGGCATCTGTAATGATTTTTTTGCTTTTACAGGATGAATATAATAGTGGTATTAAAAATAACAGTAACAAAGTGCGATGTCTAAATTTCCAGATCATAACGCGAAGGTCAGGTAAAAGGATTTCTTCTAAACAGATCTTTATAAACATGATGTGAATAAAGTAATTATTCATTGCTACAGCAAGGTCATTTCGAAGTCTTTACAGGCTATTTGATCAGTTAATGGCTTGTCGAAATGACGGTAAGTTCATTTGGACAAATAAGCATACCCCAGGTTCTCGATATCTTCAAGAGAGCTTGTGAGATGCACCTTCCCATTTACTAAAACATAGATATTATCTGAAATTTCCGTGATATGCCGGTACATGTGATCCGTTACCAGGAAACCCTTATTCCGCTTTTCATCTATTATCAGCTCTTTCATCTGATCGATCTGAATGGGGCTCAAATGACTGAACGGTTCATCAAGCATGGCGAAATGCGACTTAGTCATAACAATCAGGTATAATTCCACAAGCCTCCTTTGTCCTCCTGATAAGCTGCTTATACTGGACTGGAAAAACTGGTTGTAAATAGGGAACTGTCGCGTGAACGCTGAGAACTCCACCTCGAGATCTCTAAATATCCTTTCGAGTTTTAACGCGCCAGGGACAAAGTTAAACTGGGGCATGTAAACCAGCAGATCTGATCTTTTATATGCATCCGGAATATAAGAACCATCAACCCGTACTGATTTTGACTTTACGGATAAACTTCCATAGATCACTTGCATAAGACAGGATTTCCCCTGTCCATTTCTTCCTAAAAGACCGGTAATCTTCCCAGTTTCACACTTTATATAGATATCAGATAATATTTTCCTTCCGGAAAAACTTAAATCAATACCATCCGCCTCCAGGGTGTGAATCACCTATACAAATAGATTAGCAGACAAGATCCCAGGAAAAACATCGCATCAATTACCGCAGTCGATGTCCAAAGGAGAGTCCTGGATACGCCCAGATTCTGGAAATAATAGAATTCCTTATGCTTATAATCACTTATAAAATAATAGATCATTCCATTCGTACCAAGTTTAAACCAGAACATACTACTAAAAAGGCTAAATTCTGATTTGGCAATAACCGCAAGACAAATCAGCGTAATGAAAAAACTCAATATAAAAAAGTTCTTATAGAATGTATTAACAGATCTTATGATTCTGAATATTTTTGGCATCCAAATACGAATCAATTCACTTAACACGTTGTAATATAGTAAGGAATGTGTAGCCTGGCAAATCCCTCCATAAACAAATAATCTTTGGCACCATTTTTTCTTATGTATATACCATAGGCATAAAAGCTTTAAAAAAACAAAATATGAAAAGGACCTTAATAATATTTGCATTTGCTGCAATAGTTGCAGGATGCAACAGTAACGCAAATGAGAATGCTAAGATAAATCAGGATTCCATCAGAATAGCTAACGAGAAAGCTAAACTCGACAGTTTTGAAAGAGCCGAAGCTGCAGAGAAAGCTGCAATCATTGCGGTTGCAAATGATAGAGCAGCAAGGGCGCAGAGTAGTCAAAATGTTTCTTCAAGACGAACTGGGACTTCAAGCCGATCGAATTATTCTTCAGGCACGTCTAATCAAACCTATACTCCCGCAGCAGCCCCGCAGAAAAAAGGCTGGAGTTCAGCTGCCAAAGGTGCAGTGATTGGTGGCGTAGTTGGCGCAGGAACTGGTGTTATTGTAGATAAAAAAGACGGCCGTGGTGCTGTAATTGGTGGAGTCGTTGGCGCCGGAACCGGTTATGTAATTGGCCGTAGCAGAGACAAAAGAACAGGAAGAGCGCAATAGTCTATCTGCAATCTGAATAATATAGCCATGAACGTCCGGACCAGTCCGGACGTTTTTTTATTGTCTTGCATTTTGTGACGATGTTTTATGGGTCTTGGTTAAACTTTCATCAAAAAATTCCGTTATTTATAAATAACTCAACTCCGTTTCATGAAATCCAAAAATAAATTCCTGCTCATTATCATATTTATTATGCTTGGCGCTGCCTTTTTCCTGCAGGCAAAGCAAAACGCAAAACAAAAACGGAAAGCATTCGAAGCTAAGATGGATCGTATTTCCAGCACACCGGTGCGACAAAACACTGGCTTAAACGATGCGTTTCCAAATCTAAGCTTTAATATGCCCGTGGAGTTCGTTAGTCCCAAGGATGGCTCCAACCGAAACTTTGTTGTAGCTCAAAAAGGAAAGATCCATGTATTTCCCAACAATCCTGATGTTAAATCATCGAAAGTTTTCCTGGATATTGTAAGTAAAGTTGCATCAGGAGGAGAGCGCGGTTTGCTGGGATTGGCTTTCCATCCCGATTTTAAGACAAACGGGTTTTTTTATCTGAATTACACACGCAATGTCTCCGGGCTTGAGACCGTAATTTCAAGATTTACCGCAAACAAAAATGATAGGGATATAGCTGACCCCGCATCGGAACTAATACTACTAACATTTAAGCAGCCTTATGGTAATCACAACGGCGGTAAAGTAGCATTCGGTCCTGACGGTTTTTTATATATTGCTGTTGGCGATGGAGGAAGCGGTGGTGATCCGAAAAAAAACGGTCAGAACCGGGCAACCTTACTTGGTAAAATGCTTCGTATCGATGTCAATAAGCCTTCTGGAGGTATGAAATATTCAATCCCTGCAGATAATCCTTATAAAGGTAATGATCAGGGCTTCAAAGAAGAGATTTACGCTTATGGTTTACGCAACCCCTGGAGATTTAGCTTTGATAAAAGCACAGGAGCACTATGGGCAGGTGATGTGGGACAAAACAAGATTGAAGAGATTGATATCGTTAAGAAAGGCGAAAACTATGGCTGGAATACGATGGAAGCCGACGAGTGTTTTGGTACAGCCAATTGTAAAACTGAAGGCCTGGCATTACCCGTATGGTCCTATCGACAGGGATCGGCAACCGGAAGTTCCGTTACCGGGGGACATGTTTACCGCGGCACCAAAATAAAATCCCTGCAGGGAAAATATATCTACGGAGACTATGTTACCGGCAATGTTTGGACTTTAACACCCGCTTCAGATGGAAAATACACCAATGCTTTTCTCCTTAAGCATAAAGGTACGATCTCTTCTTTCGGTGAAGATGCAGCAAACGAACTATATCTGTGTTCGTATGGGGATGGAAAGATCTACAAGTTTAACTAAAGAGAGCCAAGAACAAAAAGACTGAACCAAGAATCAAGAGCCAAATCCACCACCAAACAGCCTTGGCTCCTGGCTCTTGGTTCTTGACTCTCGGTGCTATCCCTTAATAACTCTCTGTATCTCGTCCAGCTTCATCAAGGCTTCAACCGGCGTTAGCGTATTAACTTCCAGGTTATTCAGCATATCGCGGATCTTTACCAGTACAGGATCATCTATGGAAAACATTTGAAGCTGATAGGCTTGCTTCTGGACTTTTTTCATGCTTTCCTTAATATCCTCCCCTCCTGTCCGCTCCTGTTCAAGGCGTTTGAGAATTTCATTAGCTCGGGCCACCAGTTTTGATGGCATTCCGGCCATTCGGGCTACATGGATACCAAAGCTGTGTTCGCTTCCTCCGGGAACCAGTTTGCGCAAGAAAATAACCTTATTGCCTACTTCTTTGACAGAGACATTAAAGTTTTTGATCCTGTTAAAAGAATTAGTCAGTTCATTCAGCTCATGGTAATGTGTGGCGAACAGCGTCTTAGCTTTCGCTGATGGATGACTATGAAGATATTCCGCTATCGACCATGCGATAGAGATCCCGTCATACGTACTCGTTCCTCTGCCGATTTCATCCATCAGGATCAGGCTTCGTTCAGAAAGGTTATTAAGGATACTGGCAGTCTCATTCATTTCTACCATGAAGGTCGACTCTCCGGAAGTAAGATTATCCGAGGCGCCGACTCGTGTAAAGATTTTATCCACCAGTCCGATTCTAGCTTCTTTTGCAGGCACAAAACAACCCATTTGAGCCATAAGCACAATAAGACCTGTTTGCCTGAGCAAAGCAGATTTACCCGACATATTGGGACCGGTTATAATAATGATCTGCTGGCTCTCGCTGTCGAGAAAAACATCATTGGTGATATACTCCTCACCTGTGGGCAGATTCTTTTCGATCACCGGATGTCTACCGCCTTTGATCTCAATCGCAGTGCTCTCATCTATTTCGGGTTTTACGTAATAATTCTTGATCGCAAGGCACGCAAAATTCAGGAGGACATCGAGTTGGGCAACGAGCTGGGCATTTAATTGGATGGGCTTGATATATTCAGATAACGCAAAAGTAAGCTCACCATATAAACGTGTTTCAAGTGCATGAATCTTTTCCTCTGCTCCCAGGATCTGCTCTTCATATTCTTTGAGCTCTGGGGTAATGTACCTTTCAGCATTAACCAATGTCTGCTTTCTCAGCCATTCAGCAGGCACCTTGTCTTTATGAGTATGGGTAACCTCAAGGTAGTAACCAAAAACATTGTTAAAAGCAACCTTCAGCGATGGAATACCGGTAATTTCAGCTTCCCGTTTCTGGATCTCCAGAAGATAACCTTTCCCTCCGAAGGCGATCTTGCGCAATCTGTCGAGCTCTTCATCTACTCCGTCTGCAATCACAGAGCCTTTTGCAAGCATGACCGGCGGATCGGGGTTAAGTTCCTTTTCTATTTTCTCCCGGATCAGGACGCAGTTATTTAGTTGTTCTGCAATTGTTTTGAAAGCATAATTATCACATTCTCCAATCAGTGCTTTCAAATTTGCGATGGCAAACAATGCCCGTTTTAACTGCATTACTTCCCTCGGATTGGCCTTCTGCAAGCCAATTTTAGATATCAGCCTTTCGAGGTCTCCAATTTGTTTAAGCTCATGCAGAAGTTTTTCCCTTAGGTCGTCATCGTTTACAAGAAATTCAACAACATCCAGCCGTTCCCTCACGGGTTTTAATTCCTTTAGCGGCATAATGATCCAGCGTCGAAGCAAGCGCGCTCCCATAGGGGAGCATGTCTTGTCGAGTACATCCACCAGGCTCACCGCATTCTCATTTGCTGAACCGATCAGCTCGAGATTTCGGATCGTAAAACGGTCCAACCACATGTAGCGATCTTCCTCAATCCGGGAAACCGAAGAAATGTGCTGGAGATTCCGGTGTTCGGTCTCATTCAGATAATGCAGGGCCACGCCCGCTGCCGTTATAGCCAGAGGAAACTTTTCAATTCCAAATCCCTTCAGCGATTTGACTTCGAAATGCTTTAAAAGGAAATCTGATGCATAATCTGCGCTATATGCCCAGTCGTCCAAATGATAGGTATAAAACCTGTCACCAAAAGTTTCAATGAAATCGCGCTGCCTGCTTTTTTGAAAAATAACTTCACTTGGCTTAAAGCTCTGCAAGAGTTTATCGATATATCCTGAGTTGCCCTGAGCAACGAGAAACTCTCCCGTAGAGATATCCAAAAACGCTATCCCATACGAATTTTTCTCAAAATACAGGGAAGCAAGGTAGTTATTTGTGTTTTGTTGAATGATGTTATCACTGTAGGAAACGCCAGGTGTTATCAATTCGGTAACGCCCCTTTTCACTATAGTTTTAGTTGCTTTGGGATCTTCAAGCTGATCGCATATGGCAACTCTCTGGCCCGCCCTGACCAGTTTAGGAAGATATGTTTCCAGCGAATGATACGGGAATCCGGCCAGTTCGATATGAGTGCCTGAGCCGTTTCCACGTTTGGTCAGCACTATTCCGAGTATTCCGGCAGCTTTAACAGCGTCCTGGCCAAATGTTTCATAAAAATCCCCTACACGAAACAACAGTAATGCACCAGGGTACTTAGCCTTTATTGCATTGTATTGAAGCATTAAAGGGGTTTCTTTCTGTTCGTTCTTCTTTGACAAGGGTTTTTTTATTACTCAGGCCATAAAGTTAATGGATTGTACAGTTTTTTTGAGATTTGTGGAAAAAAGCCTCTTAGTTAGGAAAATCGAATTATTAAACGGTTAAAATGGGCTTCAGACATCAGGCCTCAGACATCAGACCTCAGACATCCCTGTGTACATTAAAAAAATCAGTTTGCTTTTTGCCCGATAATCCAAGCCAGTCTGCGGGAGCCTGCCAAATAATTAACGATCAGCCAGGTGAGAAGTAGAACTACGCTAAAATATATCAGCTGCAGACCAAGCAAAGTCCAGATGCTAATCTCAGAAAGGGCATCGTGGTGAGATCTTAACATAAATGTGAGCTCCAGAATGATGATGCTGTTAATAAGATAGATCCCATAAACTATCTTTCGCGGTTGTAATTTATTGATTCTTCGTATTTCACCCATTTTCAACAAGGCCACGAAAAAAAGCAAAGAAAAAACAATATTAATTAAACGGTTTGAAGCGAAAGAATCATTTACACCCTCCTTCGACAATTTATAGCCATCATAAGCAGCGAGAGAAAAAAGGAGGATCAAAACGAAAATTAACAGAGGCCATTTTATTCTGGCAACCCACTTAAGCAAATCATTCCAGCGTCTCTGTAACTGGAATCCCAGCCAGATAAAAAATGTATAAGCGAGTACGGCTTTTGTATGCAGCGTATCTATCCACTCATAATAAAAGTTTATACTGTAAAATAGGGTAATCGACATGAGCATAACGCCAAAATAAAGATTGGCAGAAAATTGCTTCAACAAGATAAGTATCATCATTCCAAAAAAATAAGTAACTACAAACCAGTAAGGCCCGTAGATCAATAATGCTCTCATTATATCGTATCCTGTGTAAATTAATTGTTTGTAGTCACCGCTTAAGCTGATCTCGTTAAGATATAGGCGGTGTAGGACGATCAGCATTGCATTAAAGCCGACAATAAATACCCAGGGTTCATAGACTTTGGGAATACGCTGATTGAAATATCTCCTCAAACTGTAATCCTGCAGTTTTGAGTTCATGAGGATACCCGATACCAGAAAGAAAGCAACGGTGCTGATCGCCCCAACCTGGATCACGATCACCTTTATAATCTCTTCAGTTATGTTGGCGGGTACCCTGGAATGCCATTCCGGAAAAAGTGAATGCCCCCAGACAATAATAGAAATTGTCAGGAAACGTATGGTGTCTATCTCTTCGTAATTCGCTCTGGCAACTGCGGCCTGTGGGATTGTTCTTGAACCCAAAACTGAGGTTTTTTTAATCATCACAATTTTATAAATGCAATTTTCCTAAAACTGAATCTCCCCTCGAACAGCAAACACCGCTACCTCCTTCCTGCGAATCGTAGACCTGGCTCCCGATTAACCGGAGTATCGAAATTAAGGTATTTTAATGAAAATGAGTGGCATACAGGTTAAAATTATTTCCAAGTCGAGTAGGCAAGGGCATTTCAGCCCAAGCCTACTCGACTTTCCAAATGTTAAAAAATGCTAAAAAGTTTGCATTATACGAAAGAGTTCGTATAATTGTATACGAAAATATTCGTACACAACATGAAACCAAAACCGACGAACAGCGAATTAGAGATCTTGCAGATAATCTGGAAGAACGGAGCATCAACAGTTCGTGAGATAAATGAACAGCTATCTAAAGACAAAGGTTCGAAAATAGGCTACACCACTACCCTCAAGCTCATGCAGATTATGCACGAAAAAGGTCTTTTGGAGAGAGAGACAAGCAGCCGTACCCATGTTTACAAAGCCCTTGTAACCCGTTCAAAAACGAGTCAGAACATTCTCAATAGTTTGATTGATACCGTGTTTAACGGTTCCGCGGCCCAGCTGGTTATGCAGGCTTTAAGCAATAATAAATCTTCCCGGGAAGAAATTGAAATGATAAAAAAATACCTTGATGACTTAGATAAAAAATGAAGATATGGAACAAAATATATTTTTCAGCGCTTTAAGCGATTCGATCTTAACATCTCTTGAACAAGGGCTTATTTCCTACCTGACCTTGAAATTACTGTTAAGCTGTGTAACAGGTCTGCGTTCCGAACATCGTTTTCAATTGTATTACGGTTCATTGTTCCTGATCTTTATAGCTTTCATTTATACCTTAATAAGCACTTATACAACGCAGCTGTCTGAATTGAGAACGGCCGATTATAACCCATCGCTGTTATTACAAAGCCCTGCTCCGGAAAATATCCTTAGTTCGCTGAGCTTTAATACTGATTACACTAAATGGATAGCCGGCCTATATTTTACAGGACTTTTGATCCACTTGTTAATTATCCTGGCCGGTCTATACCGCCTGAGATATATTCGCAATACCAAGAATCTATCGTCAGACACGAGTTGGAATGAAAGGCTTCGGCTATTAGCTTCAAAACTCCATATTCACAGAAATATTGGGCTACACCTCACAGAAAAAGTAGTTAGTCCGTTTACTGCCGGCTTTCTTAAGCCAATGATCATTTTTCCGATAGCCATGTTAAACCGGCTTAGTCAGGAACAGGTAGAAGCCATTTTACTTCATGAACTGGCACACATTAAAAGAAACGACTACCTCCTGAATATTATTCAGAAAATCATGGAGGCTGTATTGTTCTTTAATCCTTTTATGTGGCTTTTGGCAAAGGATATCCGAAGGGAACGGGAATATGCCTGTGATGATCTGGTCATTACACATAATTCAGATACGAGCCTCTACGCCCACGCCTTACTTCACATTGCAGAAAGCGGGTTGAAACACACCAGTCCTGGAATTTCGGCTTCGGGTGATGAAAAATTGAATTTATTTAACCGCATCAAACGACTAACAGATATGAAAACACAAGGCAACAATTCTAAACCAGGTCTTTTTGCGTTATTAAGTATAGCAGCAGCCTGCGTTTCACTCGCATGGATCATCCCGGGCGATAACAGCAATCTTAAACAAGGACAAAGCGCTGCCGTTGAGCAATATAAGCCGCTTCCAGACAATTCTACAGCGGAATTCCAGGTTCCTGCGCAATTACATCCGGACTTACAGCGTGTAGCTAAACGCGTGGCGATGTCTAGTTTCCAAGCAGATACAAATAAGTTAAAAAGATCTCACTCTGATGCAGAGTTGAAAAAACACGCAGAGGAAATGAACGCTCATGCCGAGGAAATGAAAAAGAAATTCGATAGTCCCGAATGGAAAAAACAAATGGAGGATATGAAAGTCCATGCTGAAGACATGAAAAAGAAGTTTGACAGCCCCGAATGGAAAAAACAAATGGAGGATATGAAAGTCCATGCTGAAGACATGAAAAAGAAGTTTGACAGCCCCGAATGGAAAAAACAGATAGAGGATATGAAAGTCCATGCTGAAGACATGAAAAAGAAATTTGACAGCCCTGAGTGGAAAAAACAAATCGAAGAACTGAAAATCAACGCCGAAGAGATGAGAAAGAAATTTGATAGTCCGGAATGGAAAAAACAAATCGAAGATATAAAGATCCAGGGGGAAGAGACGAAGATCAATAAAGACGAGATGAAAAAGCAGGCTGAAGAAATGAAAAAACTGGAAAAACAAACTGATCCAATCGAATAAGGTATACATCTAGAGGTGTAACATCCAAAAAAAGTCCCTGATTACATGAGGGCACTGAAAAAGTCCTTTAGAAATAAAAGACAAAAAAGATGTCCATTATAATTCATATTGACGTCCTTAGAGTTGGCTACACGGAATTTGAAAAAACTAAAACCCGTATAACTTAAAGAAAAAGGGACTGTTCATGATTTTATGATACAGTCCCTTTTCTCTAGCTGATACAGCTGACTTTTTCAGTGCCCTCGATTACATCGGGGATTTTTTTTATCCTATTATTTTATATTTGATTCGTGATATCCTACCCCATTCAATTATACAAAAAAGCTTATTCCGGCTTAAGTAGAGAAAACTGGTACTTATCCCTGGTCATGTTTATTAACCGAAGCGGAACAATGGTCGTTCCGTTCATGACAATTTATTGTACCCAGCAACTTGGGTTCAGCATTGTGCAGTCTGGGATAATTATGTCCTTATTCGGACTGGGTTCTATAACTGGCGCATTTGTCGGTGGTAAAATCACAGATAAAATCGGATTTTACTATTTACAGATCGGGGCGCTTTTAAGCGGTGGAGTCCTGTTCATTTGTCTCAGCTTCCTTGAAACATTTTTGAGCCTCGGAATTGGAACGTTTCTCTTGAGTATGTGTAATGAGTCCTTCCGACCTGCAAATTCAACTGCTGTAGCCTATTACAGCTCTGAGAATGCACGGACGCGATCTTACTCTCTGAACCGGCTTGCAATTAATCTTGGCTGGTCGTTCGGCGGAGCTCTTGGAGGGCTTATAGCTTCTATAGACTATCAACTGTTATTCTATGTGGACGGATGTACCAATATTCTCGCTGCACTTTTGTTAATGAAATTGCTGCCCGCGATAAAGAAAGTGAAGACTGTAGAGTCCACTAACGATATACCACTAATCCGATCTGCCTACCGCGATAAGCTTTATCTGGCATTTATTTTTCTGACCATACCATATGCTTCATCTTTTTTCCAATTTTTCACACTTCAGCCAGTATTTTTTAAGACGGAATGGCATCTGACAGAACAGTTCATTGGTGGATTGATGGCATTGAACGGTATGATCATCGTGCTGACTGAAATGGTTTTGGTTAGCAATCTCGAAAACCGAAAACCACCACTTTTCTTTATTTCAATTGGTGTGCTGGTGGCTGCCATAAGTTACGTCATCCTAAATGTAATGCCCGCAGTCGGATGGGTGGCAGTCATTTCAGTTTGTATGATCACCCTGGGAGAAATGTTATCTATGCCTTTCATGAATACCTTTTGGATCAGTCGTTCTACGGAAAGCAATCGCGGAGAATATTCTGCTTTGTATACGATGGCGTGGTCAGCCGCACAAATAATAGGCCCTGTTTATGGAGCGATCCTGATACAGTACGGAGGATATAACACGTTCTGGTGGTTTTTAACAGTAATTTGTGTTTTCTCTTCCATCGGATTTATGGTGATAAATTACCTGGAACCGATCAGGAAGTGGAAGAAACAAACATGATAATGACCAGTCCATCGATTAAAAATCTTATTCTGATAGAAATCTTTCCCTATTAAGACCCTATTTTTGACACATGCGGAAATTAAAACTTGACGAACTCGGTCGTGTTGGTTTAGAAGAGTTTAAAAAACAAGATAAACTGCCTGTAGTGGTCATCCTGGATAATGTCCGCAGCATGCATAATATAGGATCGATCTTCCGCACATCCGACGGGTTTGCCATAGAGAAGATTTGCTTGTGTGGCATTACCGCCCAGCCTCCTCACCGTGAAATTGAGAAAACCGCTCTTGGCGCAACTCAATCCATGGAATGGGCTTATTACGAAAACGTAACCGATGCCGTAGCAGAACTAAGAACTTTCGGGTATAAAGTCATAGCCGTTGAACAAGCTGAGAACAGCATACAGCTAACCGATCACCAACCTGATTCTTCGAAAAAATATGCTCTGATATTTGGAAATGAAGTTCAGGGGGTAAGCGATGAAGCGATGAAAATGATTGACGTGTGCCTTGAAATACCCCAGTTTGGAACCAAGCACTCATTCAATATTGTAGTTTCAGCGGGGATTGTACTGTGGGATTTTTTCTCTAAACTAAGACACGGGTAGATGAGTTGTACGTTGTACGTTTTACGTCTTCGTTCCGACGTACAACGTACAAATGCGAATCAAGGGTTAACATAATCAAAAATAGAGGATAAAAAATAATAAAATA
>JBBJNR010000070.1:0-15965 GCA_037719315.1 Daejeonella sp.
ATTCAATCAACTACTTTTATATATTCCTAAAACGTTTAGGACACCATTGATTTAAAATCTATTAAATTTATTTTTTCCTACCTGGATCTATCCTGAAGCCAGATAATTTATAATTGTTATAATCCCATCGAACCTCCTTTCTTTTCGGTGCTTACAAGCATTTGTGAGTAAAATAAAGCTAGCCGGAACCTGAAGAAGTCTGACACCATAAGGTCATCTATTGAATGCTATACGGTTAGAAAATGAATAGTGAATTGTCAATACGAAAATTGACACGGACTACAATTTTGCTCCCCTTCCTTTAAGGAGCTGTCCGCAGGACTGAGGGGTGCAGAAATACCAAACCCTCTCTTTCGGAGAGGGCCAGCGAAATTTTCAAATTACATCTACACACCGGCCGGGTGAGGCCCTCCTATTCCGAGGGCACTGAAAAAGTCAGCTGTATCAGCTAGAGAAAAGGGACTGTATCATAAAATCATGAACAGTCCCTTTTTCTTTAAGTTATACGGGTTTTAGTTTTTTCAAATTCCGTGTAGCCAACTCTAAGGACGTCAATATGAATTATAATGGACATCTTTTTTGTCTTTTATTTCTAAAGGACTTTTTCAGTGCCCTCCCTATTCCTCCCCCCTCCTCATCCTGCTCAGCGTAGCCGGATGCATATCCAGAAAAGAAGCAATATCTCTGATATAGGCAAGGTTAAAGATCTCTTTATGCGTTTCCATCAGTTTGTTAAATTTGTGGCGGTTAGCCATGCTCTTCAGGTCATGAAAATGATCAGACATCCGGCTTTGATAATCCTCGATAAGACACCTTTCAAATAAGCGGTATTCGGGAAACAGGCGGACCATCTTTTTCAAATCACTGGCAGAAATCATCAGGAGTGTACAGTCCTGCAAGAGTTCAATACTTTCATTGGTCTCCTCTTGTTTGAAAAGGCCTTTGAGGGATAGTATCCATTCGCCTTCATACCAGAACCAGCAGGTAATTTCGCGCCCGGCATCCGGATCGTAGAAATAAGCCCGTGCCGATCCTTTGACTATAAACCAGGAGTTTTGGGGAACATCGTCCGCGTGAAGCAAGAGGTCCTTTTTGCGGTATTTTCTTTCTTTGAATACAGCATGCATAAACTCATCGAGTTCCGGGGGGAGGAGGGTGGTTTCCTCCTCATATCTGTGAAAGAGCTGCTTCAGGGGTTCTATATTCGCCGGGACATTCATACAAACCGATCTAGCCTTTAACTTTTTCAAAAGCCATGGATATCACCTGGCGGATAGTCCGGACCATCTCCTCCCGGTCCCGGGTTTGCTGAATGGATATCCCACAGTATGAACTTACCGGGGCATGAAGTACCAGATAATATATCCCGGCGGATAGAATAGCGCTCAGGGCCCTGAAATTAATATCACTATCCTTAAAATAATCATCTGTCAGTTGCAGGAAATCGTCACCTAAAAGTTCTCGCGTAGCAGAAATACTCTTCATTAGCTGGCTCTTCCCGCTTATCTCCCATAAAATAAGCTGCTGCATTTCCTTTTCCTGATAAAAGAAATTAAACTGGTCTTCAAGGATTCCCAATGCCAATTCCTTTAGATCCACATTGCTGTTTACAGGCCTGTTGTAGAGCTGATTGGATGTCAAAAGCCAGTAATCCTTTTCAATGACATAAGCTTCGATCAATCTTTCGACGGTTTCGAAGTATCGATAGATCAGTTTTTTATGTACGCCGGCCTGCTTTGCAATTTTGTTCACACCCAGTCCGGTGTATCCTTCGGTCCTGATGATGGCCGAAACTGCTTCTATCAGTTTTCGTTTGGTCATCTCCTTATTTTTGAATCTCAGAGATGATTCCGGCAGGTTTTTAAGCTGATCCATTTTATTATCTTCCATAGGATTATTACATTAACTCTTTTAAATTTGTTCCCGGGCAATACTCAGTTGTTTTCCGGCATCTTCAAAAGCATTCAAGGCTTTATCAAGATGCTCCCTGGTATGGGTAGCCATTACGCTCATTCGGATCCGTGCATTCTTTTTGTTAACTGCCGGATAGATGATGGGGTTGGTATAGATACCGGCTGCGAGCAGTATTTTCGCCATAGTGGCTGTCACCGCGGCATCCCCGATCTTAACCGGAATAATAGCCGATTCTGTTGGACCGGTATTGAAGCCCAGAGACTGTAAACCGGTTCTGAAATGATTGATGTTCTCCCAAAGCTTATCTTTCCATTGAGGCTCCTCGTCCAGTAGCTCTATCGCTTTCAATATCCCTGCGGCTGCAGGCGTAGAAGTGGCTGAAAAGAGGTGCTGCCGGCTTTGGTATTTAAGAAAGCTGATGATCTCTGCGGAAGCGATCACATAACCACCTACATTGGCGAAGGTCTTACTGAAAGTCCCTGTGATCAGGTCAACCTGCTTCAATACATCATATTTTTCCATAGCTCCGCGGCCGGTGTCGCCAATTACCCCTACTCCATGTGCATCATCTACTGCAAGGTAAGCTCCATAATGCCGGCAAAGTTCCAGGATTTTATCCAGCGGAGCCATATCGCCATCCTGTGAATATACCCCATCGACGATCACCATTTTCGTCCGGTATTTATCCCTGCATTCCTTTAAGGTCCGCTCAAGCACGTCCAGCCGGTTGTGAAGGAAAGCTTTAACATTCGTTAACTGGCAGCCTTCATATACACTGGCATGTACAGACATGTCAACAATAGCCATATCCTCTTTCTGAAGCAGGCTCATCAGTGTAGCACTGTTCGCTGTATAACCGGTGGTATAGATAATTGCACTGTCCCATTTAAAGAATGCTGCTATTTTCTGTTCGAGCTCTTCATGATAGCTGAACTGTCCGCCGATGGCTGGCGAAGCTCCCGCACCGGAGCCGAATTTTTGAATGCCAGCCATGACGGCAGTTTTAATTTTCGGGTGCTGGGTAAACCCGAGGTAATCATTGGATACAAAACTGACGCAGGAGCGCGGTGCAGGGTGCTCTTTGGTAATGATGCTCATTTCGGGGCCACAACCTGTAACCGACACCAGCCGATAATTTAAACGGCCATTTTCATCCAGGTAATCCAGATATTTCTGAAAGTGCCCGGCTCTTTCCCAGGCATCCATTCCTTGTATATTTTCAAAATCTTTAAAACTTGCGTGACTGAATTCGATTTCCATATAGGTATTTTTTAAAGTAAAACAGATTAAATGTAATTGCATAATCAATACTAAGTGGTGACATGCAGATTTATTTTTTTTAATTTCTTTAACTATTAAAAAAATAATTTGCCATGTCACCACGCGGGATTAAAAGGTGCTTTATATTCGTTCTGCTCTCTTTAATTATTTCAGTTTTCTGGCCTTCAGGAACAAACGTTCTCGGGCATCCCAATTAAACTGGAATTAAGCATCGTAAACAGGATTGGATTGTAAGATGTTGTTTGTGGAACAGAGCGAGTTGCTTCAGAAATTAGATGAACTGCATAAAGGGCAAATAGCCCTGCAGCATAGGCTGGATATGATCCTTGAAAAGGTAGGTGAAAAGCAATGGCTGGATTCCTGCGATCTAAGGAATAAGTACCATATCAGCAAATCAACGCTTTACCGACTAAAGAAAAACCTTGTACTCAAACCAAAATGCCTGGGCAAAAAGGATTTTTACTGTAGCCAAGATGTAGAGAGGGCGATTGGGAATGAGTGAACTATTTCGAAAAAGGAATTCAAAATAGATGCTTTCTTAAAAAATTTCCGATGTTGCAGTCCGATTCTCCTAAATAATGCATTGTCATGGCGGGCCTGACCCACCTCTCCGCATAACAACGAACTACTCGCTCTCATCCGCTTGCCCAATGTGATTATTTAAGCAGAAATCCATCCCAATACTGTTGAAAAGGGGGTCGTGGCTTTCGCCACGATGACAAATCAGTGTTTCAAAATTTGGAGATTCCCAACCTACCGGCAGCCGGCTCGGAGGCCGGAATCGGAGCCTGACCCGCCACCTCACCGCATAATCAACGAACTACTCATTTCTTAAATAATGACATTAAGTTCGCACCAGCAATGGCTTTTTTGTATCTGCCAGGGAAACACGATGTTTTTTTTGCGGTTCACTCAAATTTCAGACACGACGCGAGCTGCGCCGTATCCACTGGAAAACCTTTACAAATCCGGGAAAATCCCGACTATACCTTAGTGATATCTTAGAGCCATCTTAGTGAATGAAATGCCCTCCGCTCACGATCTCCTTAAATTTCACCAGAAAAAACCTCACCAGGCACCCAGCTTATGGTGTCAAATGAGGTCAAATGCAGTCAAATCGGATCAGAACAGGCGCCTCTATAGGAATCTCTAAAATGGCGATTTAAGTTTGTTCTCAAAGCACCGCGTACCGGTACAAATGAGGAGGCTTGAAATTTATTATTCACAATTCTAATTTTTAAAATTATGGCAAAATCTAAAAATAATGTGGTCACCCACGGACTGAGCGGTCTGATTGGTGATCTGCTAGTCTTCCGCCAGAGAGCGAATAAGACTATTGTGGCCGACCGGCCAAGAGCCTTCAGTAAGCCACCAACGGCTATACAACTCGAGATCAGGCAACGCTTTAAAAAGGCGGTGCAGTATGCAAAGAAAGCTTTGCTCGATCCTATTCTCAAGGCCGCTTACCAGGCGATGACCAAATTGGGACAGACCGCTTTTAATACGGCTTTCGCCGATTATCAGCGTGCACCTGAATTTGATGCGGAGGTGAGTCTTGAAACCTACAGCGGTGCTGCGGGTGAAGAGATCACGGTAAGCGTGCTGGATGACTTTCGGGTAACATCTGTCAAGGTGGAAATCAGGAAGCTTGATGGCAGCCTGCTGGAAGAAGGTAATGCGGTACAGTCAGATAATGGTCTGGACTGGGTATATACCACAACAATGGTTAATACTGAGCTTGCTGGAAGCACCATCATTTTTACCGCCAGTGATCTCCCGGGCAACCGGACCGTGCTGGAGAAAACGATGATGTAATTCTGAATCTTCTCAATGGACCGCCCGGACGTTGGGCGGTCCATATTTAAAAACGATACATAAAACATAACATCATGGAAAAGACACCAATAATCTACAATAAAATGCTGCTTGAATTCAAAATCCAGGCTGCACAACTGATTGCAGAAAATTTGCCCGGACATTTCAAAACCTCCAGGGCTTTATTAAATGGTTTCCTTAAAAAGGAATACCTGGAATTGAAAAACTGGTATTTACTATTGATCACCGGCATAATCTCAGAAGAGCAATTCATCCGTTTATTCAAGTGCCTTAAATCTGCTTTCTCTTTAAAGGACTTAAAGCGCCGGGGAGTGTCCGCTGAAAAGATCAACGAACTGACCCCCATAATTCTGAATCTTTTAAAAGAAACGATGATCATTATGGGCAGGATCTGGAAGGAAGATAAAGAGCAGGCCAGTGGAGGAGTTAACCCGAGTATTACTAACCCTAAAGAAAAATTGTAATGAAACAGCTATTAATTGCATGGGTACCACAAACTGGTATCAAAAAGGAGCACCTGGTTATCTTTATGGCTCTGATCCTGTTCCTGTATTTCCCCTGGTTATCCCGGTGGATAGATATTACCTCCGCGCCTATCGATCCCGGCGCCCTGAGTGCTGTGATCATGGCCATCCTTTCGCTGCTGGCATTTAAAGCAGTCACCTGGTGGCTCATCAATATCATCTGGCCGGTGCTGGCCGAATATTCGAAAGAACATTTTGAACGTAATTTCAAATCCCTAATGTCATGGCAAAAAGTTATCATATACCTAAGTTTTTATTTACTGCTGCTTTACTCGTTTATAGCTACGCTGGCAGCTCTAATGTGAGAAGAGAGTACAAAGTTGCTCGTATCACCTATAACGTAGAACGTATAACGTACAACTTCAAAGGAGCCAGGACTAATGATCAGGAATTAAAAAACTTACAACCTATAACTTACAACCTACAACTCAAAAAAGTAAAACATCTCTATGATTCGGAAATCGGAGTAAAGGAGCATGGTATGAATTCGGGTAAACGGGTAGAAGAGTATTTGAGGTATGTAAACCTGGAAAAAGGTAATCCCTGGTGTGCGGCGTTCATTTGCTGGGTTTTCGGCAAGGCTGGTATTGATAATCCGCGAAGCGGCTGGTCACCGGATCTTTTTAAGAGTAATGTGATCTGGAAAAGAAATTCACCAGCAACAAATAAGCAAACGCCTTTAGCAACTGACGTTTTCGGCATCTGGTTTCCTGAAAAAGGTCGCATAGCCCATGCCGGCTTCATCGATCGGTGGGATAAAACCTGGCTGATCACAGTGGAAGGCAATACCAATAGAGATGGAAGTCGTGAAGGCGATGGTGTTTACCGGAAAAGGCGATTAGTACGATCGATATATCAGGTTGCACGGTATTGTTATCGTTAGCGCAGCTGTCATCCTGACTGTTGTCCTTCGCTGCGCTAAGGACAACAGTCCAGCTTACCCTTATTCTCAAATACAATTAAATTCCAGTGCCAGGGGCAGATGCAATGTGAACATAATCCACCTCTTTAATTCTAATGTATCCTCAAGAATTTAAGGCTCTGGGGAGAAAAGGGCGTATAAAATCGAAACGAAAAATTAATCAACCAACCCTAACAAATACTCCCCATACCCACTTTTTCTAAGCGGTTCGGCAAGCTCTTTTAACTGGCTCGCATCGATAAACTTCATCTGAAATGCGATCTCTTCGATGCACCCGATCTTCAATCCCTGCCGCTCTTCAATAACCTGGACAAACTGGCCCGCCTGCATCAGCGAGTTAAACGTACCGGTATCCAGCCAGGCCGTGCCGCGGCTTAACACCCCAACCTTCAGCTTACCCTGCTGCAGGTATTCCCTGTTTACATCTGTGATCTCATACTCGCCGCGGGACGAGGGTTTAATATTTTTAGCGATCTCCACCACCGAATTATTATAGAAATATAAGCCCGGGACAGCATAATTTGATTTGGGGGACACCGGTTTCTCTTCGATCGACAGGGCAGTGAAAGCACCATCAAACTCCACCACTCCATACCTTTCGGGATCTGACACCTGGTAGGCGAATACGACACCTCCCTCCGGGTTTTTTATCGTTGGCAGCAGGCTTGTGATCGAATCGCCGTGGAAGATGTTATCACCCAGGATAAGGGCTACTGCATCATCCCCAATAAACTTTTCTCCTATGACAAATGCCTGCGCAAGTCCGTTTGGCACAGCCTGCTCTTCGTATGAAAACTGACAGCCTATGCGGCTCCCATCCCCTAAAAGTTTTTCAAAATGCGGCAGGTCATGAGGTGTGGAAATGATTAGAATTTCATTTATTCCAGCCTGCAATAAAGTCGACAAGGGGTAGTAGATCATCGGTTTATCGTAAACCGGCATTAATTGCTTGCTGACAGCGAGTGTTAAAGGGTGCAGCCTGGTTCCGGAGCCTCCGGCAAGAATAATTCCTTTCATGTATAACGATTTGATTGGCAAAGGTAAAGATTTGTAACAGATTGAGGGGGGAGTTGTTTTCGGGTGGGTGTACGTTGTACGTTGTACGTTGTACGTTTTACGTTGTACGTTTACGCTTTGCTTTAGACCGCCTTCCGGTTAATCTCACCGGCAGCAGCACACAAGTCATCATACCATTCCGTTCCATACTTCCGGATAAGGGGCTCTTTTAAAAACTCGTAAACCGAGACCTTGAGCTCGCTTCCTAAGGAACAGGCCGCGCTGCAGATGTTCCAGCGATCGTAATGCAGTACATCAAATTCCGGGTAATTGGTTATCCTGATGGGATACAGATGACATGATATTGGCTTTTTCCATGCAATTTTTCCCTGTTCGTACGCTTTTTCTATAGCACATTTGCTGATGCCGTACTCCCAGGTAACATAGGCACACTCTTTATTGGTATCGATACAGGGCGTGGTATAGTCCCCTTCGAAATCCTTAACGAATGTACCGGACTCTTCGATTACAGCTATCCCCTTTGCGGTCATGTAAGGCTTAACGGCAGGATAGATCTCATTGAGGACGGCCAGCTCCGAACGTTCCAGCGGGGCGCCGGAATCTCCTTCAATACAACATGCACCCTGGCATTTGTTCAGGTTACATACAAAGTTCTCCCGTACGATATCTTCATGCACCAGGGTGTGCTGTACTTCGATCATATTTATTTTTTTATTGCTGCCAAGGGGTATTTTAAGCCTTTCGCAGACACCAGTTCCAGTGTAACAGAACCTACCAGGATCTCTACTTGTGCCTTAACAGGGATCCGGTTCCTATCGTCGGTGATCCAGAGGTATAATTTGCTATCCTTCCGGAAGATGCGTCCCGGCTGTATCGAGGGACTAAATTTCAGGCAGTTGAAATAGCCGAGAGATGTTTTCACCCGCTCCTTGCCTGCATATTGAACTTGAAGCTTCGTTATCCCGTCATCCAGGAAATAGTCCATCGTGAACTTTTCCCCCGGGCTTAAGCGTGACATATCCAGGTTCCTGGCAAAATAATAGGCTGAAACCACATCGAACGTTTGGCCACTGCCCCTAAAAGTTCCTTTGCCGGATACGATCCGTTTCTCATCCTGGTAAAAGCGCGCCTTATCCGTCCGCCGGTAATTGGCCTCACGGATATTCTCCGTATAGAGATAAGGTGTTAGATCTTTCTGATCGATGTAGGAGTCGTAACGATTGCGAACCTTATAAAACACGTTAAATGAACCCGCTGTACGCCCCTCGGCAACCAGGTGATAAACTGGTTTATTATCGAATTTGGCGTCCGAATTTTCCACGCGGATAAAAGCCTCCGCTGCGGTGATAAATCCATAGCGAAGCTTATAATTCAATTCTTCACCTGCCCGGAATACCGGCTCTTTAACACTCTGAAGCTGCTGAGCATAAGCATTACAAAGGCATAAGAATAAGAAGAGAATTAAAAATTTATATTTCATGGGTGTTGTACTCATTTAAGTCATTATCGTTTACCGTTGGTCGTGTCTAAGCACTTTGTCATTGCGAGCGTAGCGACGTATCACTTTGTCATTGCGAGCGTAGCGCGACAATCTGCTAATTGACAGGAGATTGCCGCGGTCGTGCCTCCCTCGCAATGACAAAAAGCAGTGCCCCCGCAATGACAAGGAGTCCTGTCGAACCGAAGCGTCTTACCACTTTGTCATCGCGAGCGTAGCGACGTTTCACTTTGTCATTGCGAGCGTAGCGACGTTTCACTTTGTCATTGCGAGCGTAGCGACGTTTCACTTTGTCATTGCGAGCGTAGCGCGGCAATCTGCTTATTGGCAGGAGATTGCCGCGGTCGTTCCTCCCTCGCAATGACAAAGAGTCGTGCCTCCATTTCTAATCCTTCCTCTTATAAATTGGAACCGTCGAACAAGGCTCACCATACATGATGCTTTTCGCAATACCTGTAAGCTTCACTGTAATATTTATAAACGCTGATTCCGGGACCGGTATTTCACCGCATCCCTTGATCACGATCCGCTGATCCTTGTATTTTTCGAGATCCATCTTCTCCAGCCCGCGTTCAAACAGTATCGTTTCAAGCAGGTCCAGGCCCCCAAAAACAATCGTTTTAGCGAACGGCGATAAACGATTGGCCAGGAGCATATAAGCCCAGGTGGGTACGACCGCATCAGCAGTACAGGTTATTGCCAGGTGCTTTCCGCTATACTGTTCCCAATTATGCTCTTTGATGAAGTCCCTGAAGTCCTTCTCCCTTAAGATAAGGCCATGGAACAAATTATCTTTGATATCATATAGAACACGCTCCCCCTGTGGATACAACTCAGCAAGATCGAAGCTTACTAAGCCGCTTTGCGCTACCTTGTTTATTATATTTTCCTGAATATCCATATCCTTGCGAATTGCATTTACCTGTTGCGAGGCGTGTCGGATAGATTTCGAAACGCAGTTTTGAGCTTTCAGACTTCCGACCTCAGACATCATACTTCAGACCTCCGACATCATACCTCAAACCCTCCTTCGCTGTCGCTAGGGCGGGCAAAGAAAAACCGGAAGTGATTCGTATATCACTTCCGGTTACAAAGTTAATGAATTAAGCTGTTAAAAGAACTTAACGCGGTTGTCTTCGATTTCTGCCTTATCACGCAAAACCTTGAAAGCTTCACCGGGTGCACGCTGTAAAAGCGCCTGGGCAACCTGAACCTTTTGTTTAAATGCATTGGTGAGGGGTGCTGGGGTACTGAAGCCATTGACAACAAAAACATAAACGCCGCTTTCGCCTTCAACGGCTTGTGATAATTTACCCGGCTGTGACCCAAATATTGCACCCACCAGTTTATTTTCCTGCGCTATTCCGGGAATAACAGGATTAGCAAATACAATATTCTGGACCGGGGTAACCGGTCTTCCGGCTTTCTGCGCAACCTGTTCGATCGATGAAGAACCGCTAAGGGCTTTTTCCATTTTCCCGGATAACGAACGGGCTTTAACCTGATTACGCACAAGCAGTTCAATTTGCTTTTTAACCTGCTCTAAGGGTAAAGTGCCTTCTTCAAAAACATCTACAACTTTGGCTACGGCAAACTTACTTCCCATTTCGAACACCTGCTCAGAAACGTCTCCCTTATCTGCGCCGAATACCCAGCGGATCATTTCCCTTGGACCATCCAAACCGGGAATGCTTGACTGCGTTGCGACTACATTCTCGGCAATAAGCTTGGAATAACCTGCTTTCCGCGCTCCTGTATCGAAAGACTTTACATCATTCGCAGCGCTGACAAATGCGGTTGCCTTTGAATAAGCTTCCTGCTGGGTTTTGCTGCTGGCTGACATAGATTTATCTACCATAGCAACCTTAGCGACCCTCGCCGAACCAATCTGACCGTCGATCCTGATCACGTGAACCCCGAACTGGGTGGTAACCACTTTCAGGTCCCCGGTTTTACCGTTGAAAACAGCTTCCTCAAAAGCAGGGATCATAGCCCCCCGGCCAAAAGTCCCGAGCTCGCCGCCTTTATCTTTAGAGGCATCTGTTCCGAATTTAGCTGCAAGCTCAGTGAAGCTGGCGCCCCTGGCAATGAGGTTCCTGAGAGAATCAGCTTTAGCTTTGGCCTTATCTGCGCCGCCTTCTGTGGCAGGATTGATCAAAATATGACTGGCCTTGACAGAATCCGGACCAACTTTGATATCCAGGACCTTAACCATTTTATACTGTCCGTTTGAAAATACGGGGCCTATAAACGCACCGCTTGACGCCGCAAATACGGCAGAGTCTAAAGCCGGGTCCAGCTGGCCTTTGCGGACATAGCTAACCGGCATCTTGGTTTCAGAATTAATACTAACATACAGGGAATCGTTTGTTGCTGCCCTGAATTCTGCAGCGGTCTTATCGACCATTGCCTTGATCTCTGTAGAGTCGGCCCTTGATGGATTAGCGTCGAAAACGATATATTCGAAGGTCCTTGTTTCCTGTGGGTTCTTATAACGGAATTTGTTTTCCGAATAGTAATCCTTGTAATCCTGGTCAGTTATCTTAGCCTGATTATCGGGAACAGAAGAATATTCCATGTTTACATATTTAAAATTAGCAAGCTTATTCCGCTGGTTATAATCTTCCCTTGCTTCCAGTGAAGTCACATAGAGGCTGTTTTTAACGAGGTTATTGTATTTCTGGGCTAACTTGCTTTCGCGGATGTTTACAAGAAAAGAGCTCCATTGCTGACTTACCGGGCTGGCAGCATCCTGGGTCTTAACATTTTCGAGGAATGAATTTAATTGTACCCTGTTAAGCTGGCCTGTTTGCGGATCACCAAAATTCTGAAGGATCTGCGGATCGGGGTTTCTCCCTGTTACCAGGTCGTTCAGCTCGTTCCTGCTTACCTGCAAGCCCAAACGTTTTACCTCTTTATTCATTAATATCCTGGATACAGACTGGTTCCACGTATTTTCTATGACATAAGACGTCATCTGCGGATCCAGGTTATTCTGACCCATTTGCTGTTTGAAATTATTTGTATTCAGCTCAACCTGCTCGTTGAACTGATGGATAGGAATTGCTTCGCCATCGACTTCTCCAACTTCGGTCTGACTTGAGTTCAAAAATGATCCCCCCATCTGCACAGCATCACTTACTAAAAACGCAATAATTGCAAAACCGATGGCCCCAACGATGATAATCCCTGCACGGTTCCGCAAAAAACTCATTATTCCCATATCCGTATTTATTTATATAATTTTAAAAGAGCGCGCAAGATACAAAATTTGAAAAATAAACGATAACAAAAATGTATGGGGTTTGTTCCCTCCTTCGCTGAGCTACGGCGGGCGAGGCAACTATTAAAACCCCTGCTTCTCCGTCAAATTCAAATCCCCTGTTGGCCGATCAATTTCATAATACGAGAAATCTGCATTTGCCCAGAAGCCCGTTCCGAATAAAACATTACCGTTCGAGTTAATGCTAACCAGCCGGTCTGAGTAAAAGCGGTTCTTAGCTTCGTCCCATATCAGTTCTTCAGACTTAAATGTTTCGCCGCGCTGATTGGTAGCCACCACGTTTCTTTTCAGCTCCACGGTCTTCTCATTCTCGCGTCTGATGGCGTAATCTGACTTTACCGTGCTTGTTTCCTGCTGGTTTTCGTCGTAAAAAATGATGGTAACGCCCTTGTTCATTTCCAGGTAGGGCTTGTCGGTCTGGAAGTGAAGCAGCTCCGGCGTGATCATCTTACCTTTTACACGTGCCGAATCGCTATAGATAATGACGACGCCTGTAGATTTGTCGACGGGGATAGCAAGCTTTCCGGAGGCTATCTGTTCCACATCACGAAGGTCATTTTCGCATGCAGAAAGAAAAAGCTGCGCGGTTAAGAATAAAACGCCCACCTTGAATACCTGCAGGCAGGAAATAAAGCGGCGCAGCTTCATTACTATTCGATATAGGTTTTCTGGAACCACTTATCATTGAGCGTGAAGCCAAGATTCACATTGATGTAACGATCACGTACGAGGTTATTTTTTTCCGTTCCCCTTTTCCCGATTTCAGTAGAAAGGTTGATCTTATAAAATGAAGTACGGTTGCTGGGCAAAGGAAACCCAAAACCGAAAGTAAGCGCATATTGCTTGATATCGGTATCGCGGATCCTGACGAAGGTCTTATCATATTTAAGTCCCAGACGATAATCCACCAGTTTCCAGTAATTACTGACTGAGGTAGCATCGGGCGTTAATTGTCCGCCTACAACGACTCCATAACTATTATTTAATCCCGGATCAACACTCCCTTCCCGGTAATCGGACCATCTGCTGTACGAAACGTCTGCCCCTATCAGCCATGAATTTGTTTTCTCAAAAGCAAAGCCGGCTGTATGGCTCATGGGCATATTAATTTTCATGTTCGCCCCCTGGGAAAAAAAAGTACTGTCAGATACCGCCTCTTCAAATCTTTTGCCGGTTCCGTCCAGGGCTATCTTATAGCGGGTTGTCACCGTATTATTTTTTGAATTCAATTCCTTGCCAGCGTTCCCTGCATAGCCCAGGATCAGCTTCGTTCTGTCGTTGAGGGCAGCTGCATACTGAAGGCCGTAATCAAAACTTAAACCTCCAACGCTCTGCTGGAATTGTGTCCGGGAGTTAAATGAACTTCGCAGGTCTCTATCATCTGCAAACTGTATGGCCCTGTTTTCTTTCAAGCTGCCAAAAAGATATCCCACGTTGAAGCCAAGGCTGAGTTTCTTGCCCACTTTGAAACCATAACCCATATAGGCCTTTGATAATCCGCCTTCCCCTTCATAAACATACTCTATATTAGTGGTATCCAGTTTAGCCGAGTTCTTAAACCCGTAACCCAGGTCGCTGTAAGGAACAAGCCCGAAGCTGATGGCTGAAGACCTGTTTATTGGGATCCCAAAAGTTATGTGACTCAAGGTTGAGTTGAACTGGGTCTTGCCTGAAATGCCCGCCTTACTTAATTTCCGGAGGTCCATCGATGCGCCCACGTCAAACGCCGTTAAAGCGAGCGTTGAGTAGGATGCGGGATTCGCCAGGTTAATATTATCATACAGACCGGGCTTACGTACCCCCATGCTCAATCCTCCCATTGCCCTGCTCTGAGGCAAAAAAGGCCCTTTAAGATCGCCAAGCCCGAATTGTGAATAAGGTGAGGAAGACGTGGTCTGTGCGGTGGAAGATATTCCAACAGCCAGCAGTGTAAGAAGAAATATATTTTTTAAAATTTTAATCATTGTTGATGTATAACTTCGTTTAAACCAATAAGTACCAAATCAGGCTCGGTTTTCAAAGTGTGCGCAAAGATGCTACTTTTTAACCTTGTATCAAAAAAATTCGCGTCCCCGCCGCAGAGGATGATCTTGAGGCCCGGATAGTGCAGCCGGTACGTTTCAATAAATCCTTTTAATTCTGCCAGGGCGCCGTTTACTACTCCCGAAAGCATCGATGTAGCCGTATCGCAGCCTTCAAAACCCTCAAAATCTGTCAGCTTAATTAAAGGCAGCCGGCCTGTAAACGTATGCATCGCCTTAAATCGCATATTAAGGCCGGGAGAAATATTTCCTCCCTTGTAAATACCTGTATGATCAATAGCGTCATAGGTTATACAGCTCCCTGCGTCGATTACAAGACAGCTGTTCCCAGGATATAAAGCTTTTGCTGCCACCATTCCTGCTAAGCGGTCCAAACCCAGCGTATCCGGGGTTTCATAACGATTATCTATAGAATTTTTTAACTGCGACGAAAACCGGGTATAATTTGTTCGCTTCGCGAGTATGTCCTCCAGAAAACCTATGTCATCATTAACTGAAGAAACTATACTTTGTCGTATATCATGACCGTCAAAATAACGCAACAGGCTATCTGTATCCAGGCGCTCCAGCCGGTCAACTTTAATCAATCTGTGTGCATCAAAAATGGCAACCTTTGTACGCGAATTACCAATATCAATAGCCAGTTGCGACATTAAGCGTTGACTGTATTCAGGATAGAGTCGAAAATCCCCAGGCCATCCTGGTTACCTAAAACCGGGTCTGCCGCGCGCTCCGGATGAGGCATTAAGCCAAAAACGTTCCGGTTTACGTTACATACACCTGCAATATTATTAACGGAGCCGTTCGGATTGGCGCTTTCTGTTATCTTTCCCTGGCCATCACAATAGTGGAACAGCACCTGGTCCTTGTCTTCCATACGCTTCAGGCTATCTGCATCAGCAAAATAATTTCCCTCACCATGGGCAATGGGAATTTTTAAAGCCTTTTGCGGATCCAGCTGTGAGGTCATAAGACTGTTTGTAGTCGCCGGTTTGAGATAAATGTTCCGGCAGATGAACTTTCGGCTGGTGTTATGCAGCAAGGCTCCCGGTACCAATCCCGCTTCGGCTAATATCTGAAAGCCGTTGCATATCCCTAAAACAAAGCCACCCTTATTTGCAAACTGAATGATCTCCTGCATCAGGGGCGAAAACTTAGCGATTGCGCCTGAGCGAAGGTAATCTCCGAAAGAAAAGCCGCCGGGTAACACAATAAAATCAGCGCCTTGCAAGCTATGGTCCTTATGCCAAAGGCGGACCACTTCCTGGCCCATGATCTGCTTCAGAACATAAATTATGTCTTCATCACAGTTTGATCCAGGGAAAATAACGACTCCGAATTTCATTCGTTCTTAATTTAGTGTTTACCGGCCCGGCTTATTCCTAATTGCGCGCTTAAGCTTATACGCAGCCAGGTCAGTGGTACAAATCTATTCAATTTTTAAGATTGGTAGCGGATGTTAGTGTTAAAAAAGGTTAAAGCGCTGATCCATACCTCCCCCTGCCCCCTCCTTGAAGAAAGGAGGGGAAAACTAAACGCTGTAAAAGACAAAGGCTTAAATATGTGTTACGGTTTTGCTCCCATGTTTTTAAGCTACCGTGTACCCACATCTTTTTGTAGGTTCCATCCGTCATAAATATCATGGAAT
>JBBJNR010000008.1:0-68212 GCA_037719315.1 Daejeonella sp.
GCTTGGATTGCACCGACAGAATAAAGCGTGGATTTACAACAAATATCAGGAAGACACGGCTGTTATTCACCTTCTGTTGTTTTTTTTAAGGTGTTCATGGTCTCCCTTTGGTCGGCATGCCTAATTCCAGCTGAAGGGAATTAGGTGCCCTCCCGCGGCATCAGCGGGCAGAGATAAAAAACACCCATACCTTTTATTTTAACCTTACAACAGTGAATATTATTCTGATTTTCTTTACAAAGTCTTGCGTATTTGATTTTTTCTCCCGATACTTGCAAACTCTTTAAAGAGTTGGATTTAATATAAGATATACATAGAGTCATGTCGAGAATTTGTGATTTAACCGGGAAAATGGCAATGAACGGTTTTAACGTTTCTAATTCGAACGTAAAAACCAAGCGTAAGTTTTACCCTAACCTGCATGTAAAAAAGTTTTACATCCCAGAAGAAGACAGATGGATCACGCTGAAAGTTTCTACTTCAGCTATTAAAACCATCACTAAAAACGGCATCACTGCTGTAATTAACAAATTCCTTAAAAAAGGATACATATAGAGTTAAACGTTATACGTATTACGTAAACCGTATGACGTACTTTGTAAAACGTAAAACGTAAAACACACAATACAATGGCTAAGAAAGGTAATAGGGTTCAGGTTATTTTAGAATGTACCGAGCATAAAGAAAGTGGCATGGCTGGAATGTCTCGTTACGTTACTACAAAAAATAAGAAGAACACGACAGAACGTTTGGAGTTAAAGAAATTCAACCCTGTTCTGAGAAAAGTAACTGTTCACAAAGAAATTAAGTAATATTATCTGAAGGTTAAATCTAACCCTTGGAAATAAATATAAAAAGAAATGGCAAAGAAAGTAGTTGCAACCCTGAAGACCGGAGCTGGTAAAGAATATTCAAAAGTGATTACAATGAATAAGTCTCCAAAGACCGGTGCATATTCATTCAAAGAGATCATTGTTCACAATGATCACGTTAAGGATGCTATTGCCGGAGTAAAAAGCGGTCAATAAACCCTGAAAATATTTTGAAGGAAGCCGCCCGCGTACGATCGTTGGGAGGCTTTTTTAGTTATACGTCGTATTTATACGTGATACGTTCTGCACAACGGCTAATTCAAATTAACACATAACTTACAACGTACAACTCAAATGGGATTATTCGATTTTTTCAAAAAGAAAGAAAGTAATGTGGAGGAACAGGCGGCTCTGGACAAAAGTTTAGAGAAATCAAGGGAGGGTTTATTTTCCAAGATCACCAAAGCTGTTGTTGGGAAGTCAACCGTGGATGATGATGTCCTGGATGAGCTGGAGGAAATTCTGGTCACGTCTGACGTAGGTGTACAAACCACTTTGAAGATCATTGAACGGATACAGGCCCGTGTTGCACTTGATAAATATGTCAATACTTCGGAACTGAATGAGATCCTTCGCGGGGAGATCCAGAACTTGCTTTCAGAAAATAACAGTAATGATTTCAGGAACTTCGAATACGGCGATCATAAGCCTTATGTGATCATGGTTGTGGGGGTAAATGGCGTAGGAAAAACGACAACCATTGGAAAACTGGCCCATAAACTTAAGCTCGCAGGGAATACAGTAGTACTGGGCGCGGCAGATACGTTCAGGGCTGCTGCAGTAGAACAGATCAAGCTTTGGGGCGAACGCGTTGGTGTAAGGGTTGTAGCCCAGCCTATGGGTTCAGACCCGGCTTCCGTTGCTTTTGATACCTTACAGTCGGCCATTGCTAATGGGGATGATGTAGCGATTATTGATACTGCAGGCCGCCTTCACAATAAAGTTGCCCTGATGAATGAACTGACAAAGATCAAACAGGTTATGCAAAAGGTGGTTCCGGGCGCTCCTCATGAAATATTACTGGTGCTTGATGCTTCTACTGGTCAGAACGCCATCGAACAGTGCAAGCAATTTACCCAGGCAACTGAAGTTAATGCACTCGCGCTCACTAAACTTGATGGTACTGCTAAAGGCGGTGTTGTAATAGGCATTTCAGATCAGTTTAAGATCCCGGTGAAATACATCGGCGTGGGAGAAGGGATAGACCATCTCCAATTATTTAACAAGAAAGAGTTTGTGGACTCTCTTTTTAAATAAGAGAGAAAGAAAATGAAGACAAAAATCAGCACAGCGCTTCCTGTACGCAAACCGAGAGTTAATGTTATAACCCTTGGATGCTCCAAGAACATTCATGATTCGGAAGTTTTGATGGGACAGTTGCGCGGTAACCAGATGAATGTTATTCATGAAGCTGAAAAACTTAACCATGATGATATAATCGTGATCAATACTTGCGGTTTCATTGACAATGCCAAACAGGAATCTATTGATACTATACTCCAATACAGCCAGTTAAAGGATGAGGGGAAAGTGGGGAAGGTGATAGTTACTGGTTGTCTATCCGAGCGGTATAAGCCGGAACTTGAAGCTGAGATCACCAATGTAGATTCCTTTTTCGGGACAAACGACCTTCAGAACCTTCTGACATCAATAGGCGCCGATTATAAGCATGAACTTGTAGGAGAGCGGCTACTGACAACTCCCTCCCACTTCTCGTATTTCAAGATCGCTGAAGGCTGTAACAGGCCCTGCTCCTTTTGTGCAATTCCACTGATGCGCGGAAAGCACGTTTCAAAACCTATCGAAGACCTGGTTAGAGAAGCTAAATTCCTGGCTAAAAACGGCACAAAGGAATTGATACTTATAGCACAGGATCTTACCTATTATGGCTTGGATCTTTACAGTAAGAGAAATCTCGCTGACCTGCTGCGTAATCTTTCGGATGTAGATGGCATCGAATGGATCCGTCTGCAATACGCCTACCCTTCCGGATTTCCTATGGACATTTTGGATGTGATGAATGAAAGAGAAAATATTTGCAAGTACCTGGATATGCCCCTTCAGCATATCACCGATAATATGCTGAGCTCTATGCGCAGAGGTATTACTCGACAGAAAACCGTAGACCTGGTCAATTCCATTCGTGACAAGGTGCCGGGGATCGCTTTGCGGACCACGCTGATATGCGGATATCCCGGCGAGACGGAACGCGATTTTCAGCAAATGAAAGACTGGGTTACTGAAACCCGTTTTGAGCGGCTCGGATGTTTTACCTATTCTCATGAAGAAAAGACACACGCTCATCAGTTAAATGACGATGTGCCTGACGAAGTAAAGCAGCAACGGGTGGACGAGATTATGGGCATTCAGCAGGAGATCTCGTTTGAAAAGAATCAGCAGAAAGTTGGACAAACCTTTAAAGTTCTTGTGGATAAAAAGGAAGGGGATTATTTCATTGGCAGGACTGAATTTGACTCTCCTGAAGTCGACAATGAGGTGCTGATCGATGCAAGCGCGGGTTATGCTACCCCCGGCAGTTTTGTGAAAGTAAAAATTGACCGCGCAGAAGATTTTGATCTTTACGGAAGCAAGCTCTAAGCAAACAGCTGGTTTAGCCAGAGCGCGAATGCAGGATCGCTAAAACTAACTTTTTTACCGTAGGTCTCAATAATCTCCTTCTTTTCCAGTTGCGGAATGATCTTGGCTATATTAGCCGAGGTGCCTAATTCATATTTGGTTAGGATTTCTCCCCGCGTAAAGCCTTCACTCACTCCATCAAGCAGCATTCTGAGGAAATTAATCTGGGTACGGCTCAGGCTCTCAAAATCCTTTTGAAAAAGAATAGTATTTGATTGGATAAGCTGGCTCACCGCCATGTTGAAGATCTTCTCAGTTGCTATCTTCTCGGTATGCGTCCACACATAGTAGCTTAATTGCTGCACATAATATGAATGCTGATCCATCGCAAGTACTATTCGTTCTGCAAGCTGTTCGGAAATCTCTTTCCCTGTATCTTCAAACTGCCGGCATATATAACTCACCCATTCTTCAGAAGATATTTTATCCAGGTAAAACAGATCGCCAAACCTAAAGAACGGCATGGATTTTTTGTTGAAGAGATCAGCCAGCATATGCTGCTTGCTGCCATAGAGGCAATAAGTTACATGTTTATGTTTTTGCCATACAGACCTTAATAGGCGCTGAATAGCCATACTTTCAGGAAGCTCAGCAATATTCTGGAATTCATCAAGACAGATGATCAATTCAACTCCGTTCTCTTCGGCTAGCTTTTCTGGAAGATTGAGGAGCTCACTTACCGCATCAGCTTCCTTTGTAATATCCAGCGACATATCAAACTTGATTTCCTGCTGCAGATCCAGCCTGATCTTTGGAGTGATCTTAGAAAGAAATTTTTTTACTCCCCCTATCCACTCATCAACACGGGTGTACACCGCGCCCATAACAACCTTTGAATATTTCTCATAAAAGTCTTTCTCACTTCTTATTTCGAAAAGATCGATATAACAAAGTCTATAATTCTTATTAGTTGAAATAAACTTTTCTGCCGCTGTGTTCACAAGGGAGCTTTTACCCCAGCGCCGGGGCGAGATTAATATAGTATGCGTACGATTAAGGAAATTTTGATGCAGGCGCTCAATTTCCCGTCGCCTGTTTATGAAATTCCCTTGTTCAACAATTTTCCCGAATTGAAAGGCTTGCTTCATTTATTAGTAACCTAGTAGTTAGTAACCTAGTAGTTAGTAACCACTAAGTTAGTAAACTATTCTCAAAAAAATAAGAACCTTAATAAAAAAAATTACCACCACAGAGCGCTATCATGCGACGAAACTGTATCGTTAATATGTCAAATAATCGATAGTTTAGAACAGATTTCTGAAATAAGCCTATTTTCGTTCCCGATGAAAGTTACGTATCTCAATTACAGCGAAACGAACAGTTTTTCCCCTGCAATAATTCGCTATTTGGGGAGCGATCCGGCGCTGGATCCTTTTCGTTCTTTCAGCCCTGATATGGAAGGCTTCCGGAAATTACTTCATGTCAAAAAGAACCATTCAAACCGGGGTGCCCTTACCCGGGTATTGCATGAACAATACTCGCAAGTTCCTGAACCGCGATCCCTGGTTTTAGAAAACATCGACCTTCTTAATCAACAGAGCACTTTTACGGTAACAACAGGTCACCAGCTGAATATTTTTACCGGTCCCTTATATTTTATTTTCAAAATTGTAAGCACCATCAACCTTGCCAGGGAACTAAAGGCCAACTTTCCGGAAAAGAACTTTGTGCCCGTTTACTGGATGGCCACGGAAGATCATGATTTTGCTGAGATTAATCATACCTACATCGCCGGCAAGAAGATCACCTGGGATAGGAACGCTGAGGGTGCTACAGGAAGACTTGACACAAAAAACATTGAACAGGCCCTGAAGGAATACACAGCCACCTTAGGAATTTCTGAGTATGCGGAAGACCTAAAAAAAATTATCGTCAGCGCATACATCGGAAATGGAAATTTGACTGCGGCCACCCGGGAACTTGTTAATTCTCTGTTCGGCCAATATGGATTGGTCATCCTCGATGCTGATCATCCGAAGCTTAAGCAAGAATTTTCTGCTATTATCCGGGATGATATTATGCATCAAAACAGCTGCAAGCATGTAACTGCAACAAATAAGAAACTGGATGAAATGGGAATTGAAACGCAGGTTAATCCCCGTGAGATCAATTTTTTCTACCTGAAGGATGGCTTAAGAGAACGCATTGTTTTAGAAGGAAATGGTTACCACATCCTTAACACAGAGATTAGATTCACTCCCGAGGAGCTTGAAAAAGAAATTAACCAGTATCCCGAAAGGTTTAGTCCAAATGTAATCATGCGTCCCTTATACCAGGAGGTGATCCTGCCCAATATTGCTTATGTAGGCGGTGCTGCTGAAATCATTTACTGGCTGCAGTTAAAAGCTAATTTTGATTTTTATGGCATAGATTTCCCCGTATTGATACTTAGAAATTCAGCTTTATTTACACCGGATAATCTTGAATCAAAGCTGTCTAGACTGAACCTGGAGTTTAAAGACCTGTTCAAAGGAGCAGAAGAAATAAAAAAAGAATGGGTTCTAAATCATAGCAACCATGTCCTTAACCTTAGTAACGAATGGAAGGAACTGGGCGATATCTTTGAGAAGATCAAGCTTCGTACGTCTAAGATCGATCCCACACTTAGCGCCAGTACTGAAGCAGTAAAAGCCCGCTTACAAAAGGCACTTAAAAGCCTGGAAAGTAAGCTGATAAAAGCCGAAAAGAGGAATTTCTCTGATGCCATGTCACAAATTGATTCCATTAAAACTAAACTTTTCCCGAGGGGAGGCTTGCAGGAAAGAACAGAAAATTTTGGATTGTTCTATGTCAAAAATGGCAGGCAATTTATTGAGGCCCTAATTAAAAATTTCAAGCCCCTGGATCCCAGGTTTACTATTTTAGAAGAGGAGCATTCATGAAGTATCATACGTTTTCAGAAGACAGGATCAGAAATTTTACGGTCGCGGTTTTTGAAAAAATGGGCTGTTCTGCAGTGCATGCACAACTGGCTGCTAACGTACTTATTAAAGCAGACCTTCGCGGAATTGACTCTCATGGAATTGCCAGATTAAGCGGATATGTAAGGTTATGGGAGAAAAAACGGATAAATACAGATCCACAGATCAGGATAGTACACGAAACTCCCACCACGGCAACGGTCGACGGTGATTCAGGTCTTGGTTTGGTAGTGGCCCCGTTTGCGATGCAGGTGGCCATAGAAAAAGCAGAGAAATATGGCTCAGGCTGGGTAGCTGTTAAAAACTCCAATCATTTTGGGATCGCAGCATACCATACCATGCTTGCCCTTGAAAAGGATATGATCGGATTTGCCATGACCAATGCCAGTCCGCTTGTTGCCCCGACTTTCTCGAATGAAAGAATGCTTGGAACAAACCCGATGTGCTATGCCTTCCCCGCAGGCAAATACCCACCGGTTATTGTTGACATGGCAACTTCTGCTGCAGCAAACGGCAAGCTTGAGATTGCCCAGCGTTCGGGTAAAACAGTTCCTGAAGGCTGGATCCAGGATAAAAATGGAAATTTTTCAACAGACCCCCATGAATTAAAGAAAGGCGGTTCATTACTTCCATTGGGAAGCGACAAGGATCACGGAAGTCACAAAGGCTTTGGACTGAGCGCTACTGTGGACATACTGTCTGCGGTGCTGTCCGGAGCTAACTACGGGCCATGGGTGCCTCCTTTTGTCGCGTTCCTTGAGCCCTCAGATAATCCTGTTGGTGAAGGTATCGGCCATTTCCTGGGTGCTATGCGCGTCGATGGCTTTAGGCCTGTAGACGATTTTAAATCACACCTCGATAACTGGATAAAAAGGTTTAAATCTGCCACACCTGTTTCTGAAGATCAGAAGGTTATTATCCCCGGCGAGCCGGAGCTTTGGGCAGAAGGCGAACGGATGGCCAATGGAATTCCTGTAATTGACGCAGTTTGCAAGGATCTGAACGAGGTTGCGGAGAAGCTTGGGATTGGGAAGCTGAGGACGGAGGTCTGAAGTCGGAGGTCGGACCGGATTTCCGACATCTGATTATATAATTGAATTTTGCTATTAACTCTCAGACTTCATACCTCAGACTTCAGACCTCCCCTCCAGTTAAAATATGTTAAACATCTCTGCGTTTCTCTTTAAAGCCTATATTAGCGATATATCTATAATTTAGTGAATGAAATTTCTACGCGTCCTATCCATAATCCTTCTAAGCTTATTTCAGGCAGGTTTATTATACTCACAGGATACAATAAGCCTTAACGCTCTCATTGAAAAAAATCAAAAAAGAATAGAGGAATATCCTACCGAAAAGGTATACCTGCATTTTGACAAGCCATATTACGCCGTTGGGGACACCATCTGGTTTAAAGCCTACATCGCGTCCGGTCAGGATCAGCCATCTGATCTGAGTAAAATTGTTTATGTAGATATCATTTCTGAAAAAGACACGCTGATCCGCTCGCTGCGGCTGCCTGTAGTAAACACGTCTGCCTACGGCAATTTAACACTCGATCCTTCGGTCTATAAAGCAGGAAATTATAGGATAAGAGCTTACACTTATTGGATGCTTAACGGCGACGAATCTTATTTCTTCATGAAAAACATACTGATTGGAAGTGCGATAAACAGAAAGCTCATTACAAACATTTCATTGGATGGTGAAGACACCGGCGGTTCGCCTAAGATCAATGCAAATATCTTATATAAAGATCCTGCGGGAAAGCCTTTAATAAACAGTAAAGTAGACTGGCGGGTTATTTCAAACTTTGAGAATATCGCAAAAGGAAAAGCAACTACGGACTCGCGGGGTGTTTTGACATTAGCGTTATCAGCCGGCCAGAAAGCCGCACTTGATGCCGGGATTCTTGAAACCATCCTGCAACTGCCTGATGACAACCTGGTAACCTCTACTTTTCCCTTAAAACACTCATTTTCCGATGTCGATATGCAGTTTTTCCCTGAAGGTGGCGATCTGATCGAAAACATCAGGGGGAAAGTTGCCTTTAAGTCGCTTGGAGAAAAAGGCCTCGGTTTAGGGGTAAAAGGAGAAATAACCGATAATGCAGGAAAGATTGTTGCCACTCTGGAGTCGCAACACCTTGGTATGGGTATTTTTATGTTGACTCCTGAATCCGGAAAAGCCTACAAAGCTAATCTCGTATTTTCGAATGGCGTCAGGAAAACTGTCCCACTTCCTGCAATTAAGTCCTCAGCAATTTCTTTAACAGCAGTCAACACGAATCCGGATAATCTTACCGTACGCATATCCAGCAATAACTCTTACTTTTCTGCCAACCAGCAAAGGAATTATTATATCGTTGCGCGAAGCAAAGGAATTATTTGTTACGCCGCAAAAGCTACCCTTAACGCTGCATCTTTCTCCGCTTCTATCCCAAAGAACAAATTTCCAACTGGCATCGCGCAAATCACCCTGTTTTCTGCAGCCGGCGAGCCGTTGACTGAGCGACTGGTATTTATTAAAAAAGCTGACGTCTTAACCTTATCTGTTAATACAGATAAAAAGACGTACGGTGTTCGACAGCCGGTAAAAATGACGGTCATCGCCAAGACCAGCAATTTGCCTGTGCAGGGTAACTTTTCCCTTTCTGTGATCAATGAAACAAAGGTGCCGTTGCTTGAAGACCAGGAGACATCTATTCTTAGTACGTTTCTACTGTCCTCCGAGCTAAAAGGATATATTGAAGATCCTAATTATTATTTTAACCAGATCAATGAAAAAAAGACCGGCGACCTGGACTTGCTGATGCTCACCCAGGGCTACCGGAAATTTTCTTATACGGATATTTTAGCCGATAAAAAACCAGTTATTAATTTCCTTCCTGAGCAGGGCATGGAATACAGCGGAATATTGAGGGCCGCTAACGGAATGCCTGTTTCGAAAGGAAATCTAAAACTGGTTGCACCTCAAAGTCGCTTTTATGCCGAAGCGCTGACTGATGCTAACGGGGTGTTTCGATTTAAGAATGTTAATATACCTGATTCTGCTGAAGTTTCACTTACAGCAAGAACCGCCACGGGTGCAAAAAATATGATGATCATGCTTGACGGTAGCGCGTTTCCGTCAATTACAAAAAATATCAATGCTCCTGACGAAAGCTTAAACCTGGACAGCATTTTGGATCCATATCTTCAGAATAGTCAGAGGCAGTACCGAATGTCAACTCAGCTTTTGCAGGAGGTTGTTGTCAAGGCTACTGCTATAAAAAAAGCAAGTCATAACGATTATCCTGCGTTATCCGGCCTGAGCATGTTAGCTGACCATACATTGGATGGCGACCGATTTAAAGGATGTAATGTCATGCTTACCTGCCTGCAAACTGCCGCAATGGGACTTACCTATGTGGATAACAATTTTTTCGTCACGCGGGTATATAACAGCGGGCTGAGGGTTCCGGTGCAGATATTCCTTAACGGGATGCCGGTGGAAGCAAATTTTGTAAATAATATTCTTCCCTCAGATGTTGAAAGCGTAGAAATATTCCTAAAAGATGATTTGGGACTTGTAAACCGAACCTACAATACCAACGGTGTTTTGTCTATCTATACTAAAAAGGATGCCAAGAAGCCCGTTACTGCTGAAGATCTCAAGATGCTGTTCCCTCCTAACAATGTGCTTACATTTAATCCTTTAGGGTACTTAAAAAGCCGTGAATTTTACACTCCAAAGTACACCACCCCGGAAAGCCGCTCTGCAGGAATAGACCTCCGTACCACCATTTACTGGAACCCTAAGGTATTCACGGATCAAAACGGCACCATGTCCCTGGATTTTTACAACGGCGACAACAGAGGAACCTATAAAGCGATATTGGAAGGCACTGATATTGACGGCAACCTGGGGAGGTATATTTATAGGTATAAGGTGGAATAGAGAGATCGGAAGTCGGAGGTCTGAGGTCTGAGGCTGGGAGTTGAAAGCCTGGGCCTTCATGTATCAAGCAAAGGTCGGAAATCCATCAGACTTCCGACCTCAGACCTCGTCTAACGTATCCCTCCCAATATCCTGCTCCAGCGAATTTTATCCAGGAAGCCGCCGTTTGAGTCCCAGCTCATCCAGACAAATAATGCTTTGCCTACAATGTGATCTTCTGGCACGAAACCCCAGTAGCGGGAGTCGAGTGAGTTATCCCGGTTATCTCCCATCATCCAGAAATAATCCTGCTTAAATGTATAGCTTGCAGTTTTCTTACCGTTGATGAAAATATCATTTCCTGAACGTTTGATCGTGTTGCCTTCATAAATTGATATGGCACGCTCGTACAAAGGAAAGGTGGCCTTATCGAGTTTTACTGTCCAGCCCTGCTTCGGGACGATCAGCGGCCCGAAATTATCTGCATTCCATTTAAATTCGGCGTTATGCGGGAATATTTGCGAATCAAATTCGTTAATCGGACGGATATATGGGGCCAGTGATTTCACATTCGACCAGTTTTTAACTATAGCAGCATCTTCTGCTGACATATTGAAGATATACTCGTCGCCGGAAGACCGCTGGGACTCTATATGCATATCAGTGATGGTTTGAGGATTGAAATCCGTACCATCAGACTTAACATAATAATACTTTTCTCCGTACTGGGGGACTTCCGCCGGTTTACTGTTAATATACACCCGTGCATTAATGATCCTTAATGTATCTCCACCAATGGCGATACAGCGTTTTATATAGTTCTCACGTTTATCTACCGGTCGTGATAACGGGGCATCCGCATCCATAGGAAAGTTAAAAACCACCACATCGTTGCGCTGTACATCTCCTAAGCCTGGCAGGCGCCGGTATTTCCACTGGATACCTTCCCAGTAGGCTTTTGTGCCTGTTATAGGCATGGTATGGTGTGCAAAGGGAAAAGAAACAGGTGTTATAGGCATCCTGGCGCCGTAATTAACTTTGCTCACGAAAAGAAAATCTCCAACGAGCAAGGTTTTTTCCATTGAGCCTGTAGGAATAGTGTATGCTTCAATAAATAAGCCCCGGATCAGGGTGGCCGCAATTACAGCAAAAAGGATGGCGTCAAACCATTCCCTGCCTGCGCTTTTTTTTGCGCGTTTATGTTTTTCATTTGACTTATTCTTATTCCAAAACTTCAAGTTCATAGTGTAATCGATAACAAAAATTAAATGCTAAAATCAAACATATCTGTGATATTAAAAAATCCGGTTTTGTCGTGCAGCCATTCAGCAGCAAGAACGGCCCCCAAAGCAAATCCGGCCCTGCTATGGGCCTTATGCTTAAACTCGATCTCATCCACTTCAGAACTATATATCACGGTATGTGTTCCCGGGACTTCCTCAATTCGGTGCGACTCGATCAGCAATTGATCTGGCTTTGTAATTAACTCCGTGCCGGATCCTACAAGCTCATTAACCCATTCATTTTTGCGGTCAAGACGTTCCAGTATACCCTCGGCAATGCTCATAGCTGTACCGCTTGGAGAATCTAATTTTTCTGTGTGATGGATCTCTTCCACCTGAACTTCATATTGCCCATACTTGTTCATCATTTGGGCGAGTATCTTATTTACGTGTAAGAATACATTGACCCCAATGCTAAAATTAGAGCCATACAAAAGGGTATTGTTACCCGCCAGGCATTGGTTTTTAACTTCCTGTAAACGGCCGTACCACCCGGTAGTGCCAACAACAATGGCAACTCCCGCATCAAAGCAGATCTCTATGTTTCTAAGCACCGAATCCGGTGTACTGAAATCTATAGCCACTTCCGCATTTTTCAAATTTGCGATACTAAGATCTGCTAAATTATCAGCATTAACTTTCAATACAATTTCATGTCCCCTCTCGATCGCAAATTGTTCGATGATGAGGCCCATTTTGCCGTATCCCAGGATAGCTAGTTTCATTGATTAGTTGGTAATATTAAACATTAATACTTTCTACAGAGCTAATTTTACTTTAAACCCGATTCCGGGTGATGAAACAGAAGCATTATAAATGGTTCCGCTCTGTATTAACGGTTCAATTTTTAAAGAAAGGTCATCGGATATATCGAACCGGAAAAATTTCGCGTCGACATACGCATCGATTAATTGTATGGCATAAAACCCAATTCCGGCAAGTATTGAAAGGTCCCGGTTTCTTCTGTAAGAGTCTTTAATACTAATAATACCTTCCCTGGAATATTGCGCAAATAAAGGGTTTTGGCTCTTACCCGGGTTGAGCTCGCGATATTGCGCCTCCTTAAGAAAGATCTGGTAATATCTTTGATTAAACTCAAACACCAGTCCGATACCTATAAAACCTCCGTATACCAGGGGCACTTTCCACCAGCGTTTATTGTAAATCTGCCCGAGCCCCGGAAGTATTGCAGACTTTCGCACTGCAATGCGCGGCCTTTCTTCTGCGGCCAGCCGGGCTGAATCTTTGACAACTTCATTTACCGTAGTTCGAGATCCACCTGTTCTTGGAGCAGATATAGTGTCCGAATCCTGGGAAAAGACTTCGCTTTGCACGAAAAGGCACAGTAAAATGACGAAAAGTGTTATTCTGCCCGTCATTACCAGTCTAACATTTCCAGGATGCGGTTCAGGTCATCATCAGACATAAAGGTGATTTCAATTGAACCTGTACCTTTTTCTTTGAGCTTTAGCTTAACATTTGTAGAAAGTTTGGAGGCAAGGTCGTCCTGGATCTTCATATACTGGAAAGAAATACCGTCTTTTTTGGTTATGGTACTTCCATTTTTCCCTGGCTTCTGGAGCTGGCGAACAAGCTCTTCAACTTTACGCACGGAAAGTCCGCGGTTTAGTATCTCCTTATAAATATATAATTGCTGATCTGAGCTTTCGACGGATATTAAAGCACGGGCATGGCCCATAGAAATTTCCTTATCCCTGATTGAAGCCTGAATTGCCGGAGGAAGCTTCAGCAAACGCAAGTAATTCGTTACTGTAGAACGGTTTTTACTAACCCTGCTGCCCAGTTCTTCCTGTTTTAAATTACACTCATCGATCATCCTTTGAAAGCTAAGGGCAACTTCGATAGCGTTCAGATCTTCCCGCTGGATATTCTCGATGAGGGCCATTTCCAGCATCTGCTGGTCATTCGCTGAACGAATATATGCGGGGACCTCGGTCAATCCCGCCAATTTAGACGCTCTTAAGCGTCGTTCTCCGGATATAAGCTGATAAGAGTTCTGACCAGCCTTTCTGACAGTTATCGGTTGAATAAGTCCCTGCAGCTTTATGGATTCAGCAAGGTCATTCATCGCCTCCGGATCGAAATCAGTACGTGGCTGAAAAGGGTTAACTTCTACCTGATTTATCCTGACAAAGCTTATTGATCCTAAAGAAGTACTTTCATTGCTTATTTGCTGATGCCGGTTCTTTTCTGGCAGATCGGAATCATCCAGCAATGCCCTCAATCCTTTACCCAGGCCTGTTTTCTTCTGATGGATCATATTTTATACTAAACTAATGCTTGCTTTTCAGCCTCTTCATTGGATACCAATCCGTTCTTGCGGATGATCTCCCGGGCCAAATTAAGATAATTGATCGCGCCTTTGCAATTTGCATCGTGCATAATCACAGATATGCCATAACTCGGGGCCTCACTTAAACGCGTATTTCGCTGAATTATGGTGTCAAAAACCAGGTCCTGGAAGTGAGTTTTAACCTCCTCCACAACCTGGTTGGATAAACGCAGGCGAACATCATACATCGTCAATAAAATACCCTCGATCTGAAGATCAGTATTTAAACGATTTTGAACGATCTTGATTGTATTTAATAATTTCCCCAAACCCTCCAGGGCGAAGTATTCGCACTGGACCGGAATTATCACAGAATCAGCTGCCGTGAGGGCGTTGATCGTAATTAATCCTAAAGACGGAGAACAGTCAATAATAATAAAATCATAGTTGTCCCGCACTTTATCCAGGACAGCTTTCATTTTATACTCCCTGTTGGTCAGGTTGATCATTTCTATCTCAGCGCCAACAAGATCGATATGAGCGGGCAAAAGATCCAGATTGGGCGTATCGGTACTTTGAATGGCTTCTGCCGGATCTATTTCATTGATAATGCACTCATATATACTGGCCTTTATCGTCCGGGGATCAAAACCAATTCCGGAAGTAGAGTTTGCCTGCGGATCAGCATCAACTAACAATGTACGATATTCAAGCACAGCTAAACTGGCAGCCAGATTAATTGAAGTCGTTGTTTTTCCGACACCACCCTTTTGATTAGCCAACGCGATGATTTTACCCATTTTCTAGAAAATAATTACAAATACTGATATTAAGTACGCTATATCATATCGTCCAAGCAGTAAAAAAGACTACTTTTGACATGGTGGAAGCCTTTTTTTAAGAAAGACTAAAGATAGCAAACTTAAAACTAATTAATCTGCGGGGCGATTCTCGTTTTGCACATCTTATCAACAAAATGATTACAATCATATCAGGAACCAACCGCGAAGGAAGTAATACACTCAAGCTGGCCGAATATTTTAAAAGGAAATTATTTGCGAAAGGCTACGAATCAGATATTCTTTCGCTTAGCGACCTCCCTGATAATTTTATGAACACCGACCTCTATGGTAAACGCAGCGAAGCTTTCCAAAGTATACAGGACAAGCTAACGATAACGGGCAAATTTTTATTTGTCATTCCCGAATACAACGGCGGTTTTCCAGGTGTACTCAAGACCTTTATCGATGCCTGTAAATTTCCGGAAAGTTTTTACGGGAAAAAGGCGGCGCTCGTGGGTCTATCCTCGGGAAAATATGGCAACGTTCGCGGTGTGGATCACTTTACCGGGATCTGCCACTATATTAACCTGCACGTGTTACCATTGCGCCTTCATATTCCCATGATTTCGAATGAATTCGATGAAAATGGCGATTTATTTAAAGAGGAGACCCTGAAATTCACAGATCAGCAGATGGAGCAATTTATTGCCTTTTAATTAGCAAATGATATTGGCAGCTAAATATGCTAGCCCTTACAAATTAAACTTTATCCATCCCTCCCCTTCGTATCCAAAAATAAACTGCTTCGGATGGATTATTTCCGCCAGGATCTCGATACTATCGATTAACCGCGGACCGGACCGGTTGAAGTAGTGATTGCCGTCAGCAATATAAATTTTATTGTTCTTTACGGCTGTCAGGTTCTGCCAGAGCGGTAAATCCAGCAAAAGATTTATTTCCTGCAAAGTGCGTGGGATAGAAAAGCCGCAGGGCATCACTACAATTATATCAGGATCTTCTTCGAGCACATCTGCAAAATCAACAAAAGGAGAATGCCGGCCTTTAGTTGCTAGTACGGGATTGCCGCCGGCAATTTCAACAAGCTCCGGTGTCCAGTTTCCAGCGATCATTAATGGTGAAAGCCACTCGATACAGGCCACTTTGGGATTTTCTGAAATAAACTTTAGCTTATGGCGGATAATATCTACCCGTTCGTCAGCTGTGTCAAGAAGTTCGTCAGCCTGTCCTTTTGCACCAAGATCGGCTGCTATAGATCTGATGTCTTTGAATATATCCGAAAGAATATGAGGCTCAAGCGAAATTATCCGGCAATCCTGATCCAGCAGGCCCTTAAGCGCTTCATCTACATCTTTTTGGCTCACGGCACATACCTCACATTGAGTTTGTGTGATGATGACATTGGGCTTCAATTCGCGAACCATCTCTTTGTCAATAGTATATATCGATAAAGCGTCAGAAAGAATCTCTTTTACCTGCCTGTCGATCTCTGCGCTGTCAGATCCGGGAAGGAATTTCGCAGACGAACACACAGGAAGATCTTTAACACTTTCCGGATAGTCACATTCATGGGAACGGCCAACAAGCTTCCCTTCTAAGCCTAGGGCATAAATAATTTCTGTGGCCGCGGGCAGAAGAGAAATGATCCTGAGTTCAGACATTTAATAATTTTTGTAAATGTACAAATGTTTGCAGATGCTTTAACCCTAAGTTGGTTGGGTAAAGCGGGACAGTTTAGTTGCGCCGGAAAACAATTAAAACAAAACCGTTTATTAGATTAAAGCTACCGGAGACACAATATTTGTTTGAGATGTCAGTAAATGATTGTAAATTCAGAATAAAGGAAAACTATAACGCTGACAGGGTTTAAAACCCTGTCAGCGTTATGGGGGGGGAGAGGTTTAAACCCAACTAATCTTACTGATTCCCGGTTGCCTGTTCGTTTTGTTTCAAATCGTCATTGGTAACGCCACGCTTTTTTCTCGGAGCCTGCATGGTCATTTTTCCAAAGCGATAGCTAAAACTCATCCCAAATGAACGGAATGGAAGGGAGAAATTACTGCTCTGCGTAAAATCGGTTCCGGTTATGTTCTGACGGAAATTTTTGTTCTCATTGAACGGGTCGATAACTGTAAGTCCTATACTTCCTTTCTTAGCTAAAATTTCTTTTTTAAGTCCGAGGTTCCACATATTAAAGGATGGATTTCTACCCTGTGAAGTACGGCGAGGTGAATTCGTGATTAAAAAAGTCTCAAAAGTAAGACCTTTGGGAAAGATGTAAGAGGCCATTAAAAATCCATTGTAAACCATCTGCACTCCGGAGTTGGCACTCGAAACCACGACTGTACTGTTTGTATTAATATCATAGGTAAACACATTGAAATTCCCGCGTAGAGTAAGCGGCTTTACCGGGTTAAGCTGCCCGAAGAAGTTAAATCCCACAGAGTTATTATTTCCTACATTGCGATAGGTAGTCCTTGAACCTGTGGCAGAAACCCCTGTACTTGGGTCGGTCACTGTAATTGGCAGGACGAAACTTTCTATAATATCATTTGTCCGGCGGTAATATACCGAAGCATTTACCACAGTTGATTTCACGAACATGGAGTAATTAAATTCGACGTTATGAGATAATTCCGGTTTCAGTGAAGGGTTCCCCTGCGATTGGTTGAAGATATCCGCGCTGTTCAGAAAAGGGTTAAGATAGAACAGACTTGGTCTCTGCAGGCGTTGATTGTAACTTAATTTAACGGAAGAGTAGTTCTTAAATGTCCGGGAAATAACCACACTTGGAACCAAGTTATAATAACTGCTGCTGAAGGGTGATACGCCGGCGCCGATGCTTCTCGCATCTCCCTCAATTTCCGTCGCTTCATAACGGGCACCAGCCCTGATACCATATTTTTTTGCAAGGGTGAAGCCCAAAGTTGCATAGGCGGAATACACATCCTGGTTATAATCGTATATGTATGTGCGAGATGGAATCGGGGTAAATGAACTGCTGGATGAATTGAAATTCCGTGTACGGTTATCGCTAACGATATCCCTTAAAATTCCTTTAACACCGGTTTCCAGTGTCACTTTTTTGAAGGGGTGGGTATAATCGAACTGGATCGTATTTTCAGTATTGTCTGCATCATTATCTCCAAACTCGTCGATCACGGTATTTGAAAAATCAGTGGTATACCTATTTTTTTGCACGCTGTTGGACGTTTGATAAGCAATGGAGATTTGCTGGTCCTTCTTTTTAAATTTATGAAGGAAATCACTGCTCCAGTCATAACCGTTCATTTCAATAGAATTGTCGCTTAAACGTGTAAAACTAACAGGGGTACCTCCAAAAATATTCTCGTTAAGATTGCTTCCATCTACCTTGGTATTAAAACCATTCAAACGTAAATTGGAACTGAACGAATTAAAGCTGTTGAAATCATAGTCGGCACCAATAGATCCATTTGCTGCAAGACGATCTGATTCACTTCTGCCTGTCTGGGTCAGAACCTGGGTACCATCATTTGTCGAGCGCCTGAAAGAAATATTGCTGGTCTGTGGCCATGAATAAAACCCGCCTCCATTAGCTGTTACGGCAAGGCGCCCGGTCTTGGCATTCAGATTAAGATTACCGCTATTCTGACGTGTTCCCATCCCGCCGTTTACAGAACCGCTCACTCCCGCAAGGTTATTTTTCTTAGTAATGATATTGATGATACCGGATGTTCCTTCTGCATCATACTTCGCCGAAGGGGAAGTGATCACTTCAACATTTTTAATCTGATCGGCAGGAATGGCCTTTAAAGCATCAGCCATATTATTGGCCATTGAACCGGAAGGCTTGCCGTTAATTAAAACCTTAACATTCTGACTTCCGCGGAGGGATACATTTCCCTCAAAATCCACCGAAAGAAGAGGTACCTTTCTAAGAACATCTGTAGCATTTCCCCCTGCAATAGCAACATCCTGCTCGGCATTGTAAATAAGCTTGTCAATCTTATTCTCTATAATAGGCGTCGTACCGGTTACCACCACCTCTCCCAGCATTTTCTGGTTTGATGATAACAGAATACGACCCAGATTAAGGTCCGGTTTTTCAGGAGTAGTTTTGACGGAATCAATTATTTTTGTCTGATAGCCCAGGAAAGCGATGGTGACCCTATACGATCCCGCTGAAATATTATCTATTTTGAACGAACCTTTTTCATCGGTTAACGCCCCGTTTGTATTTTTAGCCGTTCCTGCGCGACCTAAGGCTACAGTTGCATAATCTACAGGCTTCCGCGTCGCAGAATCCAGAATAGTTCCTGTGATCCTTCCGGTTACCGTGCTGGCTGCCGCTCCCCCCAAACTTTGAGCTGAAACCATCCCGGCGTATGATATAATAGAAATTAACAGTAATAAACGTTTCATAAAATTGGTTTTAGAAATTAGTCGCAATAGCTAAGCTATTGTTACACTTTTCAGAAGACACTCGCATAATATTTAGAAAAAACAAACCATAATGAGGGTTCTGCCCTGATTAAATCATCGGCGTATTATATGTGCTAAAGAGCACTAAACGACTATGTTAATTATTTTACCTATAACGAAAATAATTTTCTTTATATCTTTACCTTCAAGATATCTCTGAACATCTTCATTTGAGATGACCAGTTGTTCAACTTCGGGCTGAGTAAGACCTAAGGAAATATTAAGATTCAACCTGGTTTTTCCATTGACCGATATCGGGTAAGAAAATTCGTTTTCGACGAGGTAATCAGGATTAAATACCGGATATGATGTTTCAGAAATGGTTCCTGCCGGGTTTCCAAGCAGGGTCCATAATTCTTCTGCGATATGCGGGGCAAAAGGTTCCAGGACAATTACAAGGTACTGAAGGATCTTTCTTTTGTTACATTTCAAATCAGTAAGCTCATTTACACAGATCATAAAACTTGAAACAGAGGTATTGAATGAAAATCGCTCTATATCTTCTTCTACCTTACGGATGATTTTGTGCAAAGCTTTATATTCTGCTTTGGACGGTTCTTCCTCTGATACGTTAAAACTGAATTCATCATTATGAAAAAGCTTCCAGAACTTGCGGAGGAACTTAAAAACACCCTCTATGCCATTTGTATTCCAGGGCTTGCTTTGCTCAAGTGGTCCCAGGAACATTTCGTACATACGGAGGGTGTCAGCGCCATAACGTTCTGTAAGATCATCCGGACTAACAACATTGTACTTGGACTTGGACATTTTTTCGATTTCAACCCCGCAGATATATTTTCCGTTCTCCAGGATGAATTCTGCGTTTTCAAATTCAGGCCGGAAGGACTTAAATTTCTGAAGGTCGAGGATCTCATTCTCAACAATATTGACATCCACGTGCATAGCTGATGTCTTATATTGTGACTTTAACCCTGCTGAAACGAAAGTATTTGCGCCTTTCCCTTCATCATCGATAAGCCGGTACACAAAATTCGACCGCCCCTGGATCATCCCCTGGTTGATCAATTTTTTAAACGGTTCTTCAGCTGTTACGTATCCCATATCTTTCAGGAATTTATTCCAGAAACGGCTGTAGAGTAAATGCCCGGTCGCGTGCTCAGATCCCCCTATGTACAGATCTACATCTTTCCAGTAAGCAATTGCTTCCTTAGAAGCGAACTCAGCATCATTGTTAGCGTCCATATAACGGAACCAGTACCAGCTTGAGCCTGCCCAGCCGGGCATGGTGCTCAACTCATATTCCAGGTCTGCACGATATTTCCAGTTCTCAGCTCTTCCAAGCGGGGGCTCGCCACTCTCGGTAGGCAGATATTTATCAACGTCTGGTAATAACAGGGGTAATTCCTCCAATTCTATGAGGTGGGGAAGCCCGTCTTTAAAATAAACAGGTACAGGTTCGCCCCAATAACGCTGGCGACCGAAAATAGCATCGCGCAAACGGTAATTTACTTTTGCCTTGCCTGCGCCAAGTTCTTCCAGTTTTTCAATCAACACGGAAGTAGCTGATTTATAATCTAATCCGCTAATTAATTCCGAGTTGATATATTTCCCTTCTTTCGTGGGATCAGCCTGCAGATCCAGGTTGGCCTGGGCGTCAGATATTGCAACGATTGGAAGACCGAATTTCGTGGCAAACAACCAATCCCGCTGATCTCCGGAAGGAACAGCCATTACTGCTCCTGTTCCATATCCTGCTAAAACGTAGTCCGCGATCCAAACAGGGATCTTTTCACCGCTAACCGGATGAACAGCATAACTGCCCGTAAAAGCGCCCGAGACAGTTTTGGTATCAGCCATTCTGTCGAGCTCGCTTTTTTTATTGGTCTGATCGATGTAGTTCGAGATCTCTTCTTTCCTGTCAGCGGTTGTCAAGGCAGCAACCAGCTCGTGCTCGGGGGCAAGGACGAGGAATGTGGCGCCGAAAATGGTATCGACGCGGGTGGTGAAAACTTCAATGGCCTGACCGGAGAGGGCTTCTTCAGAGCCCCTCCCGGTCAGGCTAAACTTAACCAAAGCCCCCACACTCTTTCCAATCCAATTCCGTTGCATTTCTTTCAGCGGCTCCGGCCAGTCAATACGATCAAGGCCTTGAAGCAAACGATCGGCATAAGCAGTGATACGCATGCTCCATTGCATCATTTTCTTCTGTTCAACAGGATAGCCTCCGCGTTCTGAAAAACCATCTTTCACTTCATCATTCGCGAGAACAGTTCCTAAGGCAGGACACCAATTCACGGTACTTTCGCGAAGGTAGGTGAGACGGTATTTCAGAAGCTCAGCTTGCTTCTGTCCATCATTTTTGCTCTTCCATTCGTCTGCAGAAAAGACGCGTACATCATCATCACAAACCGCTTTTATTCTATAGCTGCCCGAACTTTCAAACCTTGCAATGAGGCTTTCAATATTCTCGGCTTTATCGGTGTCCTGATCATACCAGGAATTGAACAGAAGCATGAAGATCCATTGTGTCCATTTGTAGTATCCCGGGTCACTGGTTCTCACCTCACGGCTCCAGTCGAATGAGAAACCCAGGTTATCAAGCTGTTCGCGGTATCTGTTAATGTTAGTTTCAGTAGTGATTGCAGGATGCTGGCCGGTTTGAATGGCATATTGCTCCGCCGGAAGACCAAATGAGTCGTATCCCATAGGATGCAAAACATTAAAGCCCTTCAGTCTTTTATATCGTGAAAATATATCGGATGCGATGTAACCAAGCGGATGACCGACATGCAGACCGGCTCCTGAAGGATATGGAAACATATCCAGGACATAATATTTGGGCTTAGCTGAATTGTTGTCGACTTTAAATGTCTGATTGTCGGCCCAGAACTTTTGCCACTTCTTTTCTATATCCCTGAATTGATAATCCATCTTATTAAACTAAGGTGCGAAAATACCAAAAAAAGTTAAACGTGTTACGTTGTAAGTCTTAACTAGTTATACGTTGTACGTAATACGTTGTACGTGCTGAGCGTAATGCGTTGTACGTGCTGAACGCCCAGCCAGGCAGCTGACAACTGGCCATAGGCAACTGATTTAACAAATTTTAACTCATATTAACTCTCCTAATGTTACGTTTATAAGTTGAAATCTTTATTTTCGCGGATATACTATTGCTCATGGAAGAATTTGAAGGAAGCTCGTCCGCAAGGAAAACTAAAACCATTTACGTTTCAACCGTAATAAGTATCGCGCTTGTTTTACTAATGACAGGGCTTTTAGGACTCATCCTTGTACACGCTAAGAACCTTTCCAATTACGTTAAGGAAAACATTGTACTGAATATCATTGTCAATGAAGGCGCAAAAGAAGTTGATATCACAGCCCTTCAAAAACAGCTGGACGCTAATCCTTATGTGTTAAAAACGCAATATGTGAGCAAAGAACTTGCTGCAAGAAACCTGACAAAGGACCTCGGTGAAGATTTTGTGGAATTTTTGGGATATAATCCCCTGCTATCATCAATTGACGTATACATGAAGGCAGATTACGCTAATAATGCCAGTATCGAAACTTTCACGACGCAATTGAGCAAGAACCCGCTTGTGAAAGAGGTCATATATCAAAAATCATTGATTGACATGGTAAATCAAAATATCAGGGGTATTGGCCTGGTAATTTTAGCTTTCGCCGGAATATTACTCATTATAGCGGTGGCCCTGATAAATAACACGATTCGCCTGGCTATCTATTCCCAGCGTTTCCTGATCAAAAGCATGCAGCTGGTTGGAGCTACAAAGGGTTTTATCCGCAAGCCATTCCTGGGTTACGGAATACTCCACGGCCTACTGGCAGGACTTATTGCTATTATTTTACTTCTTCTCACCTTATATTTTGCGCAAAAGCAGGTTCCTGAAATGATCATCCTGAGAAATTGGTTTGAATTTATCATTGTTTTTGCAGGTGTTATTGGCATCGGCATCCTTATATCTGGCTTAAGCACCTATTTTGCAGTGAGCAAATTTCTTCGTTTAAAAATTCATGACCTTTACAGATAATGGCACAGAAAAACACCCCGGTTGATGACGTTAAGAACGAGCCTTTTGTGTTCGGGAAAAACAACTACAGGCTAATGATCCTCAGTATTGTTGTAGTAATTCTCGGCTTTATTGTGATGGCAGGCGATTCTGACATCTACAGCGCAGGTAAGATCATTGTTGCACCGATCATTGTCCTGACAGGTTTTGGTATTGGTTTTTTTGCAATACTAAAAAAGCCGGCCAATAATAACTAATGACGATTTTTCAGGCAATCATTCTGGCCGTCATTGAAGGCCTGACTGAATTCTTGCCGGTTTCATCGACCGGCCATATGATCCTTGGATCATCTCTGATGGGTATCGAGTCAAATGAATTCGTTAAGCTCTTTACAGTGTCTATACAGCTCGGTGCAATCCTTTCGGTGATCGTGCTTTATTTCAAACGCTTCTTCCAAAGCCTTGATTTTTACTTGAAGCTTTTTGCAGCATTTGTTCCCGCAGTATTTTTTGGCTTAATATTAAGCGATAAAATAAACCAGCTGCTTGAGAGTCCATTGACGGTGGCCATCGCATTGCTTGTTGGGGGAATGATCCTTTTATTTGTGGATAAATGGTTCAAAGACGGGGCCATAGATGATACGAATCAGATCAGCTATACTACGGCATTTAAGATTGGATTGTTCCAGTGCCTCTCCATGATCCCTGGAACATCGAGATCAGCAGCTACCATCGTGGGCGGGATGGCGCAAAAGCTAAGCAGGAAAGCTGCGGCAGAATTTTCATTTTTTCTTGCCGTACCTACTATGTTCGGCGCCACAGCCAAGAAACTTTACGACTTTTATAAAAACGGATACGTCATCCATTCTGAAGAGATGAGGCTGTTGGTAATTGGCAATGTCGTCGCATTTGTAATTGCTATGCTTGCCATCCGTTACTTCATTACATTCCTGCAAACCCGGGGGTTCAGATTGTTTGGATGGTACCGGATCATCGTGGGTGGCTTTCTTCTCATATTATTACTCTCGGGCCACGATCTTCATGTGGTCTGATGGACGAGACTTTACAAAAAGCATTTCCGGAATTTAATTTCATTGAAGGTGAGATGCTGCTTATTGATAAGCCTTACAAATGGACCAGTTTTGATGTGGTGGGAAAGGTCCGAAATGCATTTAAACCTCTGAAATTAAAAGTTGGCCATGCAGGCACCCTGGATCCATTGGCTACGGGATTACTCATCATTTGCACGGGCAAGCTCACCAAAAAAATAGACGAATTTCAGGCTCAGGACAAAGAGTATACCGGTACGATGATACTGGGTGCAACTACACCTTCCTATGATCTGGAAACCGGGGTTGATGAAACTTTCGATATCAGCCTCCTCACAGAAAAGCAGGTCAGAGAAAATACGCTTAAATTTACCGGCGACCTGGATCAGTACCCCCCGGCACATTCCGCGATAAAAGTAGATGGCGAGCGGCTGTACATGAAAGCGCGCCGCGGAGAAAGCGTTGAACTGAAGACACGTAAAGTAACGATCAGCCTTTTTGAGATTAGCCGTGTAGAATTACCCGAAGTAGATTTCAAAGTTGTATGCAGTAAAGGAACTTATATACGCTCATTAGTTTATGATTTTGGAAAGTCACTAAATAACGGGGCTTATCTGAGCTCCCTTCGCCGTACAAAAAGTGGAAATTATGCGGTGAGTAATGCGTTTGGGGTAATGGAACTCGTCAATCACATCCGGCACCTTAAAGAGCAGGAAAAGTTAAAATGACCGGTAAAAACTTTAAGTTTGCCTCTCGTTCAAAATGAAGATCTACAATCATATCGATGAGTTTGTCAAGATAAACAACGCCGTGGTTACCATAGGCACATTCGATGGGGTACATATCGGTCATCAGAAAATAATTAGCCGCTTACTTGACGTTGCACGGCAAATAAAAGGTGAAACTGTTATTTTAACATTTTTTCCGCATCCGCGGATGATCCTTCACCCGGAAGATCATGAAATCAAATTGATCAGTACGATGTCTGAAAAAGCCGCTCAGCTTGAGAAAATAGGCATTGATCACCTGATCATTACTCCCTTCACAAGGGATTTTTCTAACTTATCCCCCCAGGATTATATCAGAAATGTACTGGTCGATAAAATTGGCACAAAACAGATCATTATTGGCTACGATCACAGGTTTGGTAAAGACCGGGAAGGCGGAATGGAAGAGCTTCAACAATTTTCAAAAGATTTTGACTTTGAAATAGAAGAGATCCCCGAACAGGATATTAACGACGTTGCGGTAAGCTCAACAAAGATCAGGTCAGCAATCCTGAGCGGTCATGTCAAAACAGCGCATGACTTTCTGGGGTATCCATTTCACCTGACAGGCAAAGTTATAAAGGGCGACCAGGTGGGACGTACGCTTGGCTTCCCAACAGCCAACCTTTTCATCGAAGAAATATATAAACTCATTCCGGCTGATGGCATTTATGCCGTAACTGTTGAGATCGAATCAGATGCCGGCGCGAAGACCCTGAACGGCATGGCTTATATCGGACATCGCCCGACTCTTAATGGCATGACGCGCAACATTGAAGTTAATATTTTCGACTTTAATGCTGATATTTATGGATTGAGCATACGAATTGATTTCCTTCATTTTATCCGCGGCGACGAGAAATTTAAGTCCCTCGATGAACTGAAAGCTCAGCTTTCCGAAGATGAAACACTGGTAAGAAACATTCTGCTTCAAAAAGCTTAATTTTATTTTTAATCTACGTACGCGGTTTGGCAAAATTGAATCTTGACAAGCAGGAAAGCGAATTCCTGGACACGACCATCCGCCATTGGAAAACTGAGGGGCTGATCGATCCGGATACAGCCGACAAACTGCATTCATCCTACGAGGTAAAAGGCTTTGACTGGAAGCGCCTTGCCCAATATTCGTTTTGGGTTGCGCTGGCCTGCGGCATCATTGCAATAGCGTCCCTGATCATAGATGATGTGGTGATCAACTGGCTGTATAAATTATATGATACTCCCGACATTATTATCAGCCTGCTTTCGGGAGTCTTTGCCGTGGCGCTATTGTATGAAGGAAGCAAGCGAAAACACAAATACCCGGAACGCGTATTCAGCAATGAGGCGATTATTTTTTTCGCGATACTTTTTACCGCAAGCTGTATCGCTTACCTCGGTAAAACTTTTGATAATGGAAGCGGCCACTTTTCGATCCTCTTCCTGCTGTCAGTATTTATCTACGCCGGCCTGGCAATAAGGTTCAGCTCCGGGCTAATCTGGGCATTTGCACTGGTATCTTTAGGAAGCTGGTTTGGAACTGAAACCGGGTACCAGACCGACTGGAGTCATTACTTCCTCGGGATGAATTATCCGCTAAGGTTTGTATTCTTCGGATTTCTGCTGATAGTTTTTAGCTTTTTAATGGTTAAAATTAAAAAGATCAGTGAATTCCGTGATCTCACGTATATCATTGGTCTGCTCTATTTATTTGTTTCCTTATGGCTGTTATCTATTTTCGGCAATTTCGGAACGCTTGAAGACTGGATGCTGGTAAAGCAGGTCGAATTATTTTACTGGGGTATCATTTCTGTCATTATATCTATCGCATTTACTATATATGGTCTTCGCCGTAAAGATTTTATTGCCCGCGAATTTGGTATTACTTTCCTTCTTATCAATCTCTACAGTCGTTACTTCGAATATTTATGGGATGTTACAGATAAAACTATTTTCTTCGCCGTTTTAGCCCTTTCTTTCTGGCTAATTGGACGCAAGGCAGAGAAGATCTGGAATGTGGGGTTTTTAAAAAAGTGACACTCTTACCGCGAGGAAGTTCTTAACCGCAAAGATTGTTCGCAAAGCACACGAAGGCAGGCAAGAAGACTACAATGTTCGAACCGTAAACCCAATTCAGAGCGAATCACGTTAAACTCTGCGACCTTTGCCCGTCCGAATGGCTTCAGCCGGGCGGACGTCAAACTTTGCAACCTTCGCGGTTAAACTTTAGTGTTCGATTGCCCTGACAATCAAAAAAGTTTCCAAATACCCTTGAAAATCCCTATTTTCAAATTTCAAATAAAAACATCCTATGAAAACACGCCGTCATTTTTTAAAAACCGCAGCGACCTTTGCTCTGGGTTCCATGATTTTACCATCGATTGCTTCTGCCAGAACCGGATTTAAAAACCCGGGCATACAATTATATACCGTCCGCACAGAAATGCTCGCTGATGCCCGAGGAACGCTGAAACAAATTGCTGATCTGGGAATTAAGCAAATAGAGTCTGCCAGAAGTGTAAAAGGCCATTATTATGGTCTTACCGCAAAGGAAATGAAACAGGCCTGCAAAGACCTCGGAATGACTTTAAGAAGCGGGCACGTGGGTATAAATGCCATGTGGCAGCAAACCATGGAAGAAGCAGCCGAATCAGGCCAGGAATACCTGATTTGTTCAAGTATGCCTAGTTCAGGTCAGACTGTTGACAATTACAAAAAAACGGCTGATATATTTAACAAGAGCGGTGAAGAATGCAGGAAGCTTGGTCTGAAATTCGGGTACCACAACCATGACTATGAATTCGATAAAGTTGACGGGAAGGTGCTTTATGATATCCTGATGGATAATACAGAGGCAAATCTGGTCCACATGGAGCTTGATTTAGGATGGGTTGTTGCAAGCGGGAATGATCCATTTGATTATTTCAAAAGATACAAAGGCCGTTTCCCGCTATGGCATCTGAAAGACATGGACCTTCAGAAAAAAGAAAGCACTGAATTTGGAAAAGGGGGTCTGGATATTGCGAAAATCCTGGAGCACCGGAAAGAATCGGGCCTGAAGTATTTCTTCATTGAGCAGGAAGAGTATGCTAAAACTGCTATAGAAAGCATGAAGTATAATATGGGCTATCTCGAAAGGCTGAGACCTTAAGTTTTATCGCCTTGCCCTCCGATGTCTAAATCACATTTCTATTTCAGAATATAAAATAATTATGCTCTTAAAATTGATCTTTTCACTTGGCATCCTTCTTGGGTGCGGTATTGCTGTTCAGTCACAAACCGCGAAGAAGCCCGAAGAAAACAGGTTACCCAGAGCAATTACAAATTATATCCTGAGTATGGCCTATCCTCCGCGAAGTGCAAAAAACCTACCTGTACAGGGGAGCTTCACGACCATTGTTCCGGAAGGTGAAAACGTTGATGGCAGTTTCATTATTCGCGCTGCGTATAAAGACCGGGGAGCAAATGGAATGGCTAGCCAGGCAGGTGAAAAAGTACTTATTTTACGCAGCCCGGTCCTTGACGTTGCTGAAGCTGACCAAGCGAAAGATGTCAGTTTTAATGGGGATAAAACTGTTGCCACTATTTCGGGCACAGACTCTTTTTTAAAATTCACTAAAGTTGATCTTACTTCTGTCAGGAATATTGAGCTGATTACCCTGCGAGGCCGTACTCCAATTTCTTCAGACAGTAAGATTGAGATCCGTTCCGGCGCGGCGGATGGAAAGCTGCTGGGTACGTTCGTCATTGAAGGCAATGAACAGCAAAGGATAAGAGCGGTGTTGAATGAGATATCTGGCAGTACCGATTTTACTTTGTTTTCACAAATGCTCCTGTAAGGATCAGGCAGATCCGGCTAAGTGACCTTTAATGAAATGAATAATTCGGCATAAAAAAGGCTGTCCGCCCATCGCGGATAGCCCATTAAACCGATTAATACTTCTTATGCTTGTTTCGCAAACTGTGCGTTAATATTCAATTTAATATCATCACCGACTACAATAGCACCAGCTTCGGTGACTCCATTCCAGGTGAGGCCAAATTCTTTACGGCTGATCTTACCGGTTATTTCAAAACCAGCTTTCTCATTTCCGTAAAAGTCTGTTGCATTGCCGCCATACTCAACGTTTAACTTAACAGGCTTAGTAACGTCTCTTATGGTCAGGTCTCCGTTAAGTTCATAGTCATCACCTGACTTGGTAAAAGAGGCAGACTTAAATGTGATTTTGGGATATTTTTCCGCATCAAAGAAATCCGCAGATTTCAAATGCACATCGCGTTGTTCCTGAGTGGTATCTATACTATTGATATCCAATGAAAAATCAATGCTTGCATTCGAAAAATCTTCGCTCTCAGTTTCAAAACCTCCGTTAAAAGATTTAAACGTACCGGTTACGGTAGAAATCACCAGATGCTTTACCTTAAAATGCACCTCAGAATGTGTAGGGTCTAGTGCCCATTTAGTTTTTACTGACATAATTTAGTTTTAGAATGATCAAAAATAATTAAATAGATGTTTAAACATGTAATTTTAAAGTCAAATGTTAGTTAATATTATTGTGTTTTAATGGAGATTTTATTCTTGATCTGAATAAATTTGTACTAAACGAATTCATAAACTTAGACTGCAATATGGGCGTATTTGATATGTTAATGGGACATCCCAGTGAAGTTTCTTTGGAAAAGATCACTGAAGAATTTAAACCGATATTAATCGAAGGCGAAATTCTCGAGAAAGCGTTCAAAATGATCAGGGATATGTTTGTATTTACAAACAAGCGGCTGATACTCATAAATAAGCAGGGTATTACCGGATCGAAGGTAGAATATCAAAGTATCCCCTATGCCAGTGTCATCAGGTTTTCTAAGGAAAGCGCAGGACTATTGGACCTGGATGCAGATCTGAAGATTTGGGTACGGGGTACATCAGAGCCTTTCAAGCAGCATTTTGGCAAAGGAGATAATATCAATGAGGTGTACAGGGTGTTGAGTAAGTATATTTTAAAATAGGTTAATACACGCGACACGCGTGCGCCAGCAAAGTGTGCGTTAGCCACACGCGATACGCGTGCGTTAGCGCTGTAGGTTGACGCTATACGATATCAATTGAGTAAGTAATCTCAATCCCTCCTGCTGCCAGCATATCGTGTACGGAACAATATTTTTTAACAGCCAGCTCTGCAGCGCGTTCTGCTTTATCAGGATCGATCGTTCCTTTGAGGGTAAATGTCATGTGAATTTTAGTGAAGATGGTCGGGATCTTTTCCCTGCGTTCACCTTCAACAGAAACCGAAAAATCTTTGAGATCCTGTTTCTGCTTTTTGAGAATGCTGACCAGGTCTAATGAGCTGCATGAAGCCAGCGCCATAAGCACCATTTCCATCGGCCTTACCCCAAGAGCCAGGCCTCCAATATCAGGCGAGCCGTCAATATGAACTTTTACTGTTGATGATGTGGCCGAAGCTTCGAAATGGACCGCATCATTTACTCTTTTCAATTCTACTTTCACTTCCGGATTTTTTTTAATTTACTATTTCTTTATACCTGCATGGTCCACCGCCCATTTACTAATTTGCTCATTTCCGGATTTGCTAATCTTCTTTTAATCTACAGAAGCCCTGAACATTAGCGCTCCTACCGTCAGATTTGTACGGCTGTCAATAAGTATGGCCGCGCCATTCTGCTTGTTTTCGTGATAAAGATCGAAAGCAAGCGGATCAGCGGTTTTGATCACAATACGCCCTATATCATTTAGCTGGAACGTATCTGCTGAGATCTTCTCGAGCGTATTAATATTCACTTTATACAGGATCTCACGGATCTTACATTTGGTTTGTTTGCTATTATGCTGGATCAGGTACATCATTGAATCGTCCAAAGGCCTGGTATCCATCCAGCAGAGATCTGCTTCGATAAGCTGAGATACAACTGGCTCATGGGAGGAGTTTACGACGATATCACCGCGGCTTATATCTACATTATCTTTAAGATGAAGGGTTACTGACATTCCGCTGTGAATTTCCGCCTGGTCCTGACCAAAGGTCTCGATCCTGCTGATCTCTGATCTCACCCCTGAAGGCAGAACTGTGATCTTGTCATTTACATGAAAACTACCGCTTGATACCCGTCCGGAATAGCCGCGATAATCATGAAGCTCGTCGGTCTGCGGCCTGATCACCCATTGCACCGGCATTCTGGCCTGCGGGGATTTTTCATCTTCATTTACTGCGATAGTTTCAAGATGGTCCAGCAGGCTCCTGCCCTGATACCAAGGCATCATATCTGAAATATTTACCACATTGTCGCCTTTAAGGGCACTTACAGGGATATAAGTGACTTCGTTCAAACGAAGCTTGGCAGCTATTTCGGAATATACTTTGTGTATATCATTAAACGTATCCTGGCTATAACCGACCATATCCATTTTATTGATACAAACAACAACATGTTTTAGCTCCAGCAGCGACACAATGAATGAATGCCGGATAGTTTGCTCAACAACCCCATTTCTTGCATCTACCAAAATGATGGCAAGGTTAGAATTGGACGCACCGGTTACCATGTTCCTTGTGTACTGGATATGCCCCGGGGTGTCGGCAATAATAAATTTCCTCTTGTCCGTCTGAAAATATTTATAAGCAACATCAATCGTTATGCCCTGCTCACGCTCGGCTTTAAGCCCGTCCGTTAAAATCGCAAGGTCAATTGTTCCGTCATCATTTTTACGGTTCGACTGCTGAAGTGCTTCCAGCTGATCTGCAAGTATAGATTCACTATCATAAAGAAGCCTGCCGATAAGGGTACTCTTGCCGTCATCAACACTTCCAGCTGTGAAAAATTTTAGTAAATCCATTAAAAATATCCTCCCTTTTTGCGGTCTTCCATTGCAGCTTCAGAAACTTTATCATCCATACGGGCTCCTCTTTCGCTGATCTTTGATGCCCTTATTTCTTCAATTATATCGTCTATTAGAAAGGCATCCGACTCAACAGCGGCGGTACAGGTCATATCTCCAACTGTACGGAACCTTACATTTTTATGCTCAATAATATCCTGATCATCCATGTTCAGGAAATCCGCCGCTGCCATCAATTGGCCGCTCCTGGTGATGACATCGCGTTCATGAGCAAAATAAATTGTGGGAAGCTCTATTTTCTCCCTGCGGATGTAGTTCCAAACATCGAGCTCCGTCCAGTTACTTATCGGGAAAACACGTACATTTTCGCCCTTATGGATCTTGCCATTATACACACTCCATAATTCCGGGCGCTGGCGCTTAGGGTCCCATTGACCAAACTCATCACGGACAGAGAATATTCTTTCCTTCGCACGGGCTTTTTCCTCATCCCTGCGGGCGCCTCCGATACAAGCGTCAAACTTATTTGCGGCGATGGTATCGAGCAGCGTGACAGTCTGTAAGGCATTCCTGCTGGCATTTTTTCCCGTTTGCTCAATTACTTTACCCTGGTCTATCGAATCCTGGACATATCCCACGATAAGCTTTTCTCCAAGCCTGGCGATCATCTCATCACGGTAGGTGATCGTTTCAGGGAAATTATGCCCTGTATCAATGTGCACAAGAGGAAAAGGAAACTTACCTGGCCTGAATGCTTTTTCGGCAAGCCTCACAAGTGTTATCGAATCCTTCCCCCCGGAAAATAGCAATGCTGGTTTTTCAAACTGGCCGGCTACCTCGCGCAATATGTGTATTGCTTCGGCTTCCAACTGATCTAAATAAGTAGTGTCTTGTTTATTCATATTTAATTCTTAATTAGCACCGGGGTGCCCATATCTACCAGTTCGCTGGATTTCAAATGTATAAACCCCTCAGTCCTGCGGACAGCTCCCCTTTAAAAAAGGGGAGCAAAAGCGCGTTTAACCTTGAGTGCTATGCAACCCGCATTCTTTTTTATCCTGGTCTTCCCACCACCATCTTCCAGCCCTGAAATCTTCACCCTCTCTTACAGCACGTGTACATGGGGCGCATCCTATACTCGGAAAACCTTTGTCATGCAATGGATTGTAGGGAATGTTATTCTCCCGGATATATTCTTTTACCTGAGCCAGCGTCCAATCAAATATCGGATGATATTTCATGATCTGATTTCCTTCATCCCATTCCACATTATCCATATGCTCCCGGTTCATGGATTGATCTGCACGGATACCAGTTATCCAGACTGAATTTCCGGCGAGGGCGCGCTTTAAGGGCTCAACTTTCCGTATCCCGCAGCACTCTTTACGGTTTTCCACAGATTCATAAAAGCTGCTTGGACCTTTAGTGCTGATCATATTTTCTACAGCCTCGGTATTCGGGTAATAAGCATGGATCTGCTTTCCATACATTTCGAGCGTACGATTCCATACATAATATGTTTCAGGAAATAAACGGCCTGTTTCAAGTGTAAACACCTTGATAGGCAGGTCATTTTTAAAGATAATATGCGATATTACCTGATCCTCCCATCCAAAACTGGTTGAAAACACAACCTTACCAGGATATAGATCAGCTATATACTTCAGTGATTCCACGATCGCTAAGCCCTTTATTCCCTGAAGTAAATTCTGTGTATTCATTGATATTAGATCGAATTATTTTGAACTATCTAAAGCTCCGGTCAGATCCCCTATAATGTCATTTACATCTTCAAGGCCTACCGAGATGCGTATGCTGCCAGGAAAAATTCCGATCTGTGCCCGCTCCTCGTCTGTTAGCTTAGAATGTGTTGTAGAAACCGGATGCGTAGCAATACTTCGTGTATCACCGAGATTAGAAGACAAGCTGATCATTTCCAAAGCATCCATAAATCTCATAGCCCGTTCCATTCCACCTTTGATAATAAAAGTCACTATTCCACCACCTTGCTTCATTTGACGCTTAGCAAGATCATGTTGCGGATGCGAAGGAAGAAACGGATATCTTACTACTTCAACTTCCTGATGCTTTTCTAATGCCTCCGCGACTTTAAGTGCATTGCTGCAATGCCTGTCCATACGAACCGGCAAAGTCTCAAGGCTCTTGGAAAACACCCAGGCGTTGAATGCCGACATAGCCGGACCAGTATGCCTGATGAAAAACATCATTTCCTTTATAAGATCTTTTCGCCCAACTACAACACCGCCTAAAACCCTCCCTTGTCCATCCATGTATTTAGTTGATGAGTGGCTTACAAGATCGGCTCCATATTGGATTGGCTTTTGCAGATATGGTGTGGCGAAACAATTATCTACATTCAAAATGAATTTGTGCTTCTTTTTCAAAGCGCCAAGCCACTCAAGATCAACTAATTCCAGTCCCGGATTTGATGGAGTTTCTAAAAACACCATTTTCGTTTCAGGCCGCAAAGCTTTTTCAAAATCTTCAGGTTTCGAAGCGTCAACATAGGTTGTGGTGATACCCCATCTTGGTAACAGCTGAGTAAACAGCTGATGCGTTGAGCCAAATACTGACCGAAACGCAACAATGTGATCACCACTTTTCAGCAACCCGGCAAAGGATGCAAAAACAGCTGCCATACCGGATGAGAATGCCAGTCCAGCCTCTGCACCTTCTGTATCACAAACTTTCTGTATAAACTCCGAAGTATTTGGATTTGAATAACGTGAATATATATTGCCCTCAACCTCTTCCGTAAACATCGCCCTTCCATGCTCGGCATCATCAAACATAAAACTTGATGTAAGATACAATGGCACAGAATGTTCCCTTTGAGTTGATCTCGGGGTCTGGGTGCGGATGAGTTTGGATGATTCCTTCATTTTTTAAGATTTCGGCAAAAATACTGATTTATATAAAATTAATGAGGGTTGTAATGATTGTTTTAAGGCTCGCGAGGATCACAATTATGCCAACTGCAACCATTATTGCTTTTACCGAGATTTTACTGGATAAACGTGCCGCGATGGGGGAAGCAATGGCACTGCCAATGACCAGCCCCAAGACAGATTCCCAGTATACATCATTGAGCAATGTAATAAAGGTTATTGAGCTCATCAAGGCAATAAAGAATCGTGATAACTTAACTGTTCCAAGAGAATAACGGGCGTTCCGGCCACCCGCAATAAGCGACGACAACACGATTGACCCCCAGCCGCCGCCACCCACCGCATCAATAAAACCACCGCCAAAACCCAGGAATCGAATGTTTTGAATTTTTGCCCCTGCACGCTTTCTGCTCGCTTTAAATGCCTTTGCCATGATCACTATTCCGAGTATTAGGGTATAAATGGATACCAGCGGTTTAGTGTAATGATTGTATTCTTCAAGATTCGAAAGCAAAACGGCCCCCAGAACGGCTCCGATCACACCCGGAACAAGGAGAAGCCAGAACAAACGCATATTTACGTTCTTCATTTTGTAATGCATCCATCCTGCTATTCCGTTGCTTAATATCTCGGAAACGTGAACTGCTGTACTTGCTGAAGCGGGCGGGATGCCCATGGATAATGCAAACGTAGTCGATGTAACCCCATAAGACATCCCGATGGCACCGTCTATCATCGCGAAGATGAACCCCGCAGTCAGGAAGTAATAAAATGCCGGATGGATACCTAACAGATAATTCCTGAAATCTGCATCATTAACCCAGAAAAGTGTGAGGATCAATGCAAGGCCCAAAAATCCCGCACCCCAAAGGATCCACCGCAGTCTCCTGCTGGAGTCCGGCTCTGCTGCCGGGTTTATTAAGATAGCCGTAGCTTTATTAAGTTCGGTAACTTTATGGGCGAAATCACCATTCAGCGAATTTCTGAACTGATTCATCTGTTGTAGCGTCAGGTTAAGATCGTCCGGTAAATTGTTTTGGAAAACTTCTTTTAAGCGTTTTGCAATTGTCGGAGACTTCCCATTGGTCGAGATCCCTATCTTAAGATCGCCCTTTTTAACTATTGAGCCAAGATAGAAATCACATAGTTCAGGCTTATCCGCTACATTGATCAGGAGATGACGTTTGCGCGCCAAGCCTCTTATTTCTGCATTAAACACATTGTCGCCCGTGGCGATCACTACAAGATCCTGACCCTCAAGATCAGAGGGCTCAAACCGCCTGTAAATGGTTTTAATTTGAGGATACTGGCTTGCGAAATCGATAACTTCCGGTGAAAAGTTTTCTGCAACAATTGTTATTTGTGTTTCAGAGCTATTCGAAAGTAAGGCGGTGAGTTTTTCCAATCCAACATTTCCGGCGCCAACAAGCAGAACCTTAAGCTCGTTAAGCTTAAGGAACACCGGAAACAACTGATTGCCAGTTGTATCTTTATTGGTATGGGTATTTCTTTTACTCAGAACACTCATAAAATGCCTTGATTGGCTGGTATAGTGCGTGCAGCCCAACAACTTCACCAAATATGATCAGCGCAGGAGAATCTATTTTCTGATCTGCCGCAGCTTCTGCAATAGTAGCTGCGGTGCCAACAACTATCTTTTCATTAGCCATTGAGCCATTCTGAATGACGGCAACCGGCAATCTGCCCTTGCCTTCGTTTTCAAATATGGCAGCGATCTCCCTCAATTTTTTTACACCCATTAACACGACCACCGTGGCATCTGTCTTTGCGGCTGCGTAAAGATCTTTGGAAACCTCCCCGTTGGTTGTAGTACCAGTAATCACCCAGAAACTTTCGCTTGTGCCCCGGTGAGTTACCGGAATACCCATCAAAGCAGGAACAGAAATACTGGAGGAGATGCCAGGAACAACTTCCGCAGGAATACTGTAAGAAGCCGCCATTTCCAGCTCTTCAAACCCACGGCCAAAAACAAAAGGATCGCCGCCTTTCAGACGGACTACGTGACCATAATTCAGTGCGTAGTCAATCATAAGCTTATTGACGGCTTCCTGAGAATAGGAATGATCCCCTGATCTTTTACCTACGTAAACTTTAATAGCATGCTCCGGAGCAAAATCCAGCAGCTCACTATTAACCAACGCGTCATATAGTACCACGTCTGCTGATTTAAGTATTCGCACTCCCTTTAAACTGATCAACTCCGCATCGCCCGGACCTGCACCTACCAAAGTTATCCTTGGCTCTCTTACTTCTTTTTTTATCTTAGAAAGTATCATAATTGGACTGCCTCCTTTTCTGTCTTAATTCTTTTAATAAAATCAACAGTAGATGCCAGGTAAGTTTGGGCAAACACTGCTGAGGGCTCATTTTTGTTAATCGTCAATACCAGATCAGTGAAATTCTCCACTCCGGCAAGTATAGGGCTGTCCCTGTATTGTTCATCAAAATCTCGCATAATACCGGTTTGGGTACTGCTGTTTATTCCTTTATCCAGTAAAAGAGCCTTTGCTCCGCTGATAAACACACTATACGCATGGTAAATAGAATCTGAATACGCCTGGTTCTCAAAGGATTTTATTGACCACTGCAATTTTTCCTCAGCTTCCAGAACAAGGGTCGAAACCAGGTCAATCACCACACCGGCACATTCCCCTACCCCGATAGCCGTTACAAAAGTCTCTTCATGGCCCCAATCTACGAATTCGTCGGGTGTGAGGGTTGAGAGATCAGCCAGGGGCTTTAATAACTGGTAGAAGTGGTCTTTCCCAAGCCGGTCATAGAAATCATTAAACAATTCATCTCCGCTTTTATTCAGGCTGTAATTATCCAGAACCACTCGTACCACATCTTTGGTACGCTTGGAAGGGACTTTGATCACTTTATCAGCTGCCCGTCCGAGACCGTTTCCAACCGTGCCGCCCCCCAAAAGAACCTGGGCGGCCGGAACCACTTTGCCGGCAGCTTTAAGGGAACTTCCGTGAAAGCCGATATGTGCCAGTCCGTGCTGACCGCAACTATTCATACAGCCGCTGATTTTTATTTTTATATCCTCGTTGTCAACGAGATCTTCGTACTCGTCCATGATCAGATCTTCCAAAACCCTGGCCAGTTCAGTACTATTTGATATTCCCAGGTTGCAGGTATCTGTTCCCGGACATGTAGTTACATCTGCAACACTATCAAAGCCAGGTTTCGCCATATCCAGCTCCTTTAATCTCTCAAACAATAAAGGCAGTGCCTCTTTGCGGATAAATTTTAATAATAAACCTTGGTTGATCGTAATGCGGATTTCATCCGCCACAAGCCCGCGAATAGCGTCAACAAATTTTCTTGCTTTTGAAGTGGGAATATCCCCGGTTGTAACCTTCACATACACCCCGTAATAACCGTTTTGCTTCTGCTCGAAAACATTTGTCCTTAACCAGGTATCATAAAGTAGAGGATCTGAAATGATCACATCAGAATGATCAGCATCTCCTGGAATCTCAGGCAGGTCAATTGTGTTGCGATCGATGATAAATTTCTTTGCGTTGTTAGCCAGTTTTTCTTCTTCAATAAGCCTGAGAACTTCTTCCAAGCCCAGTTTTGCCACAAGGAATTTCATCCTTGCCTTGTTCCGGTTATTCCTCTCCCCGTGCCTGTCGAAAACCCTTAAGGTACTTTCTATATATGGGATCAGATCGTCTTCATGAAGAAAATCATTGATAGGATGCGCAATAGCGGGCTGTGCCCCTAAGCCTCCGCCAAATAATACCTTAAAGCCACGAACCTCCTCACCATTCTGCTGAATTACTTTAGGTATAAAACCCAGGTCATGAATATATGTAAATGCCGTATCCGCATCACTGGAAGAGAAAGCTATTTTAAACTTTCTGCCCATTTCCTGGCAGATAGGGTTTCTCAGGAAATATTTAAAGGTAGCATGGGCGTATGGAGAAACATCAAAAGGCTCATCCGGGTCAATACCTGCAGCAGGCGATGCAGTAACATTTCTAACCGTATTGCCGCACGCTTCGCGAAGGGTAATATCATCCTGCTCCAATTTTGCCCATAATTCCGGAGTGCGGTCAAGACTAACATAATGGATCTGAATATCCTGACGGGTGGTTAAGTGCAGGTTACTGCTTGCATATTCGTCAGAAATATCGGCGATTTTCAATAACTGCCTGAACGTGACCTTACCAAAGGGCAGCTTGATGCGGATCATTTGAACTCCGGGCTGTCTCTGTCCGTAGATCCCCCGCGCTAAGCGAAGGCTGCGAAATTTTTCATCATGTAATTTTCCTTCACGAAATTCCCTGATCTTTCTTTCTAAATCGATAATATCCTGTTGAACAATCGGATTTTCTAATTCTGTTCTGAAGCTCTCCATTATTATTTTTGTACAAAAAAACCTCTTCGACCGTGGTTGAAGAGGTTTATGTATATGATTAATTCTATATATCTAATCTTCTTCAATGATTTATGAAACCATCATATGACAACAATTAATTGCCATTATGTAGAAAATACAAGAGTTATTATTTTTCATACGGCAAATATAATACAAAGTATATAGAAATAGTAGACTTTATTAAAAAAAATTATCCGCCAACACTATTTGTCAATATGCTTTCTCTTTTTATAATATCGGCGATACTGGTTTCGCTAAGAACTTTTAACGTGGCATTCCGGACATCTAAAAAAACATCCCTTACTCCGCAGGTACCTTCGTTAATACATTCATCACATTTCTGGTAAAAATTCAGGGAAACACAAGGCAGAAGGGCAACAGGTCCACCGGTTAGACGTAATACCTGTACCAAAAAGATTTCGGCAGGATCTTTCACCAAACCGTATCCACCTCCGGATCCCTTTTTACTGAACAGGATCCCTGAATTCCTGAGATCAAGCAGTATCTGCTCCAGGAACTTTTTCGGGATATTTTCTTCAGCGGCAATTCTCGAGATCTGTAACGGCGCCTGACCAAAATGCTTTCCCAGTACAACAAGGGCTTTTAGAGCGTAGCGGGTCTTTTTTGAAAGCATGGCATCCTGATCTTAATAAACTAATTTGCAAATTAACGGAAATTTTCTTTGAAAGGCTACGGCTTCGAGCTTAGTCCTGAAACATGAACAGCCAATTTCATATTATTCAAACTGGACACCCCCATCCGACGGATGCGTTTCTCATTCTGTATATTCGACCCATAAACACTACGACAAGATATGAAAAGATATGCATGCATAGTAATTTTCTGCTGCCTTTATACATTTAGCATAGCACAGGAAAACCCCGCGAAAAAAGACAATACCAAATACTATGGAAAAGAGAATTTTCTTATCGAAGGAACTGGTGTTCCTGAATCTGCGAAAGAAAGCCCTTACGACCGGCTGCCCCTATCATCAAAGGGAAAAGTGAGGCAAGCGGTTTGGAATCTTTCAAAGAATTCAGCCGGGCTCACGGTAAGGTTTCTAAGCAATTCGTCATCTATCAAGGTAAAGTGGGGTATTCTTAACGATACCAACCTGAACCACATGGCTTCGACCGGCATTAAGGGTGTCGACCTCTATTGTAAAGTGAATGGAACATGGGTTTACGTTAATACCGGAAAGCCGACGGCCAGGGAAAATGAGGCTACCCTGGTAAGCACTCTTTCTCCTGGTGAAAGAGAGTTCAAAATTTATCTGCCTCTTTATGACGGCACAACCCATCTGGAAGTTGGTATTGATAGCACAAGTTTTATCAGAAAACCAGCTCCCGAAACACAGTTGCCTATCGTCTTTTATGGCACGAGTATCCTTCAGGGTGCTTGTGCGTCTCGTCCCCGGCATGGCTTTCACGAACATCATCTCCAGAAAGATGAATGTCGATTGTTATAATTTCGGCTTTAGCGGCAACGGAAGAATGGACCCGCCTGTAGTCGATGTCATTTCGGGAATTAAAGCTTCATTTTATGTAATTGACTGCCTGCCGAATATGACCCCGAAACAAGTTACCGACAGCGTAATGCCTCTGGCAAATGCAATCCGGGCTAAAAATCCATCAACGCCAATCGTATTCGTTGAAAATATTGAATATGCAAGGATCCCTTTCGAAGCTGATCTGAGAAAACGTACAGAGGAGAAGAATAGGGCATTGAAAACAGAGTTCGACAAGCTAGTAAAAAGCGGTGTTAAAGGCCTTTATTATATCAGTTCTGCCAATGCGATAGGCACAGACAATGAAGGTACAGTTGATGGAACCCACATGACAGACCTGGGTTTTATGCGGTATGCAGATTATTTGATAGGGAAGTTTAAGGAGAATAAATTAGCGATCCGATAAGGCCGTGTTATTCCGCCTCAGCATTTTTAAGGGAAGAGGATTTAGGTTCTTTTGGAAAGCGGGGGCAGAAGCCTTTCGGTTAATTAGCCCGGTGCTCCGCTTTAGTTTTTTGCCATAGCGTAAGTAGTTTAACTATGAGGATGCCGGTGGCAAAAAAGCTATCGCTTCCGCCCCGGTTTAATTTGCAGGGACACGAATTTTTTTGTCAGGCATTGCACAGCGTGTAGATTTTGCGATGGAATACTGTCTTTCACAATAAACGCGATGGCAGTGCAGAGCCCGCAGCCGGAGTTTAACATTCTGGTAAAATGGAATGCCCTTGGCGAGGATTCGCAACGGACAGCGCGACTATCGGATCAAAAGACCTACTGCAGCACCTTTTCAAAAAATTTTTACAGTATAGTTTCCTACACCACAAACCTTTTTTTCATATCTACCATAAAAAGCAATTGAAAATTTAAGTTTAATTCTCTACTTCTAAACTACCCCTTAAACCTCTCCTTTAAAAAACTGCCGGTATAAGAATTTTTTTTCTTTATCAGATCTTCCGGCAGGCCTTCAAAAACTACAGTGCCCCCTTTATCGCCTCCTTCAGGTCCGATATCGATCACCCAATCTGCACATTTTATCACGTCCATATTATGCTCGATAACGATGATGGTATTACCCTGTTCAATTAAAGCGTCAAACGATTTTAAAAGTTTCTTAATGTCGTGAAAATGAAGTCCCGTTGTAGGCTCGTCAAAAATAAAAAGCGTTTTGCTGCTATTATTCCCTTTCACAAGGAACGAGGCAAGCTTAATACGCTGAGCCTCTCCCCCGGAGAGCGTATTGGATGATTGACCGAGATGAACGTAACCCAATCCCACATCCACCAGGGGCTTAATTTTAGACAATATTTTAGGCTCACCCTCAAAAAATTCCAATGCTTCATCGATGGTCATGTCGAGAACTTCAAAAACGTTCTTGTTTTTGTAAGTAATGTCAAGGACATGCTGCTTAAACCGTTTTCCATCACATGCCTCACAAGGCAGGAAGATATCTGCCATAAATTGCATTTCGATCTTTACCTCCCCTTCACCCTGGCAAACGTCGCAGCGTCCCCCTTCCACGTTAAATGAAAATGCAGATGGCTTAAGACCGCTTGCTTTTGCCGATCCCTGGGAAGCAAAGAGATTCCTGATTTCGTCCCATGCTTTTACATAGGTAACAGGATTGGACCTTGACGATCTGCCGATAGGGTTCTGATCCACAATCTCTACCTGTTCGATCTTGCCGTAATCACCGCCAATGGAATCATAAGACCCGGTTTGTTCGCCGGTATAATTGCCGATAGCTTTTTGAAGTGCAGGCTGGAGGATACGTTTCACCAGCGAGGTCTTTCCCGATCCTGAGACGCCGGAGACAACGCTTAGCACGTTTAATGGGAATTTAACATCAACACTCTTCAGGTTGTTTTCCCTGGCCCCCCTGATCTCAATAAAATCACTCCATTTACGACGTTGTGCGGGAACAGCAATCGACTGCCGGCCACTCAGGTATTTGCCGGTTAAGCTTGTTTCATCTTTCAGTATCTCTGAATAAGTACCGGTAAAAACCAGGTTGCCTCCATGAGTACCCGCTTCCGGCCCGATATCAATAATATGGTCGGCCGCCTGCATGATCTCTTCTTCATGCTCAACAACCAGAACCGTATTACCCACATCCCTTAAAGACCGCAGAACACCGATGAGACGGTGCGTATCCCTGGGATGTAAGCCAATGCTTGGCTCGTCCAGAACGTATATGGACCCCACCAGCGAGCTTCCTAAAGATGTTGCCAGATTTATGCGCTGGGATTCTCCTCCTGAAAGCGTATTCGACAGCCGGTTCAGGGTGAGGTAGCCCAGGCCTACATTATTCAGGAATTTAATTCGATTATCAATTTCCATGAGCAGGCGCTTAGCTATTTTTTGCCGTGAAGGGTCAAGCTTCAGATCATTAAAAAATTCCGAAGCCTTGTCAAGAGGCATCAGTACAATATCCGTGATTGATCTGCCGTCGATCTTCACGTAAGATGCGTCCTGACGAAGCCTGCTTCCCATACATTCGTGACAGGTTGTTTTACCGCGATAACGCGATAACATAACACGGTATTGAATTTTATACGTTTGAGTCTCAAGCTCCTTAAAGAAATCATCAAGGCCGCTAAAATAACTATTGCCTTTCCAAAGTAATTTTCTCTGCTCATCACTGAGCTGGTTATATGCACGATGAATTGGAAAGTCAAATTTGAGGGCATTCTTAACCAGTTTGTTCAGCCACTCCCCCATTTTCTCGCCACGCCAGGGCGCTATTGCACCGTCATAGACAGATTTGCTTTTATCTGGGACAACCAGGTCCTCATCTATGCCGATTACCTTCCCATAACCTTCACACCTTTTACACGCCCCGAAAGGGTTGTTGAAACTAAAAAAATTAGGCGTTGGTTCTTCAAAACGTATTGCATCCAGTTCAAAACGATCGCAAAATACATGAACAATCCCGTTTTCTTCGACAAAACAATCGCCTCTGCCTTCAAAAAATGCAGTTTGAGCTGAATCTGCAATGCGGCTCAGGGTTTCTTCATCTGAAGCTACAGATATACGGTCTATGACGATCTTTACCTCGACCTCATCCCCGGATTGCTTATTTCCTGTGGATGCGTCGTCCAAAAGGTCTTCAATTTTTGATAATAAACCGTTAATAAGTACCCTGGTAAAGCCTTTTTGCAATAAAACAGCAAGTTCTTCCTTCAAAGAGCGATGATTGTGGGCATGCAGGGGGCACAAAATCGTTACAGATGTACCTTCCGGCAATGAGGAGATAAGATTCACTACATCTGTGACCGTATCTTTCTTAACTTCTTTGCCGGAAACCGGAGAAATGGTTTTACCAATCCTGGAAAAAAGCAGCTTGAGATAATCATAAATTTCGGTAGACGTTCCAACAGTCGACCTGGGATTACTGGTAATAACCTTCTGTTCGATAGCGATAGCTGGTGCAATTCCTTTAATAAAATCAACGTCAGGCTTGTTCATCCGGCCCATAAACTGTCTTGCATAAGACGACAGGCTCTCTACATATCTGCGCTGGCCCTCGGCATACAGCGTATCAAACGCAAGGGACGACTTTCCCGATCCTGACATTCCGGTAATGACCACTAATTTATTTTTTGGAATAGCAACGTCTACATTCTTTAAATTGTGAACTCTTGCCCCCTTAATGATGATATATTTCCCCGGGTCTTTTTCCGCTTCTCTGTCCATTGAGTAAACCTATGTTCTATTTTATTACGTATATTATGATAATGCCCCATAGGGCATGCAAAAATACGGCAACAAGAGCTTAATACAGAAGATTGATTAATTATTCTTTGATATTGGCAAAATAATTGTTTCATTTGAAAAGGAAACAAGAACAACAAACTTAAATAAGGAGATAAGCTATCGGATAAACTCTACTTCATTAACTTTTGAATATTTATAAAAAGGGGAATCTAGAGTATGAGTGCTATAAAACTTCAATCACAAAGTGATCAGGACCTGGTACATCAGTATTTACTGGGACAGGAATCAAGCCTGGAGGAATTAATCCGCCGGCATAAATCCAAAATTTACACATCTATTTATTTATTGGTAAAAGATTCTTACCTGGCCGAAGATATTTTCCAGGATACTTTTATCAAGGTCATCAATACGCTGAAAGCTGGTAAATACAATGAGGAGGGTAAATTTCTTCCATGGGTGATCCGTATTGCCCATAATCTTGTTATCGATCATTTCCGTAAGGAGAAGCGTACCCCGGTAGTTACTACTGTAGAGGGCTTCGACATTTTCGAAGTCATAAAATTCTATGACGAGAGTACTGAAGACAGGATCATCCGTGAGCAGACACACAAGGACCTGAGGGAATTGATACATCTTCTTCCCCCTGAACAAAAGGAGGTACTGATCATGCGGCATTATGGAGAGCTAAGCTTCAAAGAAATTTCAGACATCACTGAGGTAAGTATTAACACCGCGCTCGGACGGATGCGCTACGCATTGAACAACCTTCGCAAAATGATGATATCTAAAGAACTAAGCCTGAAGAATACATGAGTTAAATATTTTGTAAAATATTTTTGTGTGGATGAAACATTCGCAAAATAAGTACGTTTTAAATTAAAACTTAAACCGCTTATGATAGAAACTTCTACTCCAACAACAAATTCTTTACAAAACAACATGGTTCAAAATAACCCAATCACCGAAGACATTGGTGAAGACGAACAATTATTCTACGCATCGATTAAAAAAAACCTCGATGCGCTGGCGAGAAATCCCGGTCAGGAGATCATCGCTAAAATCTTGAACTATTCGAAATCAGTGTAAGAATCCATTAAAAAGCCCGCTCATGAGCGGGCTTTTTAATTACCAGGTCAGAGATTTTCCCCCTTTAGTTAATCGATATTGTTCCAACGCTTTTTCATATCTGATGGCGGGGCGATAATTTCCCTGCTGCTTGTAAAAGTGGGAACAAATTTATATAGTTTTGTTCTGTGCTAAGAAAAGACAGATATAAGTCATTTGTAGAACATTTTTCATCCCGCCAGCCTGATGCTGCGACAGAATTAAATTACAACAATCCTTATGAACTGCTGGTCGCTGTAATCTTATCTGCACAGTGTACAGATAAGCGGATCAACCTGGTAACTCCCGAACTTTTTAAGCGCTTTCCAAACCCTCAAAGCCTTGCTGAATCCACACCGGAAGAAATTTTCCAATACATACGAAGCGTAAGTTATCCCAACAATAAATCGAAGCATCTTGCGGGTATGGCGAAAAAACTTGTAGACGACTTTAAGGGCATCGTACCTTCACACATTGATGACCTGCAGAAGATGCCGGGGGTGGGAAGAAAAACCGCCAACGTTATCGCATCCGTTATATACAACGCACCGGCAATGGCGGTTGATACGCACGTATTCCGGGTTGCAAACCGGATCGGTCTGACGCTCAATGCTGCTACTCCATACGCTGTCGAAAAGCAGCTGGTAAAATTTTTACCGCAGGATAAAATATATGTAGCACACCATTGGCTGATACTTCATGGCAGGTATATTTGTGTGGCCCGAAACCCGAAATGCCATATGTGCCCGCTGACCTGGTTCTGTAAATATTATGAGCAAAATCATACCGAAACGGCACTGCGGAAAGCAGAAATGGAGCAAAAAAGAAAAAAACTGGATTCAAGAAGGAAGCTTCAGGCTACACGTGTGGGCAGAGTATTAAAAAAACTTGAAAACAATGGTTCAGGAGAGATAAATAATTAAATATTTTGATAATATTTTTAGTATTTCAACAAATATTTTTTACTTTTGATCATATTAAACTAAAATAATGAGCAATCCGGAAAAACTTAAAGCGTTGCAACTTACGCTGGACAAACTTGAAAAATCTTATGGTAAGGGGACAGTAATGAAACTTGGCGATAATGCGGTAGAGGCAATTGAAGCTATTTCTACGGGTTCAATCAGCCTGGATATTGCTTTAGGAATTGGAGGCTTACCCAAAGGAAGGGTTATTGAGATCTATGGCCCTGAATCATCCGGTAAAACAACCCTGGCCATACATGCAATTGCTGAGGCTCAAAAAAAGGGAGGCATTGCCGCCTTTATTGATGCTGAACATGCTTTTGATAAATTCTATGCGAGTAAACTTGGCGTAGATATAGAAAATCTTCTGATCTCACAACCAGATAATGGGGAACAGGCCCTGGAAATTGCGGATAACCTGATCCGATCGGGGGCAATTGATATTATTGTCATTGACTCTGTAGCTGCCCTGGTTCCAAAAGCGGAAATTGAGGGCGAAATGGGTGACTCTAAAATGGGATTACATGCCCGTTTAATGTCTCAGGCCCTGCGTAAATTAACCGGAACAATTTCCAAAACCGGATGCTGCTGTATATTCATTAATCAACTTCGCGATAAGATCGGCGTTATGTTTGGAAGCCCTGAAACTACCACAGGAGGTAATGCCCTGAAATTTTACGCATCAGTACGTCTTGACATTCGAAGGATCTCACAAATTAAAGACACTGATGAAGTTTCAGGGAACCGGGTGAAGGTTAAAGTTGTTAAAAACAAGCTTGCCCCTCCATTTCGTATTGCTGAATTTGATGTTATGTTTGGTGAAGGTATTTCCAAGGCTGGCGAGATCATTGACCTGGGCGTTGATTTTGACATCATTAAAAAAGCAGGATCATGGTTTAGCTATGGTGATACTAAATTGGGGCAGGGCCGGGATGGGGTCAAACAGTTACTTTTGGACAACCCGGATTTGATGGATGAGTTGGAAGCCAAGATCAAGGCAACCGTTAGTGCAGATCACCTGGAAGACAAAATATGAAGGTTGTAAGTCGCCCTTAAGTACTTCTGAGGGGCAACACCTGCAGTATTCGAGTTTGCCCTGGAATTAATTTAGCTGGATGCGGAACCTGACTGTATGCCAGCGAAAATTGCTGAAACATTAAGAAAGGAGCTTAAATCAGGCCCCTTTCTTATTTATTGTGTACACTAATCGATCAGGAATAGCTCTTAGACTCTTCATGAAGTCCATTTGTTTTATGTCCGATAAAATCAGAAGCTTCTTTACCAGCTGCCGCCAGCATAGATCCGCCGTCGGAACTGGCTTCAATCAATTTGTCAGATATATCTTTAACGACATCAAGCAGGGTTGTCCAGTTATGTTTTCCGTTTTCTGTACCCATTAAATACCAGGCGGTAGCTCCAGCTGCAATACCTGCTACAATTGCCAGCGCAATTTTTGAATTATTATTTTCCATGGTTCCTTTTTCCGGAAAAAATCTCCAATACCTTGCCAAAAATCTATCTAACGATCACAAATTAAAAATTAGATAGAAAAATACGGCTAGTGCTCTCCAGGGCCCACTTAGCAATGAGAGATATTATTTTTATTTTCCTCTGGTCATTATATACATAAACATAATACCGGCAATGACCATAAAACCTAACACCATAAGGCCAATTTTCCCCTTACGCTTGTCTTCTTTCATTAACCAAACCAGAAAACCGACAAGCGGCACAAGAAAGACAAGGAAAAATATAATACTGGGGGTGCTTAACATAATTTAATTTCTGATTGGGACCTCTACAAAGATATTGAAATTAAAACTGCATGCGGGCAAGCGGCGCGATATCCTGACCTGCAAAATCCTGTTTTAAATATTTATAATAACCAGCAATAGCTATCATTCCGGCATTGTCGGTGCAGTATTGAAAGTCAGGAATAAAAAGATCCCATCCTAGATCGTCTCCAGCGATGATCAAGGCATTCCTCAAACCTGAATTCGCAGATACGCCGCCGGCAATGGCAATTGTCTTAATTCCATATTGAGACGCCGCCTTTTTTAGCTTATTCAATAATATGGTGACGATCCTTTTTTGTACCGACGCGCATATATCATTGATATTATTTGTCACGAAGCCAGGATCTGTTTTAATCTGATCACGCACAAAATACATAATAGATGTTTTCAATCCACTAAAACTGAAATCCAGGCCCTGGACCTGCGGCTCAGGGAACTGATACAGGTCAGGATTGCCCTCACTGGCGTACTTATCGATCAAAGGTCCGCCCGGATAAGGCAGCCCAAGAATTTTAGCGGTTTTATCAAATGCCTCCCCAGCCGCATCATCGGTTGTTTGTCCGATGATCTGCATATCAAAATGATCTTTGACCAGAACGATCTGCGTGTGCCCCCCAGACACAGTGAGACAAAGGAACGGCAACGAAGGCTTGCGATCAGCAATAAAATGTGCCAGTACATGGGCCTGCATATGATTAATTTCAATAAGCGGCAACTGATTTGCCAATGCAAATCCTTTCGCGAATGAAGAGCCAACCAAAAGCGAGCCTAATAAACCGGGACCGCGCGTAAAAGCTACCGCATCAATGTCATTTTTATGTATTTTTGCATAAGAAATCGCTTCTTCAACGGCAGGCACTATATTTTGCTGATGGACACGCGAGGCAAGTTCTGGAACTACACCTCCATAATTTTGATGAACAAGCTGGTTAGCAATTACATTGGATACTATTTTTCCATCGATGCAGATTGCGGCACCAGTATCATCACATGAGGATTCAATGCCTAGAATAATTGCCAAAACTATATAGTTAAATTGATGTTTACTGAGTAAAATACAAATTTATCAAAAAAGCTCTAAAAATAATTCTCTGGGTGCTTGCAAGTTTTTTATTGCTCGCTGCAGTATTTATTTTCTCACTACAGTTCAGAACGGTTCAGACCTATTTTGCCAAAAAAGCCGCGAAATACCTGTCTGGAAAACTACAGACCAAGGTGGAGGTTGGCGGACTGTATATTAAGCCGTTTAAATCCTTGGTACTTGATAGCTTATATATCGAAGACAGAGAAAAAGACACCCTGCTTTTTTCTCCGAAATTTACGGTAGACCTGAATCTTTTATCCCTAAAACTTAGAAAGATTTCGGTTAATACCATTCAGATGGATAATGGTAAGTTCAATTTGAAGCAGTATAAAGACTCTGCAACTAATGTTCAATTTATTATTAATTACTTTGATACAGGTGATCCTACACCAAGTAAAACGCCAAGGAAGCCGTATGATGTGACTATCGATAAAATAGTTCTTAATAATATTGCTTTCAGGTATAAAAATTATAATAATACTAAACCTGTTGAAGGTGTTAACTTCAACGATATAGGCCTGCGTAATCTGAGTTCAACAATTCTGAACCTGGACACAAAGAATCACCTGGTGAAAGCCGGCTTCAGAAACCTCACTTTCCGGGAGAAAAGCGGTTTTTACCTTAAGAACTTAACTACCAACGCCACCATCGATACCAATCAGATGGAATTCAGGGACCTCTTGCTTGAAACTCCGGATACGAGGCTGGCGAACTATCTCCAATTCAAGTACAGCAATTTTAAGGATTTCGGGATGTTTGTAAACAAGGTGTACCTGAAAGCGCATTTTGACAACGCGCGGGTCAATAGTTCGGATCTTAAATATTTCGCCCCGCAACTTGCCAAATCTTCCATCGCACTTCAAATTGACGGAGATGCTGTCGGTTTCGTGAATGATCTTAAAACAAAAGCCATTTCCATAAAAGCCGGGCAAGCCACCTATATTAAAGGGGATTTTAATATTAAAGGCCTGCCTGATTTTAAAAATGCGAGGCTGGATCTTAAATTTGATCAGCTGTCGACAAATAAAAAAGACCTGGATCTCATCATTGCCCGGGCCATCGGATCTAAACGATCACTCATCCCTCCCATTGCCAATAAATTTGGAAATGTAAATTTCAAGGGCCGCTTCACAGGTCTTGCGAACGACTTTATTGCTTCCGGGGAGTTAAAAACCCGTCTGGGCCGCGTGGTAACCAATTTAAACATGAAGATCAATAGCAGCGGCTATCCAACGTATAAAGGAATAGTTAAAGCTTATGATTTTAACCTGGGCGAACTCCTCGACAGAAATGACCTTGGCAGAACTACCCTCACAGCAAATATTAGCGGAAGCGGATTCAACTTTAATAGCTTGCAGGAGCGATTTAAAAGTAACATCTCATATTTTGATTATAATGGGTACCGCTACAGCAATATAAATATCGATGGCAGCTTCATAAATAAGCTCTTTCAAGGCCGTATAAAAGTAAGCGATAGAAATATAAAGCTGGACTTTACGGGAGGTATTAACCTGAATCCCCGGCTACCGGTGTTCGATTTCAATGCTGTAATCCGGGGGGCTAACCTTCACAAACTAAACTTCACGAAAGACACTATTCAAATTGATGCCGACCTGAAAACTCAGTTCTCAGGCTCAAACGTGGATAATATCCAAGGTGTTGTAGATATTAACAGCATTCGGCTTACAAATACAGAAAACTCCTTTGTTGTTGATTCGGTAAACCTGAGGGCAAGCGGGATTGGCGCAAACCGGGAGCTTATGGTACGTTCGGATATTTTAGATGCCAGTATAAAAGGCCAATATGACCTCCGGACCCTTCCTTCCTATTTTAAGTCCGTCGCAAACCAATACATTCCCTCGCTACGGCTGAAATACGTAAAGTCGGCCGTACAAAATTTCGAATTCAGTTTAAATATTAAGTATTTCGAGCCTTTAAGTGTCCTGTTTATTCCTGCCCTGAAAATTCCTGATCAAGCTAATTTTAACGGAAAGTTTGTTTCAGCGGAAAACATTGCCAACCTGAATGGTTTTGTGAAGCTCCTTCAGTATAATACAATTAAAATTAACGACCTCATAATTGATGAGAGCACCTCAGCAGATGCGATGAATGTGTTCATTACCTCAGACCGTATAGATATTTCAGATAGCCTGTATATAAAAAACATCAATATTGCCAATATCCTCAGGAATGACAGCCTGAACCTGAATATTAAGCTATCTGATAAGGACGCGATCAATCAGCTCGATTTAAACTCCCTGATCGAGTTTAGTCAGCAAGGAGATGAGAAGATCCGTCTTAGCGTTCTCCCTTCAGATGTTATAATCAACCGTGAGGTATGGAAAATACAGGAAAAAGTAAGCTTTAGCTTTGATGAAGGACGGGGCCCGAATGACAATTTTAACTTATTCCGGAGGACTAAGATCACCGGGTTTGAACTTTTCAGGGATAATCAGATCCTGACAATTGACGGGATTATTTCTACCAATCCGAAAGATGAACTGCTTATTGGATTTAATAAATTCAAACTGACTACGTTTAACACATTAACAAAGCCTTTAGGGGTCAATCTAAGAGGTGAATTGAATGGAAACGCGAAGTTTGCAGGCATTATGGCTAAGCCAAATGTGGAAGCTTCAATGACTATCGACACATTACATTTTAATGATATCCTCATCGGGGACCTGAATTTGACAGCGGGACTGGATAATGTTACCAGGCTGATCAATGTTAATGTAGACATCGAAAACCAAGGGACCAAAACTCTTGCAATAGATGGTACCTACAATGCCAACAGCGACCAGAACAGTCTGGATATGAATGTTATGATGAATGACAATGAAGTTGCTCTTTTTCAGCCGTTCTTGAAAACCCTGGTTTCTGACATGAACGGCAAGGTCTCCGCGGATCTTAAAGTGACAGGTAAAATTACCAGCCCTAAGATTAATGGTAGGCTCACTCTCAAAGATGCAGGAATGACGGTTAATTATTTAAAAACGCCGTACCGGATTTCTGATGATATTGAAATTGAAAACAGCGTCATTAAACTATCCAATCTCCAGTTAAGGGACATTAACAATAATGAAGCGATTGCGAACGGAACCGTTGACATGGGCAATCCAGGTGCGCCTGAAGTCCATCTGGATATTGTAGCCACGAACTTCATGGCCTTGAACACTACTGCCCGGGACAATCCTTTGTACTATGGAGTGGCATTTGGCACAGGAGTATTCAGTTTCAACGGGCCAACTAACGACATGAGCATCCAGATCGATGCCAAAACGGAAGCTGGTACAGTTTTTAACATTCCCCTTAACTCTTCCGCGACAGTGAGCAAGACAGATTTCATCACGTTTGTAGCCAGGGACTCATCGCTGAACAAGCCTAAAGAAACTTCGTTTAAGGGATTGACCATGAATTTCGAGCTTGAGGTTGACGAAAATTCGGAGGTGAACATTTTCACGGAAGTGGGCAAACTTTCCGGACGCGGGAAGTCGCAGTTAAGCCTGAACATTACCAGCCTGGGCGATTTCGAGATGTTCGGGGATTACCTGATCACGAGCGGGAAATTTGAATTTACAGCACAGGATTACATTAACAAGATCTTTAAGATCAGCGAGGGGGGATCGATCCGCTGGACTGGCAACCCGAATGAAGCATCGATCAACCTGAAAGCGCTTTATGAAGTCCGCGCAAGTTTGCGCCCCCTCTACACTGCAGCAGGCAGGCCGCCTCTGGAACAAAAAGTATTGGCTGAGGCGGTTATGAATTTGAGCGGGCCACTTTTAACACCGGTAATTGCCTTCGATATCAATTTCCCGGCTGATGCATACATCAAAGATGAGCTTCAGTCATATCTCAGCGATGTAAACAATACCAACCAACAGGCTTTAAGTCTGATAGTCAGAAGATCTTTTACAGAAGGTGGGGGCGCGAATCTTGGTGATGCAGCCTATTCAACCATTATAAGTGCAGGCACCGAAGTGATTTTCAATCAGTTAAATACTATAATTACCCAATCCCTCAATCTTAACACGGTCGATTTCAATATTCGATCATTTAACGACGCAAGTGCGACCCTCCGTTTATTAAATGATCGCCTGATCCTTACAGGGGGCGTAACTGACCGTCTAGGCGGAAACGAAAATTTTTCGGAATTTAATTTACTTGGAAACTCTGAGGTAGCCAGGGATGTGGAAGCTTTATATTTAATCAGAAAAGACGGAAGCCTGGTGTTCAGGGCCTCAAACAGGTTAAACAACCGAAATTTTTTAAATATTAGCAGCGGTGATGATATTTACGTTAGCGCCCTTGGCCTGGTATACCGTAAGGACTTCGATAATTTACATGAGCTTATCGGCTTCCTCATAGGCAAAACACGTAGAGAAGAGCGCCGCAAAGCCGCAGAAATTATTAAAAATACCGAGGCGGTGAAACCTAAAGAAACTGTTCAGCCACGGGAATAGATGGCCGTTAACTATTTTTCATAATAGTATGTCCCATCTTATCTCTTTTTGTTTTTAAGTACAATTCATTGTGTTCGTTAGATTGGATCTCAATGGGGATGTTTGACACTACTTCCAGTCCGTATCCAATTAAACCCGAGCGTTTAGTAGGGTTATTGGACATCAGCTTCATCTTTTTCACACCCAGGCTGCGAAGTATTTGCGCGCCAATACCATAATCCCGCTGATCCATCGCAAAACCTAACTGAAGATTAGCATCTACGGTGTCAAAACCATTTTCCTGTAGATTATAGGCATGTAATTTATTGATAAGGCCAATACCACGCCCCTCCTGGTTCATATAAATAACCACACCTTTCCCCTCTTCATCAATCATTTCCATCGCTTTATGCAATTGCGGTCCGCAGTCGCAACGACAGGATCCAAAAATATCCCCGGTTATACAAGAGCTATGGACTCTGACAAGAACGGGTTCATCTTCCTCCCAGCTACCTTTTACCAGGGCCAGGTGTTGTTCTCCGGAATTGATTTGTGTGTAAGCAGCCATCTCAAAATCTCCCCATTGGGTAGGCAACTTTACAGCTACTTCCTTTTTTATAAGAGATTCTGTCTTCAACCGGTAAGATATGAGGTCTTTAATGCATATTATTTTAAGGCCAAACTGCTTTGCGATGACAAGCAGGTCCGGCAAACGCGCCATTTCTCCATCTTCCTTCAATATTTCTACCAGTACACCCGCCGGCGCTAACCCAGCCAACACGGAGAGATCGACAGCTGCTTCGGTATGCCCGGCCCTGCGCAAGACCCCGCCTTTTTTTGCTATCAATGGAAATATATGCCCCGGACGGCCCAATTCTTCTGCGTTTGTCGCTGGATCTATCAAAGCCAGGATTGTTTTAGAACGATCAGAAGCCGAAATGCCTGTTGTACAGCCATGTCCGATCAGGTCGACAGAGATTGTAAAATTTGTTTCAAATGCAGCGGTATTATTTCCCACCATCAGGTCAAGCCTCAGCTCCTGGCAGCGTTCTTCGGTAAGGGGTGCGCAGATGAGCCCTCGTCCATGTGTCGCCATGAAATTAATCACCTCGGGCGTGGCATTTGAAGCAGCAGTTAAAAAATCCCCCTCATTTTCCCGGTCTTCGTCATCAACAACGATAATAACTTTGCCTGCTTTGATATCGCCTACGGCTTCTTCAATTGTATTAAACATAATTTTGGATAGAATTTGCGGCCCCGGTGGTTAAAATTTTCAATTATGGATTAGGATGCCGCAAAGATTGGCAGCAAATTTAAGCAATTAGTTTGGCAGAAAGATTTTGAGAGGTAAAAATCAGTCAGGATATTGCAATAAAGCATTTATGCTTTTTTAGAATATGAATTTTTTTCGGGTTTAGTGTATAATTTCTTAATCCATCCCCTGTAATAATCAAGATCAAATAACACCGAATCTGCAGTCGCTTTATAAGTGAGAAATGCCCCCAAGGGCGTAAGTGTAAAAATGGCAACCCACATCCCGACTTCCGGTGCGAGAGAACCCTCCTTAACGGATTTCTCGCCGATGGTGGATATGATGTGGTATATGAGAAAGAACAGCACTGACATGACCACAGGAAGTCCAAGGCCACCTTTCCTGATAATGGCCCCCAGCGGCGCACCGATGAAGAATAACACAAGACAGGAGATTGCCAGGGTAAATTTTCTGTTTAGCTCTATCAGAAAGCCCCTGATCCTTGTCTTATTATCAACGGTATACAGCTCTTTGCGTTTAATAACATCTTTGATGGTCCTTATCTGGTCTGTGGCACTCTGAACAGATTGGGATCGTTTATCAGGTGGGATTAACTCCAGCACATTTCTATATTTCTTCAAAATCTTAACAGAAGACTTCGGATTCAGGGAGTCTGTACGATATATACGTGATAGTAACAACAAATCCGAATAAGTCGACCTGATATTGCTATCTCCCTTTAGTGCGAAAGAATCCCGGTAAAAGTTAAGCTGTTTCAGGTTGAGCATCGCATAATTTGACTTAAAGAGATCCTCATCTGTACGCTTAAACTGAAAGTCCCGAAGATCAAACTTCTTTTCGGTTTCTTTAAATTCCGTACGCATAAACCGCTGGCGGGGATTATAGCCACCAGTTGTTCCGGGAGTTTCTTCGTACCTCCGTCCGTCCTTTAATTTTAACACCAGCATCTGGCTGTTATCTGACATCAGCATGCGCCCTTCTTTAGCCAGGATGGTATTCATATTCCCGCTGCTCGTATTGCGTTCATAAATGACGACATCATGAAGGGTTTGATCAGGATCTTTCCTTCTAACCCGGATTGAATATCCGGGTATACTATTATTGAACACCCCTTCATTTATAAGAAAAGCTGCTTTTTGGTTTCTGACATCATACAGCAGGGAACCCATTTTCCAATTAGCTATCGGAAGCATGTAGTCTGAGAATAAAAATGCCCCCACACTGAGTAAGCTTACAGTGATAATCAGGGGCATCATAGCCTTTTGCAGAGAAATACCCGCCGATTTAATAGCGACAAGTTCATAATTTTCCCCGAGGCTGCCGAAGGTCATTATGGAAGAAAGGAGTATGGCCAGGGGCAGCGCCATAGCCACATTGGTAGCTGATGCATACACCAGCAGCTCGAGTATCACGTACCATTCAAAGCCTTTTCCGATCAGATCATCGATGTATTTAAATAAAAATAACATCAATAAAATGAACATGACAATGAAAAAGGTAACGATAAAAGGCCTTATAAAGGCCTTAAATACTAATAAATACACTTTTTTCATTGAGTTAAAAATAAGGAAAATTAATCCTTATGCACCCAGTACACTTATCAAATATTGTATCTGATTATCCCATATCAGTTTCCGGTCCTGAACAGTATCGTCTGTAGCGAAATCAGTTACTGACAGAGCTACATCATTCGTAAGTTCATCCTGTACGATTTCCATTTCAAAATAACAATGAGGCTCGTCATCGAGCCATTTGAATTTTACCAGTTTATTTTCCTTTATGGAAAGCAGTTTTGCCTTTTGCTCCTCCCCATCCCACGTAAAGGTATAGACCTGGTCGCGGTAAGTCACATCGTCAGCAAACCATTGGGCAAGCCCATTAGGTTCATTCAGAAATCCAAATAATATTTTAGGAGATGATTTTACTTCATACTCAACATTAAACTTCTTCTTTTCTGTCATTCCTTTTATTTATTTGATATCGTGAGGCGAATTTTTTATCATTAGTTTCTAAAGAAAAGTAATTTCCTCTATATTTGCAACTCTCATTTATAAGGGGTGTGTATGATTGTACAAAGGTTGCTTTGTAATGACCTTTTCATTGAGAAATATCGTTTCAACAAAATTACGGCGGGGTAGCTCAGATGGTTAGAGCGCAGGATTCATAACCCTGAGGTCGGCAGTTCGATCCTGCTCCCCGCTACCATAACGGGCAAGTCATAGTTTTTTGTGATTTGCCCTTCTTTTTTACCCTCAATAACGGCCTTTACGCTATTGCCTGATCGGTAGAAATTTCAAAGTCCTTCTCGTGTTACATAATTACGGCATCTTCGGGCTTTATTTCAGGATTATAGGATTTCATAGCTTCTTTTACCAGAAGCAAAATCGAAATCCAAGGCGGATAAAATCCACCCTGAAGAACCCGCAGGTATATTAATCTTTTATTGACAAGCTGTCTAATTTTTGCCATGACTATTCTGCATCAACCCTTCATCTAAAAATGACAAATAAGTCTCGCTGGTTAGGATATATGATCCAATACTGGTACATCCAAAAAGGTTCCCGCCATTGCTATTTTTTGTGTAAGTGAAAGATCGGCATGGCTCGGCATCACGAATATTATCAAAGCACTATGCATATCTTTATAAATTAAATCTGGACAATTTTCTCAAATGAAATAATTGTAATCTGTAACTTTTGCCGGATTCGATTGTTCGTCATTTATATTAATCAGTTTCATTGTGGCTAAGTCAAAAACAATAACGAATGGGCATTCGAGCTCTAAAATCATAGTTATCGGAACTTCTGCAGGCGGACTGGATGCACTGTTAGAACTTACAAGCCAACTTACAGAAGATTTTCCTGCTCCAATACTTGTAGTTCGTCACATTTCCCCTGATAACACGGGCCAGATCATTATTGACCGGCTGATACAAAACAGCACGCTTAAATGTTCAAAAGCTAAGAATGGAGGTAAACTTTTACCGGGTCATATCTACATTGCTCCGCCCGATCATCATTTCATGGTTGACGATGACCAAAGTATATTGCTCACTAAAGGAGCCCAGGAAAATCGTTCAAGACCCTCAATAGATCCCCTGTTCCGATCAGCTGCTGTTGTATTCGGGAATAATGTAATTGGTATAGTACTTACAGGATATCTTGATGACGGAACTGCAGGTTTAAAGGTTATCAAAAGATGCGGCGGTGTTTGTATTATTCAGGACCCGGATGATGCGCAATACCCTGATATGCCAAAGAATGCATTGAACCAGGTGAAAGCTGATTATTGCGTGCCTATCTCTGCAATGGGTGAGCTGCTTAATAAACTTGTGCTGAAAGTGCCCGGAAAAAGAAAACCTGTTCCAAAAGATATCTTAATTGAGACTGAAATAGCTAAACGCGTGTTAAGTGACCTGCCCTCAGTAAATGCTCTTGGTGAACAAGTGCCGTTTAATTGCCCGGGTTGTGGCGGAGTTCTGTGGAAGGTGGATGAGGGAAAGTCTACCCGATATCGTTGCCACACTGGCCACGCTTATACAGCGGCAGCTTTAGTAGGTGAGCAAACGATGAAAATTGAAGAAACTATGTGGGTTGCCCTGAGAATGTTCGAGGAGCGAAAGAATTTATTGACCACAATTTCTAAAGACCAAATCGGAAGTGCTGCTCAGTCTGCTGTAGAAAGAATTAAAGCTTCAGACATTCACATCAACAGGATTAAGGCTATTCTGAAAGCGAACGACAAATGAATAAAAGATCGCAGATCGGTTAAAAGCACCTAAATCTGCTCCTGTAAGATCCTGAAAAGCTTTTTACTCAACCACGAACCGGAATACAAACAACCGTCAGTTTTCGTGAGATGACCTTACTTCCCAAACTGCACCAAGTGATGATCCAGATGCTTGTAGAACATATTATTCCATTGATGCCCGCTTAATTTTCCGAAAGAATGAGATTCCCTACCGTCAAACTCCTTTTCTCCAAGTTTCCGGGTTTTTTGTATATGATCGATTAAGCGGGCTTTTTCGGTTTCAAAATCCTTGTTGTCTACAACTTTAAATGCCGGGGCGGTGGGATTGTTTCGCTTAAAAGGCTTTTCGCCCACTACCATATTCTTAACCATTAGCTTCAGGATCAACTTCATAAAGCCCTTAGGTTTGGGATGTTTTCGTTCATAAACCATCTCGTAGGTAACATTACAATGGGCCAGCATTTGTGAAACATTCATCTTGCCCCATTGCGGGGCTGTATCGGGAGAAAGGCTGTTGATCCGTCTGACGATATCTTCTGCTACTGTTTCTGTGAAAATATTGGGTAGGGCCATGATTACATTTTTTTAAATGGATGGAATTAAAGAAGATGCTGACTTATTCGTGTCATATCAAATATATCAATTGTTATCTTTTCGATAAAATGCGAAAACTGCAGTGAAATAGTGTGTGGTTCCAAACCAAAAGGTGCTATATTAGTTGTATAAAAAATTAGTGTGATAACCTGATATGGAAAACAACGACGGACTTGAATCTGCATTCTTTTGTGTGCCGGATATTACAGGTTTTACCAAATTCATTGCAACTACGGACATAAATTTTTCAAGGGAAGTTATTCCTGCATTACTCCGGAAGCTCATTGACAGCAATATTCTAAAAATGAAAATTGGGGAGATCGAAGGGGATGCTATATTCTTTTATAAAACTGGCAGACTCCCCTCTGTAAGCAGGGTTGCTGCACAGTGTATCTCCTTATATAAAACGTTTTCTGATTTTATCAGCTCCGTCAAAACTGAAGATCCTGAAAACTATGAGCGCTATCTCGCTGATAGCCAATTGGGACTCAAAATCATCATCCATTTCGGTTCTATCAGCACGGCGAATATTAAGGGCCGTACGAAGCTTTTGGGTGAGGACGTCATAATCGCCCACAAGCTTTTAAAGAATGGAATCCCCGATTACAATTACATCCTCTTAACAGATAAATATCTGTCTAAGATTAAGGACAGAAAAAATCTTCAGCAATGGTTTCATTGGGAAGAACTACGTACGGGCAGCGAAACTTACGAGTATATGGGCGAAGTTGGATACCGGTACATTACCCTGGATGAAATGGAATTTATGGTAGGGCCAACTATTAATGCAGTACTTAATCCTAATAAGAGAAAAGCATTATAACTACAAAGCCTACAGCACAAATAACCATACCGAACATAAAAATATTATAAGACCAGCTTAGATAAGTGTATTTCTTGACCAAAACGCTGCCGAGATAGTAAATATCAATAGACATACTTTTATACAATTCGTCCTTCTCTTCCTTTAGTTCGTTTATTCGTTGCACAAATTCCTTAAGCTGAAGCTGCGCAAAATTGCCAAAGAAAAGTATGCTGCTATCTTTCTTACTGAGCTCATATTTCTCTTTGGTAGTTACATTCGGTCTTGCAGATAAAATCGCAAAAACAACTGCTAACAAACTGGTAAGCAGAAGAAAAGCCATTGGAAACACAAATCTTACACTACTGAACGCACTTTGGCTCGAAAAGGTAAATCCGGTTCCAAAAAGGGTGATCACAATCGAAATTATGATCGTATTTATACTAATCATCATATTTGCTTTATTATCGGCAATAGACGTCAAATTAATATGATAATTATATACCGAACGGTAAAGGGTTTCGATACCTCTTCCATCCTTGACTGGTTTAAGCTTCGACTTTTCCTCTGACTTACTGCCTTCCTTTGACAGCTTCTCGATCTTTTCATGCTGCTTTAAAATATTGAGTTCTCTCTGCTCATTATATTTTAATACTGCATCTTCAGTTTTAAAACTCGTGTCAATAAGAAACTGCAGCTGAATCTGAGCCCATTCTTCTTCTGTGTAGGTTTTCTGAAGAATTCTCTCCCATTCTATTCGCAGCAGGTCTGCGCGGTGATCGAAAGTTTTGCTGCCTAAATTAATATAATCTGCATCATGAAGTATTTCCTGCATAGACCCATCAGGAACTGTGCGATATTTTGTTGAAAGTATAAGTGCCTCTATTTCACGAATATCATCATCAGGATAATTTCCCTTGAGATATTCCTTCATGAATTTTACGCTTTCCTGTTCATGATTATCGTATGTAGAAATATAGCCGGTATCGTGGAATAATGCTGCAAGCATTAAGACTTCATAATCCCTGCTTGTTAAGTTATAAGATTTTGAAAGTTTTTTACACGCTTTTACGGTCTCCGTGGTATGGTTATAGTTGTGGTACACATAATCCCCGGGCACCTTATCCTTGAATAAACTAAAAACGTATTCAGCAGCATCTTTAACAATAGTATTACTTTTCATATAATTTATGTTAATTCTTATGCCTATAAGTAAAAACTATGCCACCATGTGTTAATAAAATTATTTATCAGCATTTTTTTGGTATGATTATAGCAAATCAATCGTACGAAAATAATAAACTATGATGAGAATTTCTACACTTCTTATTTTTATATCCCTGATGTCCTGCAATGACCCAACTGGTAGCAGGATGGGAGATGAAAACAAACTGAACGAAAAAGTTATTTCCCCCCAACAAAATAAAGTGCATGAGCTGCCAGAGGAGTTGAATGAAATTTCGGGTATCACATTTCTTAACGACAGTGTACTGGTTGCCATACAGGATGAGGAAGGGATTTTATTTTATTACGACCTTAAGCAGGACAGGATTATCAAGAAACAGAATTTTGCAGGCCCGGGAGATTATGAAGATCTGGTGAGAGCAGGTAACGATATGTATGTGATCACCAGTGAAGGTGTTATGTCCCAGATAAAAAATTTTCAGTCTTTGAACCCGATTTATAAAATAATTCCTACTCCTTTTAGCAAAAAGAACGATATTGAGGGGATGGCTTATGATGCGAAAAACAACAGGCTGCTGATAGCTCCTAAAGAACATGGGCTGGATCAGGACCAAACAATAAAGCAGATCTATGGTTTTGATCTGAAAACCATGAAATTTCAAGCCAAACCTGCTTATTCCATTCCCCTTGCTGAAATTGAATCCCAATTTAAGGGCAATGCCCTTGAAGAAAGTTCAAAGAAATTTTTAAAAGCGCTAGGCAATGAGAACATGAAAAAAATATTCCGATCTTCGGCGATTACCATCAACGATAAAACCGGTGAAATATTTGTCCTGTCGTCTTTAAATGGCCTGATAATCATACTGTCCCCGGATGGACGCTTAAATAAAATAATACAGTTTTCCGGACCGGAGTACAAACAGCCGGAAGGCATTGCATTTGCACCAAACGGGAAGCTTTACATTTCAAATGAAGGAAGTAAATCGGGCATAGGAAATATTATAGAAATTATACATGAAAACTAAACTCTGCATATTCGTTCTCTTCGCGACCAGCCTCCTGGCTATACAGGCTTGCACAACCTTAAAACCCTTTTACGATAAGACCCAACTGAATTGGGAAACAGCAAACAGTCCTGACACCTTAAAGCTTAAATATTCTGTATTTCTTATAGGGGACGGCGGAGTGCCTGAAAAAGACAGACAAGAGCCTGTTCTGAAGCTTTTACAGTCTCAGATATTTTATAAGGACACCACCCGTGGAAACGCATTGCCTGATACCGGGGCGCTCAATAATTCCCGTCCGGAAGATGTTGTAATTTTCCTGGGAGATAACATTTACGAAACCGGGATGCCCGAGCCGGACGCAGCAGACCGGGAAGAAAAAGAGCGGAGAATTAATGAGCAGATGAATGTGGTGAAGAATTTTAAAGGACGTAAGATTTTTTTGCCTGGTAACCATGACTGGAATGAAGGCCGTTCCGGCGGACTTGCTGCGATTAACCGTCAGGAGCAATACATTGAACAATATCTAAACTCCGGTGATGTACTCATGCCCAGCAATGGGTGTGGCGGTCCTGTGGAGCTCCAGTTGAATAACGACCTGGTAGTTATTGTTTTGGATACAGAATGGTGGCTCACAAAGCACTCCAAATCAGTTGCTCCCGATAATGGATGTACTACCTCCAGCCGGTTTGAAGTGATCCAGCAAGTTCAGGACATCATTCTCCGTAATAAGGGAAAGCATATTATTATCGCACAACATCACCCCCTGTTCAGCAATGGCCGTCATGGTGGATATTATACTCTTAAGGATTATTTGTTTCCTTTAAGCTTGATCCGGGACAACTACTATATCCCCTTGCCGGTTATTGGCGCTATCTATCCCTTAATGAGACAATATGGTATATCACGACAGGATCTATCTAATAAAGACTATCAGCAATTAAAACGAGGTCTGCTATCCATACTTGAAGAAGAAAAAAATGTAGTCATCGCAAGTGGTCATGAGCATGCCTTACAGTTTAATAAATACAACGACGTAAATCACGTCATCAGCGGTGCCGGGGCAAAATCTTCCTCGATGATCAAAGGCAATCAAGCATTATTTTCTTACGGCGGCGGAGGTATGAAAGGCTTTGCGCGTTTAAATTATTATGATAACGGACAGTGCTGGCTAGAATTTTGGCATCCCGTGGGAGATGGGTCGACTGGCAAAATAGTGTACCGCACGCCTTTATATGCAATTCCGTCTAAACCTGATGCGAAAACAGCTGAGGAAAAGAGTATCAGTTACACCGATAGTATTAAAACTATTGTTGCTGGTGATGCATTTAAAGCAGGGAAATTCAAACGGGTCCTGTTTGGGGAACACTATCGTGACACCTGGGCTATTCCTATCCAGGTAAAATACCTTGATCTGAATACTTTCGGAGGCGGTTTGACACCGCTTCGGCTTGGAGGAGGAAAGCAAACCACCAGCCTGCAGTTACAAGGGAAAGATAAAAACGTTTATCAGTTTCGTACTGTTGCGAAAAATCCCGCCGCCTTATTACCAGAAGGCTTTCTTAAAACTTTTGCCGAGGATTTGGTACAGGATCAGATTTCATCAGCTCACCCCTACGGCGCTTTGATAATCCCTGACATGGCGAAGGCGATTGGTATTTATCACACCAACCCTGAACTGGTATATATGCCGTATTCGACGCTTCTTGGGCCTTATATTCAGCAGGTTGGAGGCAAACTGGGTATCATTGAAGCGCGGCCGGATGAAGATGTATCTGATTTTAGTTCCTTCGGAAATGCCAGCAACGCAGTCGGCACCCCAAAAATGTATTCAGAGCTGCGGGATGATAATGATAATGAGATAGATCAGGAGATGTTTCTGAAATCCAGACTTTTTGACATTCTGATCGGCGACTGGGACAGGCACGAGGACCAGTGGAGGTGGGCTGAGTTTAAAAAAGAACATGGGGTGATCTACCGGCCGATCCCGCGGGACCGTGACCAGGCCTTCACTAAATTCGATGGAATTATTCCGAGCCTGATCAGCGAGGTATTACCCGATATTCAATCATTCAGGAATACAATTGATGATCCTGCAGAGCTTTCAATCGCTGCACGGAACCTGGACCGCAATCTTTTAAATGAGTTGTCTCAGCAAGATTGGCAAAGGATTGCCCGGCAAATCCAATCAGATCTTACCGATGAGGTGATTGAAAGTGCCGTTAGAAAAATGCCATCGGAAGTTTACAAAGAGGCTGGCCGGGAAATTATTGACAAATTAAAATCAAGGCGTGCACAGCTTGCAGATTCCGCTGACGAATATTATAAAGTTCTGGCTGATGAGGTAACTGTGACAGGCTCGGATAAGAAAGAATTTTTTAAGATCGAGCGATTTGAGAACACAACCCGTCTAACGGTACACAAGATTGACTCGATGGATCAGGTAACAAGGCCTTTATACAACCGCACTTTTACTAATTCCGAAACCGGCGAATTGAACATCTATGGCTTCGACGGACGCGACAGTATACTGATTGAAGGTGAGTCACACAGCGGAGGTATCAAGGTACGGATTGTTGGCGGCGAGGGAAAAGATGTTATGGTCGACAGATCAACAGGAGCGCGCTCATTTTTCTATGACCTGAGTACCGAAAAAAACACCCTGGTTCCTGGTACAAATACCGGCCTTCGTCTCTCTGCTCAGAACTATGTGAATGAATATGAGATAAATTCTTTTACTTATGACAAAAGCGGGATAAAACCGTATTTTAATTTTAACTCAGACGACGGACTATTTATTGGTGGAGGCTATGGCGTGAAGCATTACGGATTCAGAAAATTTCCATATAGCTATGATCAGAATTTAGGTGGTAATTATGCTCCCAGAACTGGTGCATATACCGTCAGATACCTTGCCAACTTCTATTCTATATTCGGAAGAAATGTTGACGTCGTATTAAGAGGGATCTTTAACGGTCCAAAATATACATTTAACTATTATGGACAGGGTAATTCTACATTGAATCTAGGGGATGATATCGACTTTTTCCGGGTGAGGACGAAAAATTTAAGCCTGGCAGCCTATCTCCAGTATCGTTTCACCAAAGTTTTTAGTGTAGGCATAGGCCCCGGTTACGAATATTTCAGAGTTGAGAAACCCAGCAACCGCTTTGTTAGCTCGCCCGGCTTCCCCGAGAGCAGTGACATAGACGGGCCATCGAGATATGCAACGCTTCGCTCTTATGCTAATATTGATTTTGTTAATGATAAGCTGTTTCCAACTTCGGGCGTAAGATGGAAAAGTGAAATTAATTATTTCAACGAACTTCAAAATACCAGGCAAAAATATCTGCAATTAAAAACGGATGTATCATTTTACGCCACGCCAAATTATAGTTTTCCTGTGACGATTGCTGTTCGGCTTGGAGGAGCAGCAAACGTAGGAGACTATAAATTCTTTCAGGCTAGTTCACTGGGAAATAATACTAACCTTAGAGGTTTTAGAAATAATCGTTTTTCTGGACGGTCATATCTGTACCAGAACACTGAAGTAAGATTTAAGGCGAGCCATTTCAGGAATTATATTTTCACAGGGGATGTGGGGCTGTTTGGCTTTTTCGATTCCGGGCGAGTATATTCAGACCTTCCCGATTCGAGTACCTGGCATAAAGGATATGGCCCAGGAATATGGCTTAACCTATTTAATAAGTTCCTTGTTTCCAGCGGATACGGTTTTTCAAATGAGGGCAGGTATTTAACCCTCAAGGGTGGTATGTCTTTCTAGAAAGGCAGCGCAAAAAAAATGCACCTGACTCCGGTGCATCTTTTAAAAATCTATGACTATTATTTGGATTTAACCGAAGCTGTCGGGCTGCTTTTCGCTGCCAATAATAACGCATTATAAGCATTTACTATCCCTCCTGAAACAGATATCTGGCCTACAGGCACTTTGCTTGACCCACCGTCTTCTTTAATTTTAACTTTCTGTTCAACTTTCGTAACCGAATTTACAATGATATCTTTAACCTGAATCGCCGTTAATTGGGGATAGTAAGAACGTATCAGTGCGGCCAGGCCTGAAACCACCGGCGAAGCCATACTTGTACCGTCATTTTCCTTGTATTTAGAATCCGGAAGGGTTGAATTGATCTTCACGCCCGGGGCAAAAACATCAACCGATTTACCACCATAGTTAGAAAAAGATGCTATAAGATCCTCATCATTTTTCCATCCGGATGCACCAACTTCGATCCATCCCTCGGCAGTACCCATGGTGACTCCCGTGCTGTCTGCGAATAACCTGTTCGGTACATTATCGTCCTTCTCCGTGTTTTTCCCGTCATTTCCCGCGGCATGTACCAATAGTACATCCTTCGATACCGCATACCTTACCGCTTCGTCTACCACCTTCTTATCCCAGGAATAGCTCTTTCCAAAACTCATGTTTATGATCTTCGCGCCGTTATCTACTGCGTAACGAATGGAATTAGCAACGTCCTTATCACGCTCATCGCCATCAGGCACCGTACGGATACCCATGATTTTTACATTATCTGCAACACCTTTAATTCCCACATTATTACTTCTTACAGCGGCAATTATACCTGCAACATGAGATCCATGTTCTGCATCCGGGCCGGTAATATCATTGTTCCCGTAGATTCTTTCATTGCTGTTAGCATAATTATCTCCAACCGAATCTTTTCTGGGATCAAACTCCAGGTTTAAATGATATTTAATCTGGGTATCATAGTATTTGAACCCCTCATCTAATTCCTCACGAAAATCTTTGTAGCTACGCTTTTTAAGCTCAGGTCTTATAAACTTGAGAACCTCGGACTCGATATCGTTGGCAGCTTTATAGGCATTAAAATCATCTGCAGCAGGGTTTTGATTTCCCATTTTAACAATGATCTCGTCAAGATATTTACGTATCAGCGTTGTATTCTGCAGGCCCATCTGGGCAGATTGAAGTTTCGCCATATAATCAGTTATCAATTTCTGATATAGCTGAAACTCTTTTCTCTCTTTTTCTGTAAATGGAGTAGAATTTAGGGCCGCTGCATACTTAGGCTGAAGCTTAACGATCAACCGAACGAGCTCCATGTTATCATGATGAATGTTTCCTGTAGCAGAACCGATAAAGTTCCAGCCATGTATGTCATCTATGTAGCCATTCTTGTCATCATCAATCCCATTGCCGGCTATCTCCTTTGCATTGACCCACATAACCTGCTTGAGGTCTTCGTGATTCTCATCAATCCCGCCGTCAATTACTGCCACAATAACAGGTGAGGAGCTTTTGCCTTTTAATAGTTCGTTGTAAGCTTTTTCAGTGCTTATGCCGAAAACTCCATCAGTTTTCAAATCAAGGTTTTGCCAATTTGCCTTAGGTGATTCCTCATCACTGCTCTGTGCAAAAGAGAATAAAGGCAGGGCAAATACTGCCGCGGCATATAATAGTTTTTTAATATAATTCATGTTTAAAATTGATTTATGCAATGCATGTTTAAGATAACGATTATTTATATCAACGAGTATACCAAAAAAAATCCAACCTAAATATTACAATCTAAATAGTAGAGGTTTAGGGATACGTACGAATTTAAAAGGGAAATGGAGTTTTAGAGAGATTAATATTAGGATCCTATGACATTGACCCGAAATCTCATCATTACCGCGATCTGTCTTTACTCCTTGTTCCTTGATCCTTCTCTATTCTGGTTCCTGGCTCTTGGTTCACATCCGATCGTGTAATAAAAACTATGGTACATAAAAAAAGCCCTGATCTTTCGACAAGGGCTTTATTAAAATTGGGCACCGACCTACT
>JBBJNR010000071.1:0-15707 GCA_037719315.1 Daejeonella sp.
GGGAAATACCTGATGACCATTAACGGAAGGTATGACGGTGCTTCAAACCTGGGTGCCGGCTATCGATTTGGCTTCTTTCCCGGCGTTTCTGTGGGATGGAACCTGCACAGGGAAGAATTTTGGAAGGCTCTGCCTGAAGACCTGCTAACCTTGAAACTACGTGCCAGCTATGGCGAGAATGGTAACATCAGCGACCTGGGCGATTTTCAGGCCCAGGGAACTTATGGTGTTGGAAACCAGTATTTTAATAATCCGGCTGTTCTGGCTACCGTGTTCCCTAACCCGGATTTGCGCTGGGAGCAATCCCGGACTTTTGATTTCGGTTTTGACATGGGTCTGTTCAACCGCAGGGTAAGCGTTATTTTTGATTATTACAATCGTATAACTGATGATCTGCTAACAGACGTAGCATTGCCGGGTTCAAGCGGGTTCTCTGTAGTTCGTACAAATCTGGGCAGCCTTGGCAATAGGGGCGTAGAGCTTGAGCTTGCTGCCCAGGTATTGTCTTCTGCATCCCCTTTTCAATGGAATGTTTCTTTTAATGCGGCCAGGGTTAAAAGCAAAATACTCGAATTGCCTGCCAACGGTATAGAAAACAACCGGGTAGGAGGAGTTCTTGTCTGGGATGCTTTGCGGGGAGACTATGTTTGGAAAGGAGGTTTACAGGAAGGGGGCCGGATAGGGGATATGTACAGTTACCGCCAGATTGGGGTATACGCCACAGATGCTGATGCCGCAAAAGCCCCTGTGGATATGATTGTGCCTGTAAGTACGGCCAGGCCTGCAGACGGAAGAATTAAATATGGCGGTGATGTAAACTGGGAAGACTTGGATGGAAATAATATCATTGATACCCGTGACCAGGTTTATCTGGGCAATCCTTATCCTGTTTGGACGGGAGGTTTTACAAATAGCTTTGGGTATAAGAATTTTAATTTATATATCCGAACGGATTTTGCTACCGGCCATACAATAAATGATACAGGAAGGTCCAGCGCAGACGGGCAGTCTCAGGGCGATGTGATGCCGACTAAAGAGTTTATTGAAAAAATGTGGAAAAAGCAGGGCGATATAACAAATACGCCCCGTTACCTGTGGCAAAACCAGCAGGGTAATATCGCCCGCAGTTCGGTATATTATCAACTCGGCGATTATTTAGCTCTTCGTGAAGTAACCCTGAGTTATGCCATACCTCTTGCCCTTTTGCAAAAAGTTAAGTTGAGCAACTTCAGGCTTAACCTTACCGGAAACAATCTGCATTATTTTACCAAATATAAAGGACTAAATCCCGAGACTGGCGGTAATGACGCGGCAAGCTATCCGGTTTCAAGAAACTTTACATTCGGCGCCAATATTACATTTTAATAGAAACGATCATGAAAACAAGAATTTTAAAAATAGTTATTCTGGTTGCGGTCTTGCAGGTTTCATGTAAGAAAGCGCTTGAAGTTGATCCTACCAGTACCATAACCAGTGAGTCTTTCTGGAAAATGGAGAATGATGTGAAGGGCGGCATAGACGGGATGTATGTAAGGTTAAGACAGGAGGCCTCGCGGAATCTTTTCCTGTTCGGGGAAGCCCGAAGCGATATGATGACCAATGCGAATGCAGGTACGCTGAACCTTGACAGATATTATCTCAACTCGCTGAACTCCAGTACACCCGGGATTGCCAATTCTGACTGGTCTGGGTTATATACTACTATAAATGCGGCAAATTTGCTGCTAAAGTATATTCCCAGAATAACCTTTGCTGATGGAAAAAGTAAAAATAATTATTTGGCCCAGGCATACACTATGAGGGCCTATGCTTATTTTGTCCTCACCAAAACATGGGGCGATTTGCCGGTACGGCTTGAGCCAACCGAAAGCTATGACCCGGAATCTATCCAGATAGCGAGATCGCCTAAGGCCGAAGTATTTAAGCTTATAAAGGAAGACATAGAAACGGCTCTGAGCTTATACGCGGACAATACTTATCCGTCAGGTAGAAATGCATGGAGCAAACCCGCAGCAACAGCTTTAAAAGCCGAAGTTTATTTATGGACGGCCAAATTGATGAATGGCGGAACAGCAGACCTGAATACTGCCCTTGCCGCTATCAATGCAGTGCAAACTTCAGATACGCAGCTATTGCCGAATTTTTCTGATGTGTTTACGTATGCCAATAAAGGAAATAAGGAAATTATCATGGCTGTACGTTTCCAGTTACTGGAAAGTGAACAAAATCTTAATTATAGGGATATGTTTTTTCATACCAGTAACTTCTCTGCTAACCCCAATGCGGCAGCAAGGATAGTTTTGGGAGCTGTGGCCCCGGGGCAGAATGTATGGAGGATAGCTCCGGCTATACAGAATCAGTTCAGTAATGATGACAAGAGAAAAGCGGCCACCTGGTACGATGTATATAGAACTACCGGAGCTTTTTACGCCACTATAGGGGTAAAGTTTAAAGGCATAGAAGATGCCGGCACCCGGCATTTTAAAGACGATGTAATCTTATTCCGATATGCGGATATCCTGTTGATGAAAGCAGAGATCAAGAATGCGCTTAATCAGGATCCCGCTCCTGAAATTAACGAGGTACGGCAACGTGCTTACGGTACTAATGCCAGTAAATATATTTTTATAAGCGGAGGGAAGCAACAGAACGATGATGCGATCTTAAAAGAAAGGCTGTTTGAGTTTGCTATCGAAGGTAAAAGATGGTGGGACTTGTTGCGTTTTGGTAAAGCTTTTGATCTTGTTCCCTCATTGCAAAATAAAAAAGGGCAGGATTATCTTTTACTTTTCCCCATCGGCAACGAAATATTAAGCCTCGAACCTAAAGTAAGGGAGAACCCGGGCTGGCAATAAAGATTCCACTTAAAACTAATGATTTGTAAATGCATCCCGCAATGTAAAAAGCCAGCGTTGTTTGTTTGCGATCTTATCCAAATACACTATTTATCTCAAGACTTATTTTTTAATGAAGAAATATAACATTATAATTATCCGGTCAATCACTGCATTATTAGTTGTTTTACATACTATTTTCACGTTACAGGGTGCTTTTGCAGCGAAACATCTTAAAGGCGCTAAAGAAACAGGAAAGAAAGCATCCAGAACTATACCATTTAAAACTTATGCAACGGGTACGGTAGAGGTTACTTTAAATGGATTAAAGATCACTATCGACAAACAAACGGGAAGCATAACCGGGCTGGACTATCCTGGCCCGGGGAAGATACTGGAAGCAGCGCCCGAACGGGCCGGCCTTATTGATGTAGCTTACCCTTTACCCGAGTTTGAGGCTTTGCGGCTTGCTTCGCGTTACTCGCAAGGGCCGAAGATAGAGCAATCAGGGAACAGTATTGTGATCACTTGGGACGGGCTTGGCGCCAGCCGCACCTACTTTAAGCCCTCGGGGAAAGTATCTGCAACGGTATGGATAAAGGCGATGCCCGACGGCCGTTCCGTATCGATGAAATGCCGTGTAGAAAATAAATCAGAACGGCTCGTTGGCCAGGTACTTTTCCCCGACTTTCATGGGCTTCTGCCGGTTGCCGGAAGGGAGGGGACTTATTTCCGCAGCCTCGGGTTTGTCAGGAGGCCGTTTGTGGACGTGGGGATGACCCTTTATCCTGAGATGTATGCCCTTGACGATAAGATCCGCCCCATAGATACCCGGGATACCTATGAATACACAGGAGGAAAAGGAATGGAGAATGGAGACAGTATGATCGGCCGCTGGCTGGACTACGGCGGGCTGAACGGGGGCATAAGCCTTTTCCCAAAACTCTGGGCCGGTGCACCGGAAACTAAAGTACGGATATTCCGGCTGGAAAAAGACCCGAACGTACGTTTGATGCACGTTCACGATAAGTCAATAAAGAAGGGGGAAACCTGGGAAAGCCCCGAATATGTTTTGACACCCCACCAGAGCGGTTGGGCCAAAGGGATAGAAACCTATAAGGAATTTGTGGACAGTAAGGTAAACAGATTGTTCCCTGTCCCAAAACATGTGCGTGAGGGCTTGGGTTTCCGCAGTATCTTTATGAGCAGATGGTACCCTGCGGATGGTGAAAACGACCGGTCGTTCACATTTGCGGACTTGCCGGCAATTGCCAAAGAGTGCAAAGCGAACGGAATTGACCAAATAGTAGTATGGCATTGGTTCAGGCATTTTATACTCCCGATCCAGGATCCATATTCTAATTTGGGTACGCCCGAAGAGCTGTCCAAAGCAATTAAAGAATGTGAAAAGATCGGTGTAAATGTGTCTCTTACCCTATCTATCACTTCTATATCTGAACCTACGGTTTCCCGTTATGGAATGAAAATGGGGGGAAACTTAGGCTGGACTTATCATCCGGAGATGATCCCCCGGTTCAACCCGCCTTACACGGCAGGCCGGGCAACTATACATGCCAATACAAATGACCCGCGATGGCAGAAAGATGTGCTGGCCAGTGTAAAGAAAGTTTACGACAATTATACTCACTCCATTACCTGGGACCAGGCCCATCCGGGAACAGAAGAATTGTTCAGGCAATTCCTGCCCTGGGTAAAAAAAGACGATCCCCGTGCCACATTCTCTGCAGAGATTACCAACAGTGCAGAGCTGCTGGCGGATTACCTGGATTTCACCTGGAACTGGCAGAGTGGTTCTTACCATCATAACCTGATGGCTCCCTATCGTGATATTCGTGGTTTTAATGCCTCGTTCCCAGCCCCCAGGCTAAATTATAGCATCAACCGGAATGCGCAGGATATCAAATACGCCTTTATGGACAACAGCTATGTGAACATTATGCCGTCCAAGCCTGATGGTGCGAACGGCACCGCCTGGATAAAGGACTATCCTGAGATAGGGCATGTTTTGAAACAATGCGCAGGCGTAAGGAGCAAGTTTTTAAACTATTTTACAGATGGGAAGCTGATTGGCGAATGCCTGCTCAAGGAGGAAAGCCCCGATGCGCATGTCAACGCCTATGTGCTCCCGGACAGGGTTTTGTTTATGGTAATGAATACGGCAGATAGGGGCAGGCAGGTTAATTTTAAAGTTGACCTGGAGCCCTGGCTCAAATCCAAAACCGGCAAATACGAAGTCAGGTCTTATGATCAGTATGGAACCAGCTTTGGTGATGATGAGATTATCGGCCGGGAATGGAGTGGCCAGACCCAGCAGATGCGAAACATGGACTTTGCTATTTATGAGTTCATTAGTAAGAAATAAATAATTAGTCATCAGAATTATTACTGATTACAACAATTAAAAAGCCGCTATTGTCCGGTTAAACCGGAGATCGTTAATTTTTTTAGCCATGCCATTTAATTCGGATTTTATTCACTGGTCGGCACCGGGAGCGCCTGACGCAGACTGGACATTAGCGGTTGAAGGTGATTATATTGACGATATGACCGTTATGACCAAAGGGGGTATAGAAGGACAGATATATATAGGACTTCCCTGGACCTTCGATATGACCAGTTACGCAACCGGAGATTTCGCCCGTTATGGGAATGGCCGGATCCAGCCTCAAATTGCAGCGTCAAGGGATCTGAGGCATTGGGAACGCCCGGTTCGTGAAGCTGTTTTACCACTGGGCACAGCAGGAGCATGGAATGACGGGACGCTTTATAGCTCAAGTAAGATGCAGGCTGGAAAAAAGCAGACCTGGCCCGTCTGGAAGGGAAACAGATAAAACTTAGGTTTCACTTGGATGGGGGCGATCTCTATTCGTACTGGTTTAGCAAATGATTTACGAAGTAATCCCATGAAGGAAATTGGATGAATAGTATTGTTATGACAAAGTGACGATGAACTAGAACATAATTTTAAAAAAATGAAGTAATATGAATAAAAAACTAATTTCCGGTATCTTTTTTCTATTGTTAGATGCAGGTTTACATGCTCAATCGTTACAAATTAAGGTTTATGAAGATCAAGAAATTGCACGTGCGAAAGATGAAGAACTGATGCAGTTTCCTTCTGCATTTTCATTTGATGTAATAAATGCTAAAAATAATATTGCTAAAAATATATTTGTTTCATGGGCAAGGCAAAAAGACAACAGGGCTTTACCTCCTGATTATCATCACCTCATATCAGGAAACAGCGGCATTTCCTATGGACAGATACATACATCACCGAATATTGCTTTCAGGAACACACTGAAGAAACGTGATGGGTCTATCCTGGTGATCCCCTTCAAAGGCAATGATTTTAAAGACTCAGTCAGTTCGCTAAGCTTTTCTTATCATACTTCTTCTGATAATGGTAAAACCTGGGCTGAACACAATAATGGAAGGGTAGAATATGGTAACATAAAAATCAAAGGCATGCGCTTTCACCGGGGGGTGATCGAAGATTGGGACGGAACATTGTATGCATTGGCATATGGCCATTTTGAAAATGACCGGTTTTCGAGCACCTGGATAGTAAAATCAACAGATGGTGGTATAAAATGGAAATATCTCGGCACTACAGCAAAGGGCGATATGCCCTTCAGCGAATCGACCATTGCACAATGTGCAGATGGCTCCTGGCTTGTGGTAGCCAGGAACAACCATCATTTACCGATGTGGTATACACGTTCGCGGGATAAAGGGTTGACTTGGACACCCATAGCGCTGTTGCCAGGGCTACCCGTGGGTTCAACAGAGGCTGACGACCTGAATGAAAGTGTTGATCCTCATTTGCTGATGATGCCCAATGGCGTACTGGTATTAAGCTACGGAAGGCCAAATCTGCACCTGGCTTTTTCTGCAAGCGGCAACGGCGACGATTGGGGACATATCACTACCACTATGGTCGAGAACCCTCTGCGTAAAACTAGTGCATATTCTGCCATTGTACATGTAGCCTCAGATCAGTTAGCGCAGATTCACGATACGGGCGCCAACTGGACGTACGGAAAAACAAAACCAGAAGGGGCTGTATATTCTGTTGTGCAGAAATTTGTAGATGTAAAGCGTGATTTTGCAGATAAGATTGATCTCGGCAGGATGTTTTTGAATAAACAGATATCCGTTCAAACCGATCTGAACTTCTCAAGGCCTGCTTCACCTGAAACACGGGTGTCTGGGTGTTTTGACGGTAGTACAAACTACTGGAGCGGAGCTTTTAAGGCAGGGAAAAAAGGCTCGTTTAAATTATCCATGGATAAGCCATACAACTTGTCCCGAATCGGGTTGTGTATGCAGACAGGGTTTAATCAGTCTGCTTACATCCGCTATTCGGTTGACGGCAAAAAATGGAAAAAACTACCCGTATCTTATACTGAAAAAACACATTATGCTATAGAGTATGCCAAGTTTGAAACCCCGATTACAGCGAAATATCTTGAAATTTCTTTAAAAAGCTCCGGAAAATTTACGTCCCTGAATGAAATTGAACTCTACGGGACTTCGCAAAAATAAATGAACGAAAGTGTTTTGCCGTTGGAGCAGCTTTCTGATGTTGATATTTGGCCTCAGCGGAGTGCCAAATACTAAGTTAAATTAAAATTAGTTAGATTAATTGACTATGAAAAAGTATTTTTTGCTATTGTGGCTGGCCGTTTTTGCCGGATCCGTTTTTCCCCAAGCTAATTCCCTGTATGTAGAGGAAAGCCTAAAGCCCATATTTCCGGGTCAGCCTGGGATCAGGCCGTTCTGGAATCAGTACGCATTAAGGTTCATTTATGCTCCTGTATTTGATTTCCCAAAAGTCCGGGGAGCAACCTCGTACAGATTTAAAATTACCGATGTAAATAAAAAAGTATGGAGTTTTAAATCTGATAATCCCTGGGCTGTGTTAACACCAATTTGGAATAATATCCCGGAAGGTTATACTGAATTACAGGTGGACGGTTTAGACAAACTTGGAAACGTTACAGGCCTGTCAGGGAAGCGTATATTTTACAGAGTTCCTGTTTTTGGTAAAGCAGAAAATCCAGTTAAACCTTTTATGGAATCTGTACGTGAAGGCTTAAAAGCTTTGTTTAATGCTCCTAATGTACAATATTGGTTATCACATGCTAAGCCCGATCCGTCATATCGCTTGTATTGTTATCCCAATAAAGTAATAGGTGGCCTGGTACGGGCTATGGCTGCTTATTCAAAAATTGCCGAAAATCAGAAAGACCGGGATTCTGCCCTTAAAATAGCAAAACTTAGTGCCGATTACCTGCTTTCCGTAAGGCGGCCGTCAGCTTCTCGTTACGCATATGTTCCGCCTACCTATCTGGTGAATGTTACTGACCCATATCCCCAGGCTACAGAGCGCACAAAAGATAACTGGTTAATGGTGCCCTCGGCCATTGATGCAGCCTTTGGCTTTTTGGATATGTATGATGCAACAAAAGAAAACAAGTATCTGGATGCTGCTAAAAATATAGCTCAAACACTTACAGCCAATCAGGAAAGCGATGGTACCTGGCCGTTGATGGTCAATTCAGAAACAGGGAAAAGCGTTCATGCCCAGCGGCTCATCCCCACCTGGATAATTTTCTTTTTTGACCGCCTGGATAATCAATACAAACTTGAGGAATACCGCACAGCACGAGGCAGGGCATGGGACTGGATTGTGGCTAATCCTTTGAAAACTTATCAATGGAACGGGCAATTTGAAGATGTTAAACTTCATGGCCCTTACGTAAACCTTGCACGTGAGCAGGCATGTGATGTAGCTACCCTGCTGTTAAACAATTCACAAAATAATCCGGAAAATATAGCACAGGCAGATGAGCTGCTCCGTTTTGCCGAAGACCAGTTTGTGGTATGGACAGCTGTAAAAGATCCGGACGGCTGGCGCAAAGCGATGCCTAATCGCCTGAAAACACCCGATCTGTGGATAGCGCCATGCGTACTGGAACAATTTGCCTGTTACGAACCGGTGGCACGAAGCAGTGCCATCCTTATCAACGCTTACCTAACCGCACATCAGATAACAAATAAACCCTTATATCTTGAAAAGGCGAAGGCATTGACAAATGGATTAGTAGCCGGACAATCCTGGGTGGAAAAAAAATATGGCGGGACTGTAGAAATACCAACCTGGGTAATGCGCCGAAAACCTTCTAACTGGTTAAATAATTCATATTATGCTGCTCAGGCGATATTAAATATGGCAAATTATGGCAGCAAATGATACCTGCACCTATTTTGTGCAGATTGGTTAAGCTTAAAAATGAGACCATCATGAGCATACTCTCACAAACTGAGATGAACTTAGGGTAGCGGTCTCCTGGACGCCGCAGAAAATAAACAAATAAGTGAAAAATATGCTCATGATAGCCCGTCGACCGGACCGTCGGGGCGGGCTTCATCTCCATTAAAGAAAATACATTCTAATGAAAAAGTATATATTAATATTCTCTCTTTTTTTCTTTCATATTGTCTTGGCCCAGGAGGCAGCCGATATAGAAACCTCCATTCCGGTATACCCAGGAGAGCCGGGAAAGCAACCTTTCTGGAATACCTATGCAAAGCGGTTTATTTATGCCCCGGCATTTGATTTTCCTGAGATAAAGGGAGCATTATCTTACAGGTTCACCATTACAGGCGATGATAATAAACAAGAACAATTTGTTGCGAATAAACCCTGGAAGCCTCTATCTCCTGTGTGGGATAAGATATCTGAAGGCTATACTGCCTTGGTTGTTGAAGGATTGGACGGTAAAAAGAAAACGATAGGCATAGCCGGGAAACGATCCTTTTACAAATCCCCCGGTTTTTCCGGAAAATACAGCGAGCCCGAGGTTTCTTACCAGGCATCGGGCTTGAAAGGGCTGAAGGCATTATTCGACGCGCCGAATGTACAATATTGGCTTACCCATGCAGTACCTGATCCTGCTTACAATTTATATTGTTACCCTAATAAAGTGATGGGAGGTGTAATACGGGCAATGGCAGCTTATTCTAAAGTTGTCCCTAAAAAACAAGACCAGGCTGCCTCCCTAAAGATCGCAAAATCTGCGGCCGATTATCTGCTGTCAGTGAGGTATTCAAACGGCTGGCGTTATGCAAATGTTCCGCCTACTTATCTCGCAAACGTAGATAAGCCCACTCCCGAAGCAATGAAGGGTGCAGAAAAGCAATGGCTAATGGTTCCCTCGACCGTTGATGCAGCCTTTGGTTTTCTGGACCTGTATGATATTACACAGGATAAAAAATATCTGGATGCTGGAAATGAGATAGCAAAGGTTCTTGCAAGAACTCAGGAGAATGATGGAACCTGGCCGCTTATGGTTAACGCTGAGACTGGAGAGCCGGTTCATGCCCAACGGCTTATCCCTACCTGGGTTATATTCTTTTTTGATCGGTTTGCTCATCAGTACAAAATCACTGAGTACAAAACGGCACGTAAACGTGCCTGGGAATGGATTGTTAATAATCCGCTTAAAACCTTTCAGTGGAATGGGCAGTTTGAGGACATTCATCCGCAGGCCCCCTATATGAACCTGGCACGGGAACAGGCTTGCGATGTGGCTGTATTGCTTTTAGATGAAATCGAAAATCCTGAAAAAATAGCTCAGGCCGAGGAATTATTGCGGTTCGCCGAAGATCAATTTGTTTTTTGGCAACCCGTAAAAAGTCCTGAAGGTTTGAGAAAAGCAATCGGTAATTCAAAAAGATTGCCCGAAGAGTGGTTTACCCCCTCTGTAATTGAACAGTACAGGGTTTATGAACCTGTGGCAAGAAGTTGTGCTATTATGATCAATGCTTACTTGAAAGCTCATCAGGCAACAAAAAAAAGTCAATACCTAAATAAAGCAAAAGCCATTGCGAACACCCTTGTTAACGCCCAAAGCTGGGTAGAAAAAACTTATGGCGGTACTGGTGAAATTCCCACCTGGGTATGGAAGAAAAAGCCGTCGAACTGGCTCAATAACTCCTATTATGCTGCGCAGGCTGTACTGAATATGGCAAATGCCGCTCCCGCGAAGTAGTTCCGGACAGCCTTTAATAATGGGTTTATCATCCGTAAGTTTTTTAAGAATTCCTTATGCGAAATCCACAACTAAATTAATTGTTAAGGAAATTATTTTGTTCTATAGTTTAGCCCGAAGTGAAAATAAATACCATAATTATAAAATAAAGTAGTATTAACTAATAGATGTAAAAAGATACATTTGAAATAATCATCCTTATCAATCGATTCGTATATGACAATACCATCTAATAATGACAATACAGCTAACAAGAAAAAATTGCCTTCTGGGGCATGGTTGGTAGTTGGGCTGCTTTGCGTTGTAGGGGCTCTGAATTATTTAGATCGTATAATGATCACCACTATGCGTGAATCTATAATTCAATCTGTCCCAATGACCGATGCCCAGTTTGGATTGCTCACATCGGTTTTTTTATGGGTGTACGGTTTGTTAAGTCCTTTGGCAGGATATCTTGCAGATCGTTTCAGCAGAAGCAAAGTTATCATTACCAGTTTGTTCATTTGGTCTGGGGTAACCTGGCTTACGGCACATGCCACTACATTTGAAGGCTTGCTTGCAACCAGGGCACTTATGGGTATTAGTGAGGCATGTTATATTCCCGCCGCACTTGCTCTTATATCAGATTATCATAAAGGAAGCACGCGTTCCTTAGCGATTGGAATACACATGGCAGGGGTTATGGTGGGGCAAAGCTTAGGGTTTTTAGGCGGATGGATTGCAGAAGAAAATAAGTGGAACGATGCATTCAGTGTTTTTGGGGGGATAGGTATAGCGTATTCATTAATCTTGTTTTTTTTGTTGCGGGATTCTAAATCTGAGAATATTTCCTCGGAGAAAAAATCTGATGAAACCGGCCTGAGTTTTTCTTCTGCTATAAAAAGTCTTTTTTCGAAAAAATCATTTACTGCATTATTAATATTCTGGGGCTTGCTTGGGATAATAGGATGGATGATATTAGGATGGCTGCCAACTTATTATAAAGAGCATTTCAGCTTATCGCAAACAGACGCAGGGATATATGCTACAGGATATATGTATCCTTTAAGTATAGTGGGCGTAATATTGGGCGGATATCTTGCAGACAGATGGAGCAAACGAAATAATAAAGCACGCATTCTTGTGCCCATTATTGGGTTACTTATTGCCGCTCCGGCAGTATTTTTTGCCAGCGGTACGGATGTTCTTTATATTGCGATAGGCGGATTTATGATCTACGCGTTGACCCGGGTATTCAGCGATACTAACCTTATGCCTGTGTTGTGCATGGTAGCCAATAAGCGATATATTGCAACCGGCTATGGTGTGCTTAATATGTTTGCCTGTATTGTTGGCGGGTTGGGAATATATGCCAGCGGTGCGCTTCGCGATGCCCATGTAGATATGTCATTGCTTTTTAAGATAGCTGCGTTTACGATGATAGCTTGTGCCGGGCTTTTATACCTCGTGAAAAAAGATATTGAGAACTCTACCGAAAATTAATTATTATGGTATTATATATTTTAATAAGCATCATCAATTTCATTAACATATTCAATATGGAAACAACTTCTCCTTCTTCTCAGGATAAGAAAGCGCTTGCCGAATTAAATTCAATATTACACAAAAGCCAAAAATTTGTAAAAGTTCATGCTGCCGAGTATCTGATATGGACAGGCCATCATGATGCCGCATTAAAAGAATTCATCAAAGAGGAAAAGATCTATTCAAAGGAACCAAAGTACCGCATAGTTATATGGAGGGTGCTGGTACAGGCAGAGCAGGATCCCGTCCGTAAAAAAATATGGCTCGATAAAATATATAATGCATACCAGGATATGGACGGCCCGGACCGTACCCACGCTACAGAAACCCTGGCGAAGCTAAAACAGCCTGTAGCAGACCTTTTTCCGGGGGCAACAGCAAAAACCCTGCTATCTCCCGACAGGAATTTACAAACTTACGCCTTATGGGCAAGTTCATTTGGGTCAGACAGTCGGATGAATGAAAACAGGAAGGAGTTTTTAAATAGGACCCTTACAGATACTGATACAATTATACGGAGGATCAGTGCTTTTGTGTTGCGGCAGTCTAAAGGATTAAACGAGCAGCAATGGGAAAGCCTGGCATCTTCTGCTTTAAAATTGCCTTCTTCGTCTGATATTTACGTTACGGTTCTTGCCACCGCCCTGGTAACAGCGCCAGACAATGCAGATGATAAGGTACTATCACAGATAAGTAACCTGTTACTTAAAGATGTTAAGCACTATACCACCGCACAGCGTACAGAATTGTCTCAGGCACTGGCAGAAAAAGGCGTTAAAAAACATTTAGGGATATTAGAAGGCTTTTTAAACAATAAAAATAGTTCAGGCATATACGATCCATCTTCTGATGAAGGCGCAGATTTAAGGGCTGCTGCCGCTTACGCGATAATAAAAATTAATAGCAGACAAAAATAGTAACATTTGTATGAAGATGAGAGAAAGCCGTGTACTGGCAAAACTTAGGTCAGGAAGCACTGCGAGTTGTTTAAAAGTAAATCTTGGCGATGGGCAGGCTGCAGAAATAGCATCAATCTGCGGTTTTGATTGCTTATGGATAGACCAGGAACACCTGGCTCAGGATTGGTCTGTACTAAACTCACAGATCTGGGCGGCTAAAGCTCATAATGTGGATGTGATGGTGCGTGTACCCCGGGGAAGCTATAGCGGTTATGTAAAACCCTTGGAAATGGACGCAACCGGGATACTTGTTCCGCATATCATGAATTTAGAAGAAGCTAAACAGGTAGTACACATGACCCGTTTTCATCCTCTTGGGCGCAGGGCGATAGACGGAGGAAGTGCGGATGGAGCTTATACAAATATGGATTTTCAGGACTATCTGAAAGATTCTAATGAGCAGAAATTCGTAGTGCTTCAGATCGAAGATCCGGAAGTTTTGCCAGATATTGAAGCTATTGCCGCATTGGACGGAGTAGATATGCTATTCTTTGGCCCGGGAGACTTCAGCCAGGGAATTGGTGCGCCGGGAGACTGGAACAATCCAAGATTATTGGAAGCCCGTAAACTGGTTGCGGAAGTGGCAAATAAGTACGGAAAGTTCGCTGCCACATCCGGTGGTATAGATAGCCTTGACAGTTTTCTGGAAATGGGGTACAGCTTTGTAAATGTTGGTGCAGATGTAGTGGGCCTAAGCAGCTATTGTAAAACGCTTGTCGAACGGTTTGATAAATCATCAGCCCAAAGGCCATCATCTTCTTTATCTCATAATCCCGGCAAGCCTTATTAGTATGTATAATCTTAAATGCTCTTGATACCAATATCTGATACTCATATCTCGCATCTCATTTCCCAATACTCACATCTCCTCTCCCATGAACAACAGAAAATTAGGTAAAACCGGCATTGAAGTTTCCGAAATTGCTTTCGGTGGTGTGGAAATTGGTATTCCTTACGGGATAGGTATAAACAGCCAGGCCGATATGCTTTCGAGGGATAAAGCGATCAGCCTCCTGCATGAAGCTTTAGATAAAGGGGTTAATTTTTTTGATACCGCCCGCATATACGGCGAAAGCGAATCGATAATGGGAGAGGCTTTTCACGATAGGCGGGAGAAGGTAGTTCTGTCTACCAAGTGCAATCACTTTAGAGATCCAAACGGTGGTAAGATCCCTTCGTATGCCACGTTAAAAAAAACTATTGAAACTTCGCTTGAAGAGAGCTTTAAAAATCTGCAAACAGATTATGTTGATAGTTTTATGCTCCATCAGGCAGATCTGGAAATATTAAACAATGATGATGTGAAGGAAATATTTCTGAGCCTTAAATCCGCAGGAAAAGTTAGGGCTATCGGAGCATCAACATACACTTCCGATGAAACAAAAAGAGCGATAGATACAGGCTGGGATATTATACAACTTCCTTTTAACATGATGGATCAGAGGCATGAAGAAAATTTCCGCCAGGCAGAAGAAAACGGCGTTGGAATTGTTATCCGTTCTGTGTTGATGAAGGGGCTTTTGAGCGGCAAAGGCAGGGATTTACACACTGCTTTACAGGATGTAGAAAATCATATTAAAAAATATCATCAGCTATTAAGTCCTCAAATTCCTGATGTCTCAACCCTTGCAACAAAATTTGCTTTATCATTTAAGGAGATATCATCTGTGTTAGTTGGGATAGACCGCCCGGAATACCTGGATAAGGCATTGACAGCAGTTGACGGAGAATTTTTAAATCAGGCTGATCTGTTAAAAGCAAAAACTCTTGCTTACCCGGATCCTGAGTTCCTTGACCTTCCCAAATGGGACAGGATGGGCTGGTTAAAATAATATTGCCTTTCAGTTTATTAATTTCATATCCAAGCTATGGTTCAGGCGGTTATGACTGGGTGAATATGGATGAGATCTGGTTTGATACCATGCCATCAGGTTCGCTGGGTTCTCTGGACAGTTTTATGGGCGATCCCAGGGACAGCAAGCCTAAATGACCGGGATCTGGCTAAATTCAACGGATTAGCCGCCATTCGGAGGCAGGCCAATGTGTTTAGGGTAGAACCACTTTACGCTACCCGTTTTGGGGCTAACGCAGCTCGGGCATCTTCATGGATACGGTATGAAAAAAAAGTGCCGGTTGTTGCAGCGCTCCGTACAGAACTAACAGGGGAAAGATAGACGCGGTTTATAAAGATCAGTTACGGTCTGATGCGATGATAGTTGTTGCATCCCTTGACGAAAACAGCATTACAACGACTCGTAAAATTGGAATAGTTCCTTTTGCTGATGGTGAGCTGCTCCTGAAGCATGAAG
>JBBJNR010000072.1:0-15679 GCA_037719315.1 Daejeonella sp.
GCATCACCGGGTTCACCCGCGACTTCCACTGGCTGTAATAATGGCAAAACTGGCTGTAGCGGTACCCTAAAGGAAACTCCTTTAGATACGCTTCCCAAAGCATGTGACGGTTAACTCCCGTTCGTTTGAGCTCTTTAAACGTTCAATATTTTCTATTACCGGGACAGGGTAACCAGCGCAGGCGTATCTACTTGCTCAATACCCTCAAACCTCCACCAATTTTCTTCTCTTGTTATCATAATTGAATATTAACAACTTGTAATCGGTAATTACTCCCTGTAAGCAATGATTAATCTTATCGTAAATTATTGATTGCTAATCTTATTTATAAGATTAAGTAGTGCAGTTCTTACAATTGCCTCTGACCCCTTCTCCAATTTACTTGTACGGCATCGCCAGGTTTCGTATCCCCCACGTTCTATCTCATGAGCAGGGGGCACATACCCTACGCATCCATTGGCAAGTCCTATAGAAAAATAATTCTTTACCGGGCTGTTTTGCTTCAGCCAAAGGCCTGTTTCTGCAAAAAACTCACCAGCAAGAGACCCTATTACCCCATTTCCTATTTTAATTGCCTGTAAAGGTAAAACTTCCTTTTCTTCTCCCGCGTTTAATAAAACCTGTTCCCTGGCATATATTCTCCTCAGAACATCATTATCAACTATGGTAATATTTTCGTAATTACTCTCATTCACAACCTTTCTGGCTTCTTCAAGTTCATGCTGAGATGGTTTTCTGACTTGAAGGTGCAATTCTTCATACTCAGCAGATATAGCAAATTCATGATCCCAGGCCAGATCTTTTATTGATTCAGCAATCTTTTCTGCAAGGTCTTTTGCGATCAGTTTACTTTTTTCAAAATTTCCTTTAGGATAACGCCCATTATTTAAAAAGTCCCATATATTGGCTTCGCCGCTTGTCCCGTTAGATAAAATGCCAACAAAATCATCACCAGCTTTCAAAATACTTTTAGTCTGTGAGGCAAATTCCCCAAAATAATCGGCGGAGATGGTACCTGATTCAAAATCTCCAACATAGTGAAGTGAGTAGTTCGCAAACAAACTGATCCACTGATCATCTGTATCTTTCACAGCCAGATAGCTGAGTTGCGTATCCATTTTGGCTACGGGCTCTATTATCTGATCTTCTGCACCAAAAGGATTCGTCTTCACCGCATCTGATTTTCCGGTTACAGGATTATACGCTTTATAATCATCTCTCATGAAATAGCGCCTGCAAACAATATGTTCAGGAACATCAACAGAGCCATAAGCAATTTTAGCAGGAACAAGCTTATCTAAAGAAGCAAGCACTGAATTAACAATAAGAGCAGGTAATTTTCTGGTATAAGGCAGATCTGCCCCGCCGAGCAACAGATCGGCAACAGCACCTGCAGAATGGGTGTGAGTACAGCTGAACAATACGTTTTTCTCCGGAATCCCGGTTTTTTGATTAACTTCTTTCCGTATAGGCCGCAGGAAATCATCCTGCATATAACAGATATCCACCACCACCATAACAACGGTTTCCTCACCACTCTTGAATGCCAATGCCTTTGAATAAAGTTTGTCATGAATGGTATGCGCAAAATGCGATATAAAATCGCCGTTTATACGTGTACCCAGAGGAGGAGTGATATCTACACTCGCAGCACCCGCCATAAAATGATTAGAGTTCATCATCGATAAAATTAGGGGGTTATGACCATGCTTTTCTTAGAAATCGCAACCAGTTTTTACTGAATATATTTTCAACATCCTCCTGGGTATAGCCACGTCTTATTAAAATATCCTGATATTTCTGTAAGTCCGCTATCGAATTCATATCCCATGGAGACTGTTCCGTACCAAATATACCGTCAAGATCGCTGCCAATGGCAATATGTAAACTGTTACCTGCAATCTGACAAATATGATCCCAATGATCTACCAGATTCTCGAGCTTGATATCAAGCTGCCATGGATCTGAAATGGTATCGATAAAACGGATATCCATAGCCCAGCAATCCAGCATTCCGCCAATTACAGAACCCCGTTCGATCAATAATTTTATTTGTTCATCAGTTAGCTGACGCTGGTTCGGAACTATTTTACGAACGTTATCATGGCTGGCCCAAACCGGCCCATGATATAGATCAAGAGCCTGATTAAATCCTTCGTCTGTTAAGTGTGTTACATCAAGTATAAGGTTTAAAGAATTTATTTCTTTGAGAAGCTCAACGCCTTTCTGAGTCAAAGGGCCTTCCATTTTTGTGCCCGGCGCATATCTTCCGGGTCCAAAGTGTGATAGACCAATAGCCCGTAAACCGTATTCATAAGCAATATGAAGATAATTTACATCTACAAGAGAGTCTGCACCTTCAAGATTTAAAATATAGCCAATGGGTTTGGTATCATCTTCAATAGCATCATTATCCCAAAGCGCTAAATGAGAATCCAGTTGTTGGAGGTTTGTGATCTGAACCATCTCTCCCAGTTTCTCCATCTCCCGGTACCAGCAAAGCTGCGCCTGTGTCATTGCCCATGCCTGTTGAGGCGAGTTCCAACCCGCCAAAGTGCTGCCCGGAAGTGTATATCTTGCCAATTGGGTAGCAACAACCAATCCTACCCTTCCTTTTCTTAATTCAGGTAAACACACTGTACCCCTACCCCGGTCGGGTTTATCTTTCATAAACATTTCCCGCTGCCTTATTTCAGACAAAGGGCGGATCAAATCCCTGTTCCATTCCAGGGCATTCATAGAAAGGTCTAAATGTGCATCAATAATAAAAGGTCTTGGCATTTTATTATTTAAATGTTTTCTTTTTTGTAATTAAAGGGGTATTTTTCTATAATTTCGTTTATCTGATAACTGAATTCTTCCATGGCTTTTTTCCAGTTATTTACTGTTTCGTCAGAATAAGCATAAAAGCCTTTGTTGTTTTCCATTCCAAGCCCGCCATTTTCGAGTATTTTGTTAAAGAACTCCGGAAATTCTTTGCTTTTTGAAAGATCGGAATTTAAACTTTTCATTACCATCCCATATGCATATGTTCCCATAAGATCCATGTACCGGCAATTTCCGGAAAAGGGGAGATAATATCCCGCATCATTCCTGCAAGCCCGGTCAATGTCTTCCACCGATGCATAGCCATTATCTACGAGAAAAGATGCTTCTCTTGCCATTGCACTTATTAACCGGCTTCTTATTCCCGAATCCTTAACAATGTAGGGGTCTTTTCCCCAATACGATTTAGCTAATAAACAAATATCATCTGCTACTCCCAAATTCTCTTCAGCTGCAATTATTTCAAGGAAAAAAGTGGTATGTGCAGGCTCTGTCCAGTTGAGTCCTATTATCCTTTCTTTGTTAACGCCATTATTCCGCAATGCACTCAGCGATATACTTTCTGTATTGATAGCAATCACGGTATCCTCTTCAAGAACGTTTTCCAGCTTACTGATCAATTCTTGTTTAGCGGTTTTATTTTCGTAAGTGAGAGCAATAACGAGTTTGTAATTCAGGCTTGCAGGAAGTTCTGTAAAGATCCTGAGATCTTTTAAATCGCAGTACCTCTTGGTGTTTTTTTCCTGCGATGCAACATGCGTATTGAAAAGCTGATGGAATGTGATTTCATTTGAAGAACAGACATCAAGTTTATGTCCCGCGTTGAGTAAACAAACCGCTACACTCGCTGTTAAATCGCCATCCCCTATCAGTAAAACCGGATCTGTATGCTTTATTATGGTTGCCATTAGTATAATGTATTTTGTAAATCTCCCAAAAGGCCTTTTACTTAATATCTTTTAAAACTGCTCGGACTTTATCAATTGCAAAGCGGATATCTTCCGGTGTATGTACTGCGCTAATATACCACAGCCCCCGTCCTATTATGCGAACCCCTTCGTCGTGCATCCCGGAAATAAATCTTCCAAGCTGGACTTTATCACATTCTAAGGTATCCCTGTAATCGGTTATTTTTTCCAACTTAGTGAAAGAAATATTGAACATTGGTCCAGGACCTTGTACTAAAAGCTTATGCCCGGTTTCTTTAGCCGCACTACGAATTCCTTCCATCAGCTCTTTACCCAGTTTAAACATTCTTTCGTAAGGCATTTCTTTCTCAAGCACTTCAATAGTTGCTAACGCTGACGCTACCGTAGCATTGCCCGAATTCATTGTTCCTGCATGGATAACTTTTGATTCCTCTATCAGTTTCATCCATTCTCTTTTACCTGTAATAACACTAAGGGGGTAACCGCTTGCGATAGCTTTGGCAAAAATAGAAATGTCAGGTCTGATGTTAAAGAATTGCTGGGCGCCGCCTAGAGACAACCTGAAGCCGGTTATAACCTCATCTAGTATAAATGTAATGTTATATTGATTACATAGATCACGAATAGCTTCTAAAAACCCATCATCAGGCATAATACAGCCATTATTACACATAACCGGCTCGGTTATTATAGCCGCAAGCTCATGATAATGGGCTTCGACAGTTTTCTTTAACAATTCTGAATCATTCCATGGAATTACAAGAACCTCATCACGTGTACTTTGTGCGAGGCCTTCGGTCCATGGAAATACGTTTGGTTCAGACCTGCTGCCTAAAGCGTCCAGAGATGGAGCAGATATCCCCCAGCAAACATTATCAAGCCAGCCGTGATAGTGCCCTTCAAAACGAAGTATTTTCTGCTTCCTGGTTTTTGCCCTTGCCACCCTGAAGGCTGTTTGTACAGCTTCTGAACCGTCAATGCAAAACCTCATTAACTCTGCAGTTGGAATAAGTTTATTAATTTTTTCGGCTAATTCTACTTCGCGGATATGCTGTCCGGCGAATAATTGCCCCTGCTCCGAATATTCATTGATTGCTTTTAAAACATATGGATGTGAATGTCCTAATATTAAAGGCCCCTGGCTTAACGTAAAATCAAGGTACTCGTTTCCATCAACATCATGAACCTTACTGCCTTTACCATGTGTATAAAATAAAGCGTGGGGATGATTGTATTTTCTAAATTCTGATGATACGCCGCCCGCTAAAACTTTTTTTGCCCTTTCGAGGAGCTCCGCGGATTTGTGATACCTTTTATTTTTCATCTGAATACAATTGTTTTTTAGTTGGCTGTGAAGTCCGCCCGGCCAGACCGTTCGGGCTTCATGAGATATTCATTTCGAATGAAGCCCTGCCGGCTAAAACCGTGCAGCCGGGTTTCGATAAGCTGTTATTCATGTCTTTTTGTAAACGGCAGCTTATTGGGGTTCCATTGCGATAGTTCTTTAAAAATTTTAAGCTAATACCTTTTCTTTTATTGGAATTGGATCCGGATACAATGATGCCAAACGAAAAATATCCTCGTTAAAAGCAGCGAAAGCATCTTCCCACTCTTTGGCTTCTCCTCTCGTGTAGCTGTATAGTCCGCTAAGGTTCTGGATGCCCCGGCCATGATTGTCGACAATATTTTGCATTACATTCGGCACATTATCAGTATTAGATAACTGAGGAAAAAGATTTTTAAATGTCTCTGCATGATCTGCCAAACCGATATAATCAATTCTTCTGAATAAGCCCATCAATGTTATCCATGAACCTACATCATATCTGAATACTTTATCGGCATCTTCCATATTTATTTTTCGACTTTCGGTAAGATGGAAAATTTCCCGGTATACTGCATACATGAGGCGATTTGTAATAAAACCTTTGATATCTTTTTTTAATAATGTGGGCTCTTTCCCCCAATAATGCGCAAGGTTAAAAACCCACTCGGCATAAATACTATCGGTATCGCCGCCACAGGTTATTTCCATAAACCGCGTTGCATAAGCAGGTTCCGACCAGTGTATGCCGATAAAACGCTCCGGATTTGAGACCAGCCTTTGAAGGATGGTTATCGCAATTGCCGAAGTATTACTGGCAATAACTGTATTGACATCCACCACATCTGTTATTTTTTTATAGACACTTTCTTTAATATCAATATCCTCGATTACACACTCCAATACCAGGCTGCTGTTTATCAAACTATTGTATTCTTCACTTATCTGAAGGCGTTTAAGACAAACTGAAATATGGTCTTTCATCAAACCTGCATGGGAACAGGCCTTCAGTTGCTCGGTGATCCTTTCTTTTGCACCGATAAGATCTGCAGGGATCGGGGCAATTGCTTTAACACAATGGCCAGAAGCCAGCAGTGATACAATAATACTGCTTCCCATCAGTCCTATGCCAACAACACCAACCTCAATGTCGTTCGGGTTCGTTTTTAAAATATCCATCAGGTGTTATGCCGGAATTTTAACGATGCAATCTATTTCAACTTTTAAATTTTCTGCTAATACAGATTGAACTGTCGTACGGGCGGGTTTAATACCTGTAAAGTAGCTGGTATAAACTTTATTGTACCGGTCGAAATCAGTAATATCGGCCAGATGAGCAGAACATTTTACAACATCATCCATTGTAGCACCAGCCGCTTCTATAATAACTTTCAGGTTATCCAAAGTGCGGATAGTTTCTTCTTCTATGGTTCCCAGGATAAATTTTGAAGTTTTAAAATCTACCGAAGCCTGCCCGCTTACAAAAAGAAAGCCATTAACTACTATACCGTCAGAATATGCTCCTGTATCAAATCCTGTCTGGCGATCAGGATGAACGATTTTCTGTTTACTCATGGTGGATTATGTTTTAATTGTATGAATATCTTTAAAATAACCCGGGATTTGTCCCAAATAATCTTTAAATCAAAAGTAATTTCAGGCAATTTAGTTTTCTATTACTTTCCTATCTATTTATAATATTATTTTTCAGAACCTGTCAACCTGGCCATAGTATTGATATAATTAGATTAATATTGTATTAACAAGTCTGATTAATTAATGAAGGCAATTGAACAGCGGCTGCCACAAGATTTCGACAAATCGTTTGTTGTGTTTCGGGAAACCGGGAAGTATTTTCCTTGTCCCTGGCACTTCCATCCTGAGTATGAACTGGTATTAGTTTTACGTTCTACCGGTCGGAGAATGGTTGGGGATCACATAGGCTATTTTGATGAAGGAGATCTAGTTTTCATGGGCTCAGGACTACCACACGTATGGATGAACGATCAACAGTTTATTGATGGTGAGGCAGGATATGAGACTGACGCAATTGTTATCCATTTTAAAGAAAGTTTCCTAGGAGAAACGTTTTTAAGTATTCCCGAAATGGAGAATTTTAATAATATTTTGCGATTATCATCGAGAGGAATGAATTTTCACGGAAAAACACAAATAAAGATCAGTGACCTAATGAAAGGCATGGTAGCGATGAACGGTTTAAAACGGTTATCTGCATTGTTTGATATTTTTGATCTTTTGGCGAATTCTACCGAATACAAATTACTCGCAAGCCCGGGCTATACTCAAAAAGTGGAATTAAAAGCCTCAGACCGTTTCGGTAAAGTTACAGAATACATTATACGGAATTTCGACAAAGAAATCACCCTTCCTGAAGTCGCATCAGTGGCAAATATGGCTGTAACCACTTTTTGCAGTTTCTTCAAGGAGCATTTCAGGGTAACATTTGTTGAATATCTTAATACGGTAAGAATAGGATATGCGTGTAAATTATTGGCCGAAGACGATCGGAATATTGTTGAAATAGCTTATGAAAGCGGCTTTAAAAATCTTACTAATTTTAACCGGCAATTCAAGCGTTTTAAAAAGATGACACCAAGTGAATATCGCCGTATGATCAGCTCGTGATCTTTATTAAAAAGTATTATTAATCTGAAAATTCGTAGTAGTTACTGCAACTATTGCTTAATATCTTTGATTTACAAAAAAAGTACTGACTAAATGAGTTATACAAGAATTGCACTAACCCCTGTTACACATTATTGGCAGGGGAGCAACAGAACAGCTAATCACAGAAATCAAACAGTTTAATGCCACAAGGATACTTATTGTTGCCGATCTTGTATTAAAACAAATTGGTATTATTGACCATGTAATTAAGCCCCTGTCGGATGCAAATTACCAGTTCGACCTTTACACAGAGATTATTCCAGAGCCGCTTTTAGAGACCGGCCAGCAATTAGTAGATTTTGCCTGTCAGGATCAAAAGCTTTACAAAAACAGGGAGTTCCTAAAATACTTATACCTACCACCGCAGGCACTGGTGCAGAAGTAACCAATATTTCTGTACTTGCTCTTGAACATACTAAAGATGTGATCAGCCACGATTACCTGATAGCCGATGTAGCCATTGTTGATCCGCAACTTACCATGAGCGTTCCTCCAAAAGTTGCAGCTGCTACCGGTGCTGATGCGCTTACCCACGGCATAGAAGCTTATATTTCTGTAAATGCTAATCCTTATTCTGATGGGCTGGCATTACAAGCAATAAGCCTGGGTTGGGCGCAGCAGTATTTACGAAGAATAAGTCTGTCGGCGAAGAAATAGCAAGAACACAATTACAGGCTGGTGCCTGTTTTGTTAATTCATCAGTAAAATCAGATCCCAGGCTTCCTTTTGGCGGTATTAACCAATCTGGTTATGGACGTGAACTTGGACTTTATGGAATACACGAGTTTGTAAATATCAAGACGGTTTATGTAGCACAGCCGGGCACAACACTATAAATTTATTTTTTACTTCAACTTCTAGTGTGTGCTCATTAAAGAAGTAGGTTCTCCAAATTCTGCAGCCTGATAAAACACAGTAAGGATTGATCCGTCATCTAGTTGTACGCTTGAAGGATATCCCAAATCCCTGCTTGGAGCATTGCTCAGGTTAATTTCATTCTCAATTTCCCATGTTTTACCATCATCTTTACTAATACAGGCCCGCTCGCCATAAGGCTCCTTACGGCATCCTTAGGCCACTAATAACCAACCATTTTTAAGCTGGATCAAATGCGGCGGATAGCCCCAGATCCCGGTACTTTTCATAGGAGACCAGGTTTTTCCACTATCCCTGCTTTCTGACTGAAGAAGAAAACACTGGCTCACATCCTTTGGCTCATTTCGTATCATCGCGATCAGCTTACCTGATTTTAGCTCAAGGACAGGGGGCTCAACTAAAGAAGATATCAGGCCGGGGAATTTCACCAACAACTTTCCAGCTTTTTCCATCATCTGATGATCTTTCTGCTGTAATTGACGGCTTGTCATTCCATTCTGCTGTTCCGATATATAACAAATCGCCATTTCTTAATGATATTGGGCCATGCAGGGCTGTAACTTTTGTCCTTACCGGTTCAAGCCAGGTTCTTCCCTGATCCTCAGACCGGCGTACCCAATTCCCTAACCATTGTGTTTTTGTGTCCTGAGATATCTTTTCACCTATTCTGACATATTTATTATAAGCCGCTTCAAAGCCGGGCCTTTCAAAAGCCAGGGATGTAAACCAGCTGACCAGCAAAGTGCCTTTTTTTGTCTGTATTAAACCGGCATCCCTGTCATCAAGCGGAGTGCTTGTGATAGTTTCAGGGTCTGACCATGTTTGCCATTATCATCAGAAACAATGATCTGTGTTTTCACATAGGGGCATACACGCGAATCGCGATCGCCGGAGAAAGCAACAATAAGTTTGCCATTACGCGTTTTTGCAATAGTTGGCCAGCCTATATAACGATTGGGGTCAATTACCCGCTTTTTTATAACAACATGCCCGTTCGTATTTAGAGCGTACCCCTGTCCTAAGAATTCTCCGGGTTCAACACAAATTATTTTTTCTTTAAGAATAACAGCGATCTTATTCGTTATTTCCGGCAAATCAGGGTTCTTGGTCTTTGAAGCCTTTTTTCCAACTGCATCGGGGTTTTCCTGTGCCCAGGCCGCTGTTTGATCTCATCGCCGTTACGCACATCAAGGGTAGCGGCCGTGGATCAGAAGCTGACGCAGATTGGGCGAACTGCATCGCACGATCTTCCAGATCTATACATAAAACTTTCGCTCCGGCATTAAGTAATAATTCGACAGTTGCTTGTCCCAGGTAGCCTGCCCAGCCAATCACCCAAATATCTTTATCCCGCAGGTTTAAAATTTCATTTACTTTTTTCATAATTATTGTATTTTTTTTGCAGTAAGCCTATATCAAGCGTTTAACCCTCCATCCATCAAAATATTCTCGCCATTAATATATTCTCCCGCTTTTGATGCCAGAAGAACCACTATGCCTTTTATATCATCATTATTGGCCATTCTTTTCAACGGTACCTTTTTGGTATAGTTTTCAAGAAACTTTTCGGGCTGGTTATTGAACAAACCTCCCGGGCTTATACAATTAACACGGATATTCTTGCCGGCAAAATTCTGCGCCATAAACCGGGTAAGATTGATCAATCCGGCGTTATGGAAGAAATAATCCGGAGGCAGGTCTTTGCCCATGTTGGTTCCTTCATAATTGGAATAATCCGGACCAAACATTCCCATCATTGAACTGATGTTAATAATACTGCCCCCATCTTCATTTTTGGCAATAAGCTCACCCATTTCACGTAAAATATCCATCATTCCTGTGGCATTCACTTCCATCGATTCTGCAAATTTCTCTATCGGGGCATAATATCCTTTCATAGGTCTGGATACAGAATTGTTTACAAAGCCATCAAGCTTTCCAAATTTTTGCATAATGGCATTACTCAGCTCCATGACAGAATGATGAGTACCCTGATCAACAACCAAAGCATATACATCTAAACCCTGGGATTGAAAGTTTGAGGCAACAGCTTCAAGATTTTCTTTATTTCTGGATGCGATGATTACTGTTGCCCCCGCTTCTGCAAGGCCTTCTGCTATACATTTACCATAATTTCCCGCGCCGCCTGTTACCAGGATAACTTTACCTGTAAGATCAAATAGTTGTTTAACGTTCATTTCTATTTTATCGTAATTTTTTTGCCTCCCTGCTTCAAACTTTCTTCGCCGGCAATAAGTGTTTTAATAATTTGCTCTGTTTTATAAAATTCAATACGGGGCTTACCTTCTTCTACAGACCGTATAAATTCGATAATATTATCACGGAACATGGAGTAAGAATTTTTTATTTCGACCAGTTTCCAGCTTTGCCGTCCAAATAAGGAAACCTGGAACGTACCGGATATTTCCATAAATAAATGAACAGTTACCTGTAAACCTCCTTCAAAATCTATTTTAACGATGGCCCCGTCTTCTTTTCCTACATTAATTACGCTTAATGGTTTCGGATCGCTCATAATTGAAAATATAGCTTCAAGTATGTGTACGCCATATTTTAACCAGTCCTTTTTACCAACTGCGGTAATAAGTTCTATCTTTCCAAGTGATGGAAGCTCGGTTTTTGCGGTCATGCACTCGTTTGCATAACGCATGGACGAACACGACATGATAAATTTACCTTTGGCTATTTCGCCTGAAAAATAATTAAGATCTTCAATGGTATTGCATAAAGGTTTGTCAATAAAAATGGGGATTCCCGCATCAATAAAGGGCTTGGCCATTTCACGGTGATTTTCTGCATCATCCCTTCCGAGAATGATAGCATCTACGGCGCCAATCATGTCCTGAGGCGTTGTTGCGATATTCTCAATCCCCCCTGATCTCGCAATTTGTTCTGAAAGCTTTCGGTCCTGTGTTAAAACATGTGTAACCTTTGCCGCAGGCAGACCCAGTGTGGCCTTGTTGGCCTGCAGATAATTAGTCACAGCAGGAAACCCAAGGGTAGTTATTTCTTCGCTATTAAATGTGCCGTTTATAATTGCCGACCAGGAAGATGGATGGGCATTGCCCGGACTCATTCCTATAATACCTATTTTTATCATTATATTGTAATAGTTCTATTTCTTAAGTTCAGCCAGGGGAATTTTTGCGAGATATATTGAAGTTTTCCCTTCGTGTGATGAATAATAAGAAAACCAAAGCTGTTTTTTATAAAAAAGCATTCCCGGGTAACTCGTATCCCCTCCGCTTGGAAGCTTTATTGTTTTATAAATCTGCCCGTTAAGATCTGAAAGAAAAACTGCTGTATAGCCTTTTGTAGCTTTGTCCTGCTGCTCATATAACCTTGAGCCTATGCAAAGGGTTGTATCATTTAAAAACACAAAGTCAGGGCCGCCTAACCGTTTGTTCATTTTTGAAAAAGTCCATGAAGTATATGGGAAATCACTTTTAGCTAAAACTCCCATTTTATCGTCACCTTCCCTTCTTATCATTACATACATTTTTCCGGCTTTATCAAAGCGGATGGTCGACTCATTGGGATTTCCGTTAACATCTATTTTAGAAACATTCGTAAAAGATTTTCCATCTGTGGTTTTTAGCAGATAAATAGTTCCCTGCTGATAATCTATTGCGTAACCTACACCTTTATCCCATGTTACACGCCAAACCCAGTCTGACTTTGCAGCAATATCAGGATCAACAACAGAAAGTTCGGGCTGAGAGAAGTTCTCTCCATTTTTATCCGAAAAAGAAACATAGGGCTTACGGGTATCTACTTTACCATCTTTATAGGTTTCAACATCAATCAACACCATGATGCGGTTATCAGGAGTAATGGAAAGCTTTGGATCTCTCACATCCATCCCAGCCAACTTAAACGAGGCCACACTTTGCCAGATTTTACCGTCGGTAGATTTTAAGATCCTGGCACTTCCGTTAGGCCCAGAAACATGGCCAGGACCCTCCCTGAACGTACAGTAGAAACTGCCTTTAAATCTTAAAAGGTCTGTAAAAGCATTATGCGGCGCTTGGTCCCAGATCTTTGTAACTTCAATTTCACCAAAAGTGGGAGATTCTTTTTTTATCGCACAGCCGGAAATAATAACCAGAATAATTATTGGAAGGAGTCTTTTCATTAGAGTTTAATTCAATTATACGTTAATAGCGAATGTGCTTCAACATCAAAGCCAAATTTAAACTTTCCATTTAGCAGAATGGTATTACTTTTTTTTATAATACTGATACTATTGTATATTAAACTATTGAATAATAGTTAAACACATCTATAATGCTCGAATGCCTTTTACTAAATGAATAAATCTCGGTGGATCCAAGCTGCGATTGCATTCATATACTAAACGGAGCTTGCCATTTGGAGCGGCAGCTTTTGCGGGGTACAAAAAAATCCCCCCTTTAATAAGATTACGATGCACATCCGCAACGATAGAACCAATGTACCTCGCGGTATATGGCCGGTTTGTCGCAGCATCCTGAGCCTGGCAATATTTAATATATTTTTTACCCCTTCCGGAAAATGCACGTAATTTCCTTCGTTTACAGAGTAAATTATTCCGTCGTGCGGAATTTGTATACCCGGGATACGACAGGCAAAACTCACCGATTGAAGGATCTAATGTAAAGCCGTTTACACCGTTGCCAGCGGTGTAAACCAGCATAGTAGAAGAACCGTAAATAATATAACCTGCTGCAACCTGTGCTGTCCCTTTTTGCAAAACATCTTCCAGTGTAGCTTTACCACCTTCGGATATGCGCCTGTAAAGTAAGCGCCCGACCAACCCATATTGTCTTTCGTGTCTAAAGCGATTTACTTTGTAGAAAAAGACAAAGTAATGGATCAACGCATACGAATGAAGACAGAAGTAGAACGGTGGCGTCAGAGCGGACTGTCGCAGAGAGCGTTCTGTCAGGAGATAGAGATGAAGGTAGCAACCTTTGCTTACTGGGTATCACGCACTAAAGAAGCAGAAAAGAAAAAAGGTTTTATTCCGCTGGGTCCCGGTCAGGGCCTTTCGGCATCGGAAACGGAAATAACCTACCCCAATGGTGTTCGGGTTAAAGTAGCTGCATCAGATTTAAAGATTATCTCCCAGCTCATTCATTTATATTAATGTTCAGCCTGAACTCTTCGCATCGGTACTTCCTTTACCAGGGCCATTGCGATATGAGAAAGTCATTCGATGGCTTATGCGGTGTGGTGGTTTCCGAGCTCAAACGCAAGGTCACCAGTGGCGAGGTGTTCATTTTCCTGAACCGTCAGCGTACGCATATTAAACTGCTGCATTGGGAGCATGGAGGCTTTGTGCTGTATTACAAGCGGCTGGAGCAGGGCACTTTCCCTGCACCCCAGAAAGAGCAGCTAAGCTGGGCAGATCTGGTGCTGATGATCGAGGGTATACAAGTTCAGAAGAGCCGGCAATTACGCCGTTATCAGGTGTAAGAAAGTGTCTTTTTTCTTGTTTGAATGCAGTTTTTTGAGTATTTTTAGGTCATGGATATGGCGCTGGAAAATCGCTCAAAAGAGCAATTGATCTCCCTTTTGAAAAGGAAGGATGCATCCATAGAAAGCCATCAAAAAATCAGTTCCTCCCTTCAAGAAGAGGTTCTTTACCTCAAATCTCAGATAGAACTTCTTCAGCGCATGCAGTTCGGTCAGAAGCGGGAACGCTTTGAAGGCGACCCGGCGCAGGGCGTGTTACCATTTGTTGCTCCGGCAGAAGAAGTGACTGAACAGGAAGAGGAAATCAAAGAGCAGATCACCTATACCCGTAAGAAACAATCCGCTCACAAAGGCCGTGCAGCGCTGCCTGCTCATCTTCCAGTAGAGGAAATCGAGATCCATCCTGAAGGAGACTTAACAGAACTGGTATGTATTGGCAAAGAAGTGACTGAGGAACTCGAATGTGAACCTGCCCGTTTCTTTATCCGCCGATATATCCGCTATAAGTATGCAGCCAAAAATGGAGAAGGGGTTAAAACCGGATCGCTTCCTGAACGGGTGATCGACAAAGGTATTCCCGGAGCCGGGCTGCTTTCCATGATCCTGACCGACAAATACATGGACCACCTGCCTTTATACCGGCAGAAACAACGCTTCGCACGGGAAAATATCCCCATTGCATCCTCCACCATTGAAGGCTGGGTCAAGCAAGGGTTGGAACGACTGGAACCGCTTTATCAGCAGCTGAAGTTTGACATCAAAGCCAAAGGCTATTTGCAGGTGGACGAGACAAGCATTAAAGTATTGGAAAGTGACAAGAAAGGCGCCTGTCACCTGGGATGGTATTGGGTATACCATTCTCCGTTAGATGGACTGGTTCTGATGGACTACCAGCCTACACGGGGCAGTTCGGCTACCAAAGAAATGCTGGCTAACTTTGAGGGCACTGAAAAAGTCAGCTGTATCAGCTAGAGAAAAGGGACTGTATCATAAAATCATGAACAGTCCCTTTTTCTTTAAGTTATACGGGTTTTAGTTTTTTCAAATTCCGTGTAGCCAACTCTAAGGACGTCAATATGAATTATAATGGACATCTTTTTTGTCTTTTATTTCTAAAGGACTTTTTCAGTGCCCTCCTAACTTTAGAGGGTATCTCCAAAGTGATGGTTACGCTGTATATAACAAAATAGGTCAGCGGGCGGAAGTATCACCGGTAGCCTGCTGGGCACATGCCCGCAGGGAGTTTGAACGAGCTCTGGATAATGATAAACCAAGAGCAAGCAAAGCCCTGGTTATGATACAGCAGCTCTATGCCGTAGAACGAAAGGCAAAAGAAACCCTGTTAAATGATCTTCAAATCAAACAACTTCGATTGGAAGAATCGCTTCCGGTGATCAACGAACTGGGGAAATAGATCTTCGCAGAAATGAAAAATACCTTACCCAAAAGTCAGATCGGCAAAGCTATGCATTATGCCATGGAACGCTGGGATAAGTTAAGTGCCTACTTAGGGCTTGGTGAAAAATATATATACAATTGATTATCAATAATTTACATG
>JBBJNR010000073.1:0-15659 GCA_037719315.1 Daejeonella sp.
CTTGACCGCAGTAATCTCATCCTCGATATTTTTGCAAAGCGCGCACAAACATCCCAGGCTAAAACGCAGGTTGAACTGGCGCAATTGCAATATCTCCTGCCAAGATTAACGCGCTTATGGACTCACCTTGAACGCCAGAAGGGCGGGATAGGGATGCGGGGCCCGGGTGAAAGCCAGATCGAAACGGACCGCCGTTTAATCTTAAATAAGATCTCTCTTTTAAAAGAGAGACTGAGGGAGATCGATAAACAGAACGAAACCCAGCGTAAAAACCGGAACCAGTTAATACGGGTTTCGCTGGTAGGGTACACCAACGTCGGTAAATCTACGATCATGAACATGATCTCTAAGTCGGAAGTGTTCGCAGAAAATAAGCTGTTCGCTACGCTGGATACAACCGTCAGGAAAGTTGTCATTGAAAATCTGCCCTTTCTGCTTTCAGATACCGTAGGGTTTATCAGGAAATTGCCGCATCACCTGATAGAATGCTTTAAATCTACGCTGGATGAGGTTCGTGAAGCTGATATCTTAATTCACGTTGTTGATATATCCCATCAAAATTTCGAAGACCAGATCAATACCGTGAATGAAACACTGAAGGAAATGGGCGCTATTGACAAGGAAATTATCACCGTCTTTAATAAGATCGATGCTTACGTTCCCGCTGACTTTGATCCGCAGGAAGAGCATCCTCCGCTGACACTTTCGGATTTTAAAAAGAGCTGGATGAATAAGAACAGGAGCCCGGCAATTTTCATATCAGCTTTGAATAAAGAAAATATTGAAGAATTCAGAGCGCTCCTTTACGAGAAGGTAAAAGCAATTCATACTACACGCTATCCGTACGATGAATTATTATACTAGCTTTAAAGACAACAATTGGGAGAGAAACCTGATCAATAATGATATTTTTTGTAAGTATCCCGTCTCATAGCCTATCAACAATTATGGAATCAAAACGTCAACAGAAGTTTGCAGGGGTTATCCAGAAAGATCTGGCTGAAATATTTCAGCGCGAGGGAACGAATCTGCTTCCCAATACTATGGTAACGATCACCAAGGTACGTGTAACTTCAGATCTTGCGATTGCAAGAGTGTATCTAAGTTTTTTTAATAGTAATAATACCCTTGCACTCAATACCATTAAAGCGCATGCCGGGGAGATCAGATACAAGCTTGGGGGCCGGATAAAAGACCAGGCCCGAATTGTTCCACAGCTGGAGTTTTTTGTAGATGATACCAGTGAATATGTGGAGCGTATGGACAAGATATTTGATAAAATAAGTAAAGAACCAAGGCAGCCCGAAGAACCGGACGAGAAGGATTAGCGGAATGAGAACGATCCCGGAATTGGTTAATTATGTCTAATAATACTTCTATCTGTTCATATGAATGATGTCAGGGTAAGGGCTTTAATACAATATTTTCTGGAACATCCGGAAAATGTCTCGCAGGTGGTTGAATTTGACAAAGATGCTGACCAATTATTCCCATTTGATTTTACTCTCGCCAATACGAGGCTTACTCCTGAGACATACGCAGACACGGCCGGGTTTTCTAAATGGATCCGACGCACCATATCAAAGAACAAGTGCCGTTATGGGATTGGCGGGTATGGGGAACACCGGGTTATTTATTCCAGAAGGGAGCTTTTTGATAAGGAGGAAGAACCGCGTCGCCTCCATCTGGGAGTTGATATCTGGGGGCCTGAAGGCACCGCCGTTTTTTCCCCGGTGGATGGAACGGTGCACAGCTATCGCTATAACGATAATTTTGGCGACTATGGTGCTACTTTAATTTTGGCGCATGAGATAAATGGTGTGAAATTCCATTCCTTATACGGACATCTGAACCTCGCCGGTATTACGGATAAAGAAAGAGGGACAACAATTCATCGCGGTGAGAAAATAGCGGAATTTGGTCATATTTCTGAAAACGGTCACTGGCCTCCACATCTGCACTTTCAGCTGATTTTCGACATGCAAGGTATGGAAGGTGATTATCCCGGGGTATGCCGTTATTCTGAAAGAGACAGCTATTTAAACAATTGCCCCGATCCGGATATTATATTAAAACATACCTTCGGATAATTAGTTGTGCCCATTTTTCGTTACATTGGAATATGTACCTGAACATTCTTTTTTCCTTGCTGATACAATTCTTTGTATATCCTGGCGACGAGCAGCCGGTATTCAAAGGCGGACAAAAGAGCCTGGTCAGCTTTATTGATAATAATCTTATTTACCCGGAATTTTCCCGGGAAAACTGCCTTCAGGGGACTATACAGGTTAGCTTCAGGCTTAACGGCCAGGGGAAGATATATGAATCCCAGGTCCATAAGGGTTTTGGGATAGATCTGGATATGGAGGCGCTGCGCGTAGTACGCCTGACATCCGGTAAATGGATCATGCCGGCAAACCATGATACGCTGACCTCTCTCGTCCTCCCCGTTAACTTTACTTTAAAGGATTTCAAATGTGAGCGGCGCTCGAAGGACGAAATCAACGCCGCTATCGGTGCATATCACGCCCGTCTTGGGATGACTACTGCTATTTTTAACTTTTACGACAAAAAATTGCAGGGATCCTATGATCCGGCGGATGAAATAAGAATAATGGACCTCAAGCTTCAGTTGGGCTATGATGAAAAATTCATTGACCGCTTGTTAAAACAGGCCCAGCGAAAATTGAAACAGGATGATAGGGAGGGGGCCTGTGAGGATTTGCAAACAATACGAAGGTTGGGAAGCGATAAGTCGGAAGTACTGATTGAACAGAATTGTAAGTAGTCTAATATGCAGGAACGTATTTCAGGTTTTCAAAATTCCAGAAATAATAAAGTGGTTTTTATTCTCAGTATCTGCGTTTCATTATTTTGGCTGATAGGGAAAAACACAAATGTCTATCGCTTCGCTGTAACTGGTGCTCTGTTTGAAATTATCTGGCTCCCAATGTTAATATTATTAGTTGCTTTGCCAGTTTTAGCTTTGATACTTTTTTGGAAAGATAGATTTAACTTGAGATCTCTGACAATATATTCCGCGCTTATTTTATTAGCTAGTTTGTCGGTCGGAATATTGTCTAATAAATAGTAGTCCTTTCAAATGTTCTACCAATTATCTGATACGGAGATCTGGTTCCCCAAGCCTGAACTGGCAGAGGAGGATGGTTTGCTGGCCATTGGAGGGGATCTTTCTGCGGAGAGATTGATGCTCGCTTACCAGAATGGAATTTTCCCATGGTACTCTGACGAAACCCCGATTTTATGGTACTCCCCGCATGAGCGTTTTGTTTTATTTCCTGATCGGCTGAAGGTCTCATCATCCATGCGAAAAGTGCAGAACAGCGGTCAGTTTCAGATAACTTTTAACCGAGCTTTTCCGGAAGTAATTACAGCATGTGCCCAAATTCCACGTGAAGGAGAGAATGGCACCTGGATCACCGCGGAAATGCAGAATGCTTATGTCACTTTACATAAACTGGGATATTCACATTCCGTTGAAGTATGGAAAGATGATATTCTTGTTGGAGGCTTATACGGCGTCTCTGTGAATGATATTTTCTGCGGGGAAAGTATGTTCAGCAAAGTTAGCAACGCCTCAAAAACTGCACTGATTTGGTTATGTCAGAATAAATCTTTCCGGATGATCGATTGCCAGGTACATACATCGCACCTGGAAAGTCTTGGAGCCGGATTTATTAGCCGCAGCGAATATTTAGATCTTCTTAATACAGGTAAACCTCTATTGGGGATCTAATAAAAAATCTTAAATTAACCCTGGAAACATCTTAGTAAATGCAGTTACCTTATTACATCGACTTGCTGGGTACATTAGTTTTTGCAGTCTCCGGCGCTTTAGCAGCGTCTGACAAAAACATGTATAAGGATATTTTTGGAGTTACTTTCACCAGCTTCGTTACAGCCGTTGGAGGCGGGACACTCCGGGATATGATTCTGGGCGTTCGGCCTACCTGGGTTGTTGATGGGAATTATTTAATAGCTATAACGTTAGGGGTTATTTTTGCTGTAAGCTTCAAATATTACATTATCAAGTACAGGCGCACCTTCTTTCTTTTTGATACGCTTGGGATCGCCCTTTATACCGTTGTTGGGGTTCAAAAATCGCTTGAGTTCGGGGTTTCGCCTCTTGCAGCAATCATTATGGGGATGTTTTCCGCGGTAATGGGTGGTGTGATACGGGACACGCTGATCAATGAGATCCCGCTGATATTCCGTAAAGAGATCTATGCTACAGCTTGCTTATCGGGCGCCGCGGTTTTTGTTATTTTGAAGCAGCTTCAAGTTGACGATAACATTAACTCTTTCATCAGTGTTTTCGTGATCATTATTATACGGATTATATCTGTAAAATATAAGCTGACGCTGCCTAAAGTGGGCTCACGTTAGCCTAACTAGCTCAGAATATCCGCGATATCCTTTTGTGTTAAGGATTTCACAAAGCTTTCCTCTGTAGTAATAAGCGATTCAGCAACCTTTCGCTTTCGGTTCTGCAGTGCAAGGATTTTTTCTTCCACAGTATCTTTGGTGATGAATTTATAGATGAATACATTTTTATTCTGTCCGATGCGGTGTGTTCTGTCGATCGCCTGCTGTTCAACCGCCGGATTCCACCATGGATCGAGAATAAAGACATAATCTGCTTCCGTGAGGTTCAAACCAACCCCACCGGCCTTTATCGAGATCAGGAAAAGCTTAATGTCTTTATTGGCCTGGAATTCCCTCACCACTTCACCTCGTTTTGCTGTTGCTCCGTCAAGGTAGGCGAAAGGAATATTGTGATCGTTGAAGTGCCTCCGGTAGATATCCAGCTGTTTCACAAATTGTGAAAACACGAGCACTTTATGCCCGCGCGACAGGACGTTTCCCAATGTATGGATCACATTTTCGAACTTACCTGAATCGCCTTCATACCCCTCATCTATCATTCGCGGATGATTGGCGATCTGCCTGAGCTTGGTAAGCCCCTGAAGTACATGTATCTGCGACCTTTTAAACGAGCCATCTTCCAAATTCAATAACAACGCATTTCTGTATTCAGATTTGATCTTTTCGTAATATTCTTTCTGGTCTTCACTCATCTGGCAATAGAACAGGTTCTCTGTTTTGGCCGGCAGCTCTGTTGCCACCTGCGCTTTTGTACGCCTGAGTACGAAGGGTTTGATCAGGGCCTGAAGTCTGGCAGCTTTCTCTTCATCCTTCTTCTTCTCGATCGGCACCACAAATTCAGTATAAAAGAAGTGCTGATTTCCCAGCAGTCCGGGATTGATAAAAGACATCTGTGTCCAGAGATCATTCACAGTATTTTCAACCGGCGTACCGCTGAGTATAAGCTTATGCTTCGATTTCAATGCCTTAACGGCTTTGAATGACTTAGAAGCAGGGTTTTTTATGTTCTGACTCTCGTCCAGAATGATGTAGTAAAAGTATAAGGTTTTTAAAAGTTCTACATCAACACGTGTTATTCCATACGTGGTGATCACCACATCAAAATTCGAGAATAGTCCGACCTCCTTATTGCGGAAACTGCCGGTGTGAGGATGGATTTTCAATTTTGGGGCAAATTTTTTCGCTTCGTTCATCCAGTTATAAACCAGGGAGGTGGGCATGATTATCAGGGATGTGGTATGGATCCCTTCCTTCTGGTTATCTTCCTTGATCTTTTGAAGCAATGCCAGGGTCTGAACAGTTTTCCCCAGGCCCATATCATCCGCTAAACAGCCTCCGAAATGATATTTCCGTAAAAAATGGAACCAGTTATATCCTGCTTTTTGATACGGGCGTAAAATTCCGTGGAATGCTTTAGGAATATCGGTGTCCTCAATCTCTTCAAATTCCGAGAGTTTTTGAAGCTTCCTGTCCATCGTAACGATTGCCAGCTCGCTGTTCGCAAAGTCATTAACAAGGCCGATATGATGTTTCTTTAACTTGAGATACTTGCCACTTTCGGTGAACTGCAGCAGGCTGCTGTACTGGGCGAACCATTGCTCCGGGATGACAGCAATTTCTCCGGATGGAAGCTTAAATTCCCGAATTTTATTCAGGATGTGATTTTTCAGATCGATAAACGGGATTTGATAAGGACCGAAATGAACTACCGCGTGGATATCAAACCAATCGTTATTTTCACGGATCTCAAGATCAATTTTACTACGGCCGATAACGAATCGTTTTTCCCCTTCAGTCTGTTCAAAGGTAAATCCTTTAGCTTCCAGGTCATCATGATGCTCATTCAGCCAGTTGATCACACTAAAAGGGGAATCTTCTGTCTCCTGATTGGCCAGACCGGTAGTAAAAACGCTCAGGAACAGAGAACCCGTCGACCTTAACCCGAGTTCATACAGGATGTTCTGCTTATTCTTCTCCCAGCTTAAAGATCGTTTGATGCGATGGAAAATGTAATCGTTATCCTTTTTCTCCGTCCTTACCGATACCCTTCTTTCACTGCCGGCCGGAAATATATAATCCCCATATCTGAAGTAAAGCTGTAGCTGCGGCCTTTCACTGTCGGCGTAAAGAAGCTTCAATACAGGGATCGCTTCAAATTTTTCTGTACGAATTTCGAAGCCTTCAGCATAAACAGCGTGTTTTTCTATGAGCGGGCCTACAAATTTTTCAAAGTAGGTTTTCTCCGACGATTTTGGGATGGAGATAAATCGCTTATTCAGAAAGGGCTGAAGCTTCTTCCCCTCCACATCCTCTTCAAAATAATAAAGAACGTCATCCAGAAGGAGCCATGCCGGCTGGTTACATACGATCTGTGCGTCCTTGAACATAAATTCGATCCGCAAGCCCTGAAATTTTATGGTTGGAAAATACCTGGTTTCGGTTAGCCCTCGTCTGAAGTGAAATAATATCGAAGCTGGTGCTTCTGCAATCGTCAGCTTACGCTCCACCGGCCATCCCTCTTTGCTCATCAGGTAAATTTCTTTGTCGCCCATCAGGCTGAAAGCATTAACCAGCCTTTTTTCAATCTTAGGCCTTAATGTTTCATATAGCTTCTCGTTGAAAATGGTACTGAAGTATTCCAAAGGCCGGATCGCCTTTTTGTGGTACCGCTTGATAATATGTCCCTGTTCGGTTTCCTCCAGCAGCTTGATCAGTTTATAATCAGTGTCATCAAGTATTGAAGAGAATTCTTCCGCAGTTGTACTGAAAATCCGCTGATAGGTTAAAGATAAGCCTCCGTCGGGATTTAATTGTACGACATGAGGTTCAATCAGAAATCCCAGGAAATCATGTTTGCAAATAGAATATACAATCTTACAAGGCTTACTGCTATCAACTCTCAACATAGGTGATCAGGAAAATTTTAAGCAAGTTGAGCACTTAAAAATTCTAAATCTAAGGAGAATTTTACCTTTTTTCAAGTTTAATGTAATTTAATAATGTTATTTGTGTTAGCTTTTACAAGATTTTAGAAATATTCCTTCAAAATAGGTAGTTTAACCATCGCTGAGCCGGGTAAATCTTTTTTCAGCAAATTGAGCGATGGAATAATCACAAATGCGGTAAGTTAAGTCATCACAGGCTCTACAAGCACACTTTTGTTAGAATTTTAATCATTTCCAAGATTATTAGTTATGACAGCTTACGTTCGGGCTACGATATGAATTTTAAGCCTTTGCCCGTTAAAGACGGCACCGGCAAGATTAGTATTGCCTGCATTTATCAAATTACACATACCTGAAATTTTGTCAGGCGGTTCCACCGCTGTCAGAAATCATCAAACATTTTTTGCTTTTCGAGATTATAATTTTAATAAATGATACATTAAGGGTAAATAATGTGGTACAATGAAATGCATTTAACAATTTTTAACATATTTTGGATACAGGAAATGTTTGAACTGCGTTTATCTGGTATTAATTTTGAACAAGGCTTTAACGTTAATTACGAATTTCGAAACCGGCATGGGATGGTTTCCGTTCAATAAATAGCAAACCCGTCCGAATCATTGACCGGGCAGATTTTAATGACATTAAATAAATAAGGAAATATGAAAAAGATAGGTGTTACATTTTTGGCAGCATGCATGGGCGGGGCTGTTGCGATTGGTTCTTATAAATTACTGGAGAACAAATACCAGGATGGGATGTCATTTGAAGACAAGCAAAAAGTTTACTTCACAAATAATCCTGTTCCTGCTATCAGTTCGTCAACCGGGGATTTAGATTTTACGGAAGCGGCTGCGTCTGTCACTCCGGCCGTGGTCCACATTAAAACCACCTACAATAATCCGACGGCAAATAGAGGAGGCGATCAGATGCAGGATATGTTTGAAGATTTTTTTGGCGGAGGCCGTCGCCGTCCTCAGGGACCTGCAATGGGATCGGGCTCAGGAGTGATCATTTCACCTGACGGCTACATTGTTACCAATAACCACGTCGTTGAAAAGGCAGATAAAATTAATGTGATTCTTCCGGATAAGCGATCGTTGGAGGCAAAAGTTATTGGGAGGGACGCGAACACTGACCTTGCATTGATTAAGATCGAAGGCTCCGGTTTTCCAATCGTTAAATTGGGTAATTCCGATAACGTACGTGTTGGTGAGTGGGTTTTGGCGGTAGGATATCCGTTCGCCTTAAATACAACTGTAACAGCCGGGATCGTAAGTGCTAAAGGAAGGCAAATTGGAATCCTTGATAATACTACGCCCGGGCCAAACGGCGAGCCGCAGCCCAGAACAGCTATTGAATCATTTATTCAGACTGATGCAGCGATCAACCGCGGTAACAGCGGAGGCGCGCTTGTCAACACGAGAGGAGAGCTTATTGGCGTGAACGCTGCAATAGCGTCGCAAAGCGGTAGCTATGAGGGATATGGTTTTGCCATCCCAATTAATCTGGCAAAAAAAGTTCTTGATGATTTCAAAGAGTTCGGATCGGTGCGAAGAGGTTTTATCGGGGTTAACTTCACTGGCCTGGATGCGGAGCAGTCCAAGCGTTTTGGCGTGAATGAAATTAACGGTTTATATATTAACGAAGTAATTCCTGGAGGAGGAGCTGCTCAGGCGGGACTGAGAGAAGGCGATATTATTACCAAGGTTGATGGAAACCAGATCTTTTCCCCTTCTGATCTTCAGGAACGTATAGGGCGTCTTGGTCCTGGCGATAAGGTACAGCTGGCCTATCTGAGAGATGGAAAACTGCTTGCAACAAGTGTTACACTGAAGGGCGAGGAGTCCGTTAGAAACACCGAAACACGGACAGCCAATGTTGTTACTCAAAATCTGGGAGCTAGTTTTGCACCTGTAAGCGATGTGCTGAAAAAGAAATATAAATTAAGCTCCGGAGTTATTGTCACCAGTGTAAAACCAGGTGGTTTCTTCGATACGATAGACGTTCCTCAGGGTACTGTAATAACTTCTATTAACAGCCGGCCGATTAATAAAACTCAGGATATTGAAATTGCGATATCGTCCGGCAGGAATAATATGGCAACTATCAATGCCATAACGCCTGAGGGCACGCCTATGAAATATCAGTTCCAGATTAAATAAGTCGGGGACAGTCTTAAAAGCGAAAGCCTTCCCAATTTTTGGGAAGGCTTTCGTATTTTTGGAGGATGATATCCGCGCCTCTTCCCTTTAATTTTCTCGATCAAACGCTGCTCTTACTGCCCGAAAAAGCTATGCTATGGCAGGAAGAGAAGACACTAATAATCGCAGATATTCATCTCGGGAAGGTGGGTCATTTTCGCAAGGCAGGCATTGGTATCCCAAAACAAATGGAGCAGGACGACCTGGCTTTGATCTCTGACCTCATTCACGAATACAAACCTTCGAAAATTATTTTTTTAGGCGATCTCTTTCATAGCGATATGAATAATGACTGGGATTGGCTTGTGCTGTGGCGATCTTTATTTAGGGACATTGATATGGTCCTGGTTTTGGGAAATCACGATATTTTAAATGACAAGTTCTATAAAGACCTGAACTTCGAATTGCATGTCACATTGAGACTGGGGCCATTTTTATTTTCGCACGAGCCGTTAAGCCCTGCAAAATTCATCGATAGCAAGGGATATGTAATTTGCGGCCACATTCACCCGGGAGTTACTCTCAAAGGTAGCGGGAGGCAGTTCTTACCACTGCCTTGCTTTCACTTTGGAGAAAAGCAAGGGATAATACCTGCTTTCGGCAGGTTCACCGGTAAGATGTGTGTCAAGAACATAAAAGGGGATAAGGTATTTGCCGTTGCAAACAGTAAAGTCATCAGTATTTAAGTCCGGAAAACCAGTCTGTTTCCTCTCTACCTTAGATTGTTTCTAAATAGATAAAACTTCTGGCTGCATCTTTATATCGGGCGGTTTTTTTACCATATAATGATAAATTTGACCCTGAATAATATAATAGCACAAGGTAATGAGCAATTTCGCTAAAACGTTCTCATCCTCATTGGGAAAAAAGCTGATTATGGCCTTAACAGGCTTGTTTCTCTGTACTTTCCTGATCGTACACTTAGTTGGGAACCTCCAGTTGTTTAAAGATGATGCGGGGCAGGCTTTCAATGCCTATGCCTACTTGATGACGCATTTTTTACCCATAAAGATTGTATCTTATTTACTGTATGCATCGATCATTATTCACGCGGTTTATGCCATCGTCTTAAGCCTGGGGAATAAAAAAGCACGTCCCGTAGCGTATGCAGTTCAGGCTGGGGACCAGAACAGTCCCTGGACCTCCCGTAACATGGGCATTCTCGGCACAATACTATTGATATTTATTGTGGTCCACATGGGAAATTTCTGGTGGAAATATCATAATGCTGAATTACCTTATGCTAAATATGAGATCAGTCTGGATGATCCTACCGACATCCGGGTGTCAGAGCTGCCCTATGACGCTAACAGGCTCGTTCATTCTGACTATGTGGATACTGAGGCGGGTAAACAGATCATCGTATCTAAGGACCTTTATAAACTTGTTGCCTATTCGTTTAAAACATGGTGGTATGTGTTATTATACGTTATTTCCATGGCTGCGCTGGCATTCCACCTGATCCATGGATTTAGAAGCGCTTTTCAAACCATAGGCTGGGATAACAGGAAGTATATTCCGATCATCCGCTTTTTGGGTGTTTGGATATTTGGTGTGCTGATCCCCCTGGGATTTGCAGCTATGCCAGTATACTTTTTCCTTTTTAAATAAGATAATTACATTTTCTGAGCGATCAGGATTAAAATAAATTTCCGAGATGAAATTAGATGCTAAAATTCCGGAAGGCCCGCTAGCCGAGAAGTGGTCTAAACATAAATTTAACCTGAAACTGGTTAATCCGGCGAACAAGCGAAAATATACCGTTATTGTTGTTGGAACAGGCTTGGCCGGAGCTTCCGCTGCCGCATCGCTGGCGGAGCTGGGATATAATGTCAAGGCATTCTGTTTTCAGGACAGTCCGCGGCGCGCGCATTCCATTGCCGCCCAGGGCGGGATCAATGCCGCGAAAAACTATCAGAATGACGGCGACAGCGTTCACCGCCTGTTTTACGATACAATTAAAGGGGGCGACTACCGTGCGCGTGAAGGCAATGTATATCGCTTAGCTGAAGTATCTGTTAATATAATCGATCAATGTGTTGCCCAGGGTGTGCCATTTGCCAGGGAATATGGTGGCTTGCTCGATAACCGCTCATTCGGCGGGTCCCAGGTATCCCGCACCTTTTATGCCCGGGGACAAACAGGACAGCAATTATTACTGGGCGCTTATTCAGCATTAAACCGACAGATCAACCTGGGCAAGGTAACAATGTATACCCGGCATGAGATGATGGATGTGGTCACTGTTGACGGCGAGGCAAAAGGAATTGTGACGCGCGACCTGATCACTGGAGAGATCGACACTCATGCAGGACATGCAGTACTTTTATGTACCGGCGGTTATGGGAACGTATTTTACCTATCTACAAATGCCATGGGCTGTAATGTGACAGCAGCCTGGAAAGCACATAAAAGGGGTGCATATTTTGCCAACCCCTGTTTTACCCAGATCCATCCAACCTGTATTCCTGTAACCGGAGATCATCAGTCCAAGCTTACACTGATGTCTGAGTCTTTGCGGAATGACGGACGTGTTTGGGCTCCTAAAACTGTTGAATTGGCACAAAAAATTCGTTCCGGAGAGCTAAAAGCGGTAGATCTCCAAGAGGAAGACAGGGACTATTTTTTAGAACGTAAATATCCGGCATTTGGTAATCTTGTTCCTAGAGATGTGGCTTCCCGTAATGCTAAAGAAATGGTTGATGAAGGCCGTGGAGTTGGATCATCTGGTATAGCCGTTTATCTTGATTTCGCCGAAGCTATCGGACGTTTAGGGGAAGATGCAGTACGCGCGAGATACGGAAACCTGTTTGATATGTATCAACAGATCACGGATGAAAATCCATACAAACAACCCATGCGGATCTATCCGGCGGTTCACTATACCATGGGAGGTTTGTGGGTAGATTATAATTTACAAACTACAGTCAAAGGGCTTTACTGTTTAGGCGAAGCTAATTTCTCCGATCATGGGGCCAACCGTCTTGGAGCGTCTGCATTGATGCAGGGCTTGGCTGATGGATATTTTGTAATTCCCTATACATTAGGGGATCATCTTGCATCTATTGGCCCGAAAGCGATAGATGCCAGTCACCCTGCTTTTGAAGAAACCAGACGAAATGTAGTGGAGCGCATCAATAAACTGCTATCCTTAAAAGGAAATAAAACCGCTAATGAATATCACCGTGAACTGGGGCATATCATGTGGGAGTATTGCGGGATGGCCCGAACCGAAGAAGGCTTGATAAAAGCTAAAGGATTGATCCGCGCGCTTCGGGATGACTTTTGGATAAATGCCCGGGTTTCCGGTACAAATGAAGAGTTTAATCAGAGTTTGGAAAATGCCGGACGAATCGCCGATTTCCTTGAACTGGGAGAGCTTATGGTGGACGATGCGTTAGACCGGAAAGAATCATGCGGCGGCCACTTCCGGCTGGAGAGCCAGACAGATGAGGGAGAAGCTTTACGCGACGATGATAATTATGCCTATGCAGCAGCATGGGAATATCAGGGGGATAATCAGCCGGAGGAATTGCATAAAGAAGAGCTGGTATTTGAAAATGTTAAATTGACACAGAGGAGTTATAAATAAGCAGATATGAGATGTGAGATAAGAGATATGAGAAGGTTCTCAGATCTTTTGTCTTAAATCTCACGTCTCAAATCTCAAATCTCAAAAAAATGAGTGAAAATATGAATTTGACGTTAAAAGTCTGGCGTCAGAAAAATGCAGCCACGAAAGGAAATTTTGTTACATACCAAGCTGATCATGTTTCTCCGGATATGTCATTCCTGGAGATGCTTGATGTAGTCAATGAAGGCCTTATTAAGAAGGGGGATGATCCCATCCATTTTGATCATGATTGCCGTGAAGGTATTTGCGGGTCGTGTTCTTTGCACATCAATGGAAGGCCGCACGGGCCTAAACAGGGAATTGCCACCTGCCAGCTGCACATGCGAAGTTTCAAGGATAATGATACCGTGGTGATTGAGCCATGGCGTGCAGAAGCATTTCCGGTGATCAAAGATCTGGCAACGAACCGGTCTGCATTCGACCGCATCCAGGTTGCAGGAGGTTTTGTTTCTGTAAATACAGGCGGTGTGCCGGACGCAAATATAATTCCAATACCAAAGGTGATTGCAGATGAGGCGTTTAACTCGGCTACCTGCATAGGCTGCGGCGCCTGTGTGGCAGCATGTAAAAATGCTTCAGCGATGCTGTTTGTTTCTGCAAAGGTCTCCCAGATGGCTTTATTACCGCAAGGCCAGCCAGAGCGTTATCGGCGGGTGCAGGCTATGGTCACACAAATGGACGAAGAGGGTTTTGGAAACTGTACCAATACAGGTGCATGCGAGGCAGAATGTCCGAAAGAAATATCCATCACTAATATTGCCCGTATGAACCGGGATTACTTCACAGCTAAATTGTTTAAGGAAGAAGAGATCAGCTAGTGTTACGTTAATTTGCGATCAGCTGTGAGTTGCAGATCAAATGCTATGTGTTTTCTTTAGCGGATAGCGATACTATTTTGCAGACTTGGCAGGTATGTTGTTATATTGGATAAAAAAAATTTATGCGTATCGGCTTTCACGGAGCTGCCCGAAATGTTACCGGCAGCAAACACCTCATCACTCTAAATAATGGAACTCAAATATTGCTGGACTGCGGAATGTTTCAGGGCATGGGCGAAGAAACAGATGAACTCAATGAATATTTCGGTTTTGATCCTGCAAAAGTAAATTACCTGGTATTAAGCCATGCCCATATTGATCATAGCGGTTTGATACCAAGGCTGATAGCCCAGGGATTTACAGGTGAAATATTCTGCACACCACCCACAATGGACCTGACCCGGATATTATTGATGGACTCTGCAAAGATCCAGGAACAGGATGCGGAATACAGCAATAAACATCGTCGGAGAGATGGAAAGTCGCTTATCAAACCTTTGTATACCGATGAGGATGCGATCAAGGCTTTAAGCCAGTTTAGGATTGTTGAGTATAACACAGATCATACAATAGCAGAGGGTATAGAAGTTAATTTTACGGATGGCGGACATATTATCGGAAGCGCTGCAGCTCATTTAAAAATTGAGGAAAGCGGGAAAACAACCCGTATTTCTTTCAGCGGCGATGTTGGGCGCTATGATGACCTGATTCTGAAATCTCCCGAGCGTTTCTCCCAGGCTGACTATATTTTGCTTGAATCGACCTATGGAGATAGCCTGCATAAGGATGCCGGATCGGCAGAAGATATTTTAAGGGAAATAATCGAACAAACCTGTATTCTTAGAAAAGGCAAAATTATTATCCCGGCTTTCAGCGTTGGAAGAACACAGGAGCTTCTTTATTTGTTGAATGGACTTGAAGAAAAGGGTATTCTCCCTGATGTGAAATATTATGTAGATAGCCCATTGTCGGCAAAGGCAACAAGCGTTGTTAAAAGCCACCAGGACGAGCTTAACAAGGATGTGCATCAGATAATGAAAACAGACGACGACCCTTTTCACTTTAAGAATCTCCAATTTATCCAGGACGCGGTTGAATCTAAAGCATTGAATACAAATCCTGAGCCTTGCGTAATTATATCTGCATCGGGTATGGCTGAAGCTGGTCGCGTGAAGCATCATATTAAAAATAATATAGGGAACGAGAAAAATACCATTCTGATGGTAGGCTATTGTGAACCCAAATCGCTCGCAGGCAGGTTATTAAGCGGCAACAAGGTAGTTCATATATTTGGTGAGGAGTATTTTGTAAAAGCCGAGATAAGATCCATACGCTCGATGAGCGCACATGGGGATTATGAGGACCTTCTGAACTTTGTATCCTGCCAGGATGCCGGCAAAGTGAAGAAGGTCTTTCTTGTTCATGGAGAATATGATGTTCAGCAAAGATTCAGAAAAAGATTGCTTGAGAAAGGGTTTCCCGATGTAGAGATCCCTGATCGCCATCAGCAAATCGAATTAGATAATTCATAGCATGCAGGTCGTGTAAAACCCTATCGATTAATTATTTTAAGCTGGATTTAATCTTAATATTGCTGTTTTAATATAAATATCTGGGGGAAAATCCCTCGCCTTTAGGCGAAGACTTT
>JBBJNR010000074.1:0-15428 GCA_037719315.1 Daejeonella sp.
GTGCATTCAGTGCTGCAGCCCTGTTTATCGGGACTATCGGAGCAGTTGAGCAGGCGGCACACCAGGTAGCGATCAATATGGCTTCGATGACTTATATGATGGCCAGCGGGATTTCCGCGGCTGCAACTATAAAAACCGGAAATAATTATGGAAAAGAAGATTTCGCCAACCTGCGTTTATCCGCGATCTCAAGCTATCACATCGTACTGGTTTTCATGTCTGTCACAGCGCTTCTATTTGCAGGATTAAATGACTATTTACCATGGATCTATACTTCAGACCGGGCGGTTATAAATATTGCAGCTCAGCTGCTTATCATTGCAGGATTCTTTCAGCTCTTTGACGGGACACAGGTTGTGGGACTTGGAATACTGAGAGGTCTGGGAGATGTAAATATCCCTACGATAATCACTTTTGTTGCTTACTGGATCATCGGCTTGCCCGCGGGATACTACCTTGGTATAACACTGGGTATGGGTGCAAATGGAGTGTGGTATGGTTTAACAGCTGGCCTGTTAGTTTCTGCCGGACTCCTCTTTATCAGGTTTCAATATTTCACTAAGAAGCTGGCTCGGCCAATTCATACAGAATAGAGGCAACAGGAATCTTGATTTCATTGTAGATCTGAGATTGCATTTTTTTTAACCTGTCAACATGGTCTTCCAAACGATCATTGATATTCATATATCTGATCAGATCGCCTGTACGGGTGTCGATGAACTTGTAACGTGTAAAGTATTGCTTTTCCATAACGCAAATCTACAATAAAATAATTGAAAATCAGCATTTTAGAGTCATATTTCGACAGAAAAACAAATCTGGATGGCTGAGATAGCCGGTATCGTAGTGAACCTCAACTACATCCCTGCATTTCGGGTATATTCACAACGGATCTAACCTCTATGGGGTATAATTCGTTCTTCGCGCTTTCAAACATCCATCATAAGTAAAGAGAAAATCTTACAATTTATCAGATATGCGGTCGGCTTACAAATTGGTTTCCTTTCACATAAAAGCGCCAGGGCATAGTCTTGTACGGGCCGTCAAAGTTCATCCCTATACGTGCGGATGCAATCACCTTCCTATCAGTATAACTAACCCTTCTATCTTCAAGCCATATAACATTACCTTGTAGATCATATCCATTGTGCAGCTTAGTTAAACCCAATGCTTTAGCCAGAGCGCCCGGTCCCTGGCATAATCGCCTATCCTGGTCAAAAATGTTTCTTCTTTCCCTCATCGTGTTAAGTCCGGTCTGAGGTTCGACGGCGCGAATCAAAACAGCGTGCGACATTCCTTCGCTGCCTGTGACAAGATTCAGCATGTCATGAATTCCATAACATATGTACATATATGCCACTCCGCCAGCCTGATACATTATTTCGTTTCTCGGAGTTCTTTTATTGTTATAAGCATGAGATCCGCGGTCGTCAGGGCCTCGGTAGGCTTCGGTTTCTACAATAATTCCCCCGGTAATTTCACCGCCTACCTGGGAATAAACATGTTTACCAAGTAATTCCCTGGCAATTGCAATCACATCATTTTGCTGGTAAAAGTCTGCTGGAAGTTTGTTCACGCTTAAGGAATAAGTGTTAAGATTTCTGCAAGATACTGTGCGTCGGTTTCATCAAAGCTATTTAGGTCAGCGCTGTCAACGTCAAGAACACCAATAACGTTATTGTTTCGTATCAGAGGTAACACTATTTCAGACCTTGACACGGAACTGCAGGCTATATGCCCGGGAAATTGTTCAACGTCAGGGATCACCAATGTTTTTTTCTGATCCCAGGAAGATCCGCATACGCCTCTGCCCTTTTGGATTCGGGTGCACGCCACAGCGCCTTGAAACGGACCGAGCACTAGTTCATCGTCTTTTACGAGATAAAATCCCACCCATAAAAATTTGAACTGTTCTTTCAAAGCAGCACTGACGTTCGCCAGATTTGCTGTCTGATCTGTCTCTCCTTCTATCAAAGCTTTAATTTGAGGAATGATCGATCGATATTGATCTTCTTTATTTCCCTGTGATATTGTTAGATCTTCGGCCATGATGCAAAATTAAACATTGATTATAATTAAGATGAATCTTTTTTGATCCTTCATGTGTTCTTCATGTTTAGGTCTGATTATTGTATATGACCATGTGTTAATGAAATTAAACTTTATAATAAAAACTGTTAACACAATTAATACACACTTAAAAAATATGCTATGAAAAGAATAATCATTTTATTGGTCCTGTTTGCAGCAATCGGGTCAATGGAAACACAAGCTCAGTACCGTCAGGAACCTACAGTTTGGGGGTCTAATGATGGAACGATACACAGTGATGAGCGCGGAGAATATCGATGGGAAATGCGGGAACGCAGGGTTTGGATCCCCGAATACCGTACAAGGGGGATATTTGGAGTTGGTGCAAGAACCATCCCGGGTCACTACGAGATGAGAAATGAGCGGGTTAAGGTTTATTTGAGAGGTGATAGGGATAACAACAAGAAGGGCCATCCGCATGGAATGCCTCCCGGACAAAGAAAGAAATTAGGTAAGTATGATGATAATCGAGGATATGAAGATCGCGATGACCGGTATGAAAGAAACGATCGTGACAGGGATGATGATCGTTATGAAAGAGACAATAGCAACAAAAAAAGTAAAGGTAAAAAAGGTGATGATCGTGACTAAAAGTCTCATCATTCAAAAAAGAAAAGTCTTTCTGCCAGCGCAGAAAGACTTTTCTTTTTAAGGACCTTAAGAATCTGTTTTGATCAGCTACATTTGAGGGCTGAATCCGAAAACTTTAAGATCTTGTATGATCGTATCACTAAGCGTTGTAAGATATCGCGCTATTTTTATCCCTTTTGCGCTTCTGGCGATGGCTATTCATCGTATTCCACTGGCATTGAACCGCAAGTGTACATTCTGGAAATTAATGGGCTGCGGCAAGAATGGAACCTTTGATCTGTACCCGGATTGGCGACAATGGGCATTGGTGGCTACCTGGGATAGTCAGCAGGATTTTGATTCATTTAATAATAATTCCTTTATTCAGAAATGGTGGAAACTATTTACCCTGGAAAAATGGACTGCACTATGTGAGCCATTAAGTAGTCATGGCAAATGGGATGATGAAGAGCCTTTTAAATCACCTGATACCTCCTTAGATTACAATGGCCCCATAGCCGTCCTCACCAGGGCTACCATACGCCTTCCTAAACTCCTACGCTTCTGGAAAAATGTAGCTTCTGTAGCTGATTTGATGGCTGGATCACCAGGATACATCACTTCTATTGGGATTGGAGAAGCACCATTCATCAGGCAGGCAACATTTTCAGTTTGGGATAGCACGGAAAATATGAAGGCTTTTGCATATGGCTCCAAAGAACACATCGAAGTCATCAGGAAAACGCGTCAGGACAACTGGTACAGTGAAGAGCTGTTTGCACGATTCCGGATCCTTTCATCTTCAGGTACTTTATGTCATAAAGACCCTTTAGAGAAATTAAACAATACTAATTAGGATCATTTTATGAGAGTACTAGCCGAATTGCCGCACCCCACTTGTAAGATCACCATCTTTTCAATGAACCAGAAATTCATCATTAAACTGGAAAAAGGAATATTTGAGCAGATCTATAAATTGTCAGAGCTGGACATCCCGGAAGGGCTTGATGGTGTATTGCAAATCCTTGACGATGACTTTATGAAATCAGCGGCTGAGAGATTTGAGCAAATGCGATTAGATTTCAGGTCAGCATTTGCCCGTTATGATGCCTAATCCATTGGCATAAGCACATCTAATCACCTCATTATCAAGTCGAATTCACAGCATACAGAATAATATTCTGTGAAATATGGCCAATTCTTAAGCTAATTCGTTGCGCATCTGATAATAAAGTTTATGTTAAATACTATAATTAACTGATTAATAATAAAGTATAATTTATTACAAAATAATATTTTGTTGCCTTTTTTGCCAAATATCCGGGAACCAAAATCAAAAACAGATTATTTATATTGGTTCAAAAGCAATTGATTTTTTTCTTATTTTTGATCCATGAAACAAATCGAATCACCCCGTTTTATAGTGTTGACCATATTGGTAATTGCTGCGGCTTTAACCCGTGCCCTACCATTAATAATCCCACATATATGGAATTTCACCGCTGTTGGAGCTTTGGCGATTTTTGCTGGGTCACAGTTCAGGGATAAACGTATAGCTTTCGCCATGCCTCTGGCTGCTATGGCCATTTCTGATGTGTTTCTCGGTAACGGGTTCAGCCTGTTGGTTTATACGGGTTTTGTGGTTATGGTTGCATGTGGCTTCCTGGTAAGGAATAAGTTAAATACATTAAACGTCGTTCTTGCATCCTTTATCAGTGCATCGGTTTTTTATCTGATCACAAATTTTGCGTTCTTCTACCCTACAACGTATCCTCAAAATCTAACTGGAATCTTCGCTTCTTATGCTGCAGCACTTCCATTCTTCAGGAACATGCTAATTGGTAATCTGGTCTACTCTGCTGTTCTGTTTGGAGTTTTCTATCTTTTATCTAAACGATATCCTGTGCTGGCAAAAGCATGGTCATAAACAAAAGACCCGTATGGATATCTGTACGGGTCTTTTTATAGTTCGGCCTTTAAAAGTTTCTCTACCAGCATTGGAACACCAACGCTAGATCTTTCGATTATTTTCTCAATATCCTTACCGGATTTGCCTGAATCGTGTAAGTCTACCAGGAATTTACTGGCATTGTCCGGTATCAGATCTATCAGCCCTGCCGCCGGATAAACCTGTAAAGAAGTACCAATCACAATGAATATATCTGCAGCATAACAGATAGCTGCTGCTTGTTCGATCATTGGAACAGCCTCTCCGAACCACACGACATGAGGCCTCAACTGCGAACCAAATTCGCAAAACTCTCCCATTTTCAATTCCCAGCCCGGAATAGTGTACGTTAACGAAGCAATCTTATCGGATTGTGCTTTTGTGATAATGCCATGCAGGTGGAGGATATTGGAAGAACCTGCCCTTTCATGGAGATCATCAATATTCTGTGTGATAATGGTGACATCAAATTTCTCCTCCAACTTTACCAAAGCATAATGAGCAGCATTAGGCGAAGCTTCAAGAACCGCCCTGCGCCTTTCATTATAAAATTGCTGAACCAATTCAGGATCGCGTCTCCAGGCTTCGGGTGTAGCCACATCATATATATTATGCCCTTCCCATAAGCCGCCGGCGTCCCGGAAGGTTTTCAAGCCGCTTTCAGCAGAAATACCGGCGCCTGTTAAAACAACTGCTTTTTTAAGCATAACTGTGATATGATGAAGATAAATCAACTTGATTTCCCCGGAACACTAGGGTCGGGATGAATACTGAGACGCCGAGTGTTCCTAGCTGCTGTCAGGCACTATTTATTTTTTTTTATAAATTCTAAAGTGTGTTGCTCACCACTCAAAATTAATGCTTCTTTTTCTTCTTTAGTTAATTTTCTAATTTTGGGACTAATTCCGGCCGATGAAACAGAAATTGTTCGTTCCCAGTCTTCAGGAATTAATTTATTTCGATTAAGATTTTCCAGTACTATCAGATAAAATGCTTGCAAATAATCACTGATATTACTGATTTGAACCGGAACTAATTCCTTATCCAGGGAATCACTTTTAATTTGTAAGTCAGAGTCAATCCTTACTCCAATGGTCTTATAATTTGGTATTCTTATTTTATTGTTAAGTGAGTCCAGACCTATACTGTCAAACATAAATATGGGAAAGTTCCCCATGATACCACCATCTACAACGACGTCAAGGTTTTCAACGCCTCGATGCTTTTTATAAACCCGCCCTATGCTGTCTATAAACACTGCTTCAAAATAAAGTGGAATAGACATTGAAATTCTCACAGCATCTTTTACTTTCATTTGTGGATATGTTTCTGAAGAAAAAATTAAAAGCTTCTGCTTATTCATAGACGTACCCGTAACATACAGCTGTTTAAAACCTTTCTCCTGAAGTTCTTTGAAAGTTATTTCAGAGTTTCCTGTTTTGCTTTTTATTATTTTTTCCAGCCATTTAATAAAATTATCTCCTTTATACCAACCATATTTTCCATTTAACCTGGAGAATCCTCCGAAAAAGATAAATTCCCCGTCATTAAACTTCTGAAATTTTGTTCCTGAAATAATATCATAAATTTCATCTGAATTATAACCTAATGAAAACATTAATGCAGTAATGGCCCCTGCCGATGTCCCTCCAACTTTTTTGATATTATTACTTATTCCGGATTTTTCAAATTGCCGCAGAACGCCAGAATAGGCAATACCTCTCATTCCGGCCCCTTCAAATACAAGATTTTCACAATTTTCAATTTGTGAGTACCCATTAAGGAAAAGAGTTGAAAATATAATTACAAAATAGGCGCTTTTCATCATGAAAGTATTTGTTGAAAGTATCATCTACACCAGCTATGACTAAAAATTTCTTTTAATCTTTTGTTATGAGCTGTATTACTGTGTCCGCGAAGATGTCTGATATAAATTAAAGATACTGTCAATTTCGTCATATTTGTGAATAAAAGCTCATGTAAGCCCGTCCGAACAGGATGGCCGGACGGGCTTCACAGCCTTTAAACAAATTGCATACTATTGAAACTCCAGCCTGACGCCCGCGTTAAAATTAAGTCCTTTGGTTGTATACCCAGAGAAATCAACATATTGTTCATCCAGGATATTTTTCACATCCGTAAATAATGTTAGCCGGCCCGCAGGCTTATACTGAGCGTAAAGGTCAACCATGTTATATGATTCCATATCTGCGGTTACAGTTTTAAAGGTAGAATTATCGAAATACCGGTCTTGCCTCTTATCCGTAAACTTGTAGATCAGATTAAAGCTGAACTGCTCATTGATATCATATCCAGCGTTCAGGCCAAATGAGTTTTTAGGACGCCTGAAAAGATTGAATGTTGTACTTGCCGGTGTGGTGACTTCTCCATCAACATATGCATAAAATGCATTTAAATTTATTGAAGATGAAGGTTTAAAGGCCAATTCAATCTCAAAACCATTATCCTTCTGATTATTCTGGTTGATGTATCCGAAAACGCCTGTTCTTACCTGACCAAAATCAATCACATCATCAATATCCCGTTTAAAATAAGCAAGTGACAAATTTAATTTATCCGTGAAGTTAAAATCAAAACCTGCCTCATAAGTTACTGATTTTTCAGGCTCAAGGTTTAAATTTCCAAACTGTGAGAATAACTGATATAAAGAGGGAACACGGTATGCTGATGATACATTAGCAAATATCTTATACCGGTCTGCAATAAGATAGGACGGATTAAGAGTATAAGTAAAATTGCTCCCGTATTGGCTATGATCATTTAAGCGGCCTCCTACTTCAGCCTGAAAGCCTGTGTTAGATTTAATAAATATGGAAGTAAAAAGACTTTTTAAATTATTGTCAGCAAATAATGGAGGGCTAAAACGGTTACGCTGCTCAGTTTTTGCAAACCGGTAACTAACACCGCTGGCTATGTCAACTATGTTGTTAAAAGCATAATTAAGGTTACTCTCCACATGGGTGATATTTCCTCCGCTATTTGTAATGGAACCTTTGTTGTCAAAATAATTCCTGACATTATTCTGGCTTAAATTAAAATTTAGGCTGCCCTTAGTAATCGAAAGTTTTCCACCCAAGCCTGCTAAAAATGCGGATTTACTTGAGGTGTAATCTTTAGCGTCTGCAAACGCCCCATTATCAAGCCCTGCCTGATTATTATTAGCCTGGAAATTACCATTTAAGAGAAATCTGTTAGTTAATTGCTGGCCAATATTTAGAGATACAGATTTTTGATGAAAGTCATCCTTATCAAAATTAGTCTCTCCTTTTCCCGGAGCAGCTGTTGAAAAGCTTTTGGAATCCAGATTAGAAGCATTCAATGAAATTGAAGTAGTCCCGATCATTCCATTCAATCCGAGCATTTGCTTGTATGTATCATAGGTCCCTCCGGTAGCTAAAAGGTTAGCCATTAACTTTCCTGCTCCCTTTTTAGTTATAATATTTATAACTCCGGCAACTGCATCCGAACCATATAAGGTGGAGTTTCCACCCTTTAATATTTCAACTCTTTCTACCTGATCTATGGCTATTGCCGCAATATTGTATTCACCCGATATTCCAGATGCATCATTTACCGGAATTCCATCGATCAGGATGAGGGTATTTGCTGCCGATGCCCCGCGAAGGAATACCGATTTGATATCACCAGGATTATTCCCATTTCCGCCAATAGTTAGTCCGGCAACATTATTTAACACTTCTGGCAGCGACCTTCCCTGGCTTTTTGAAAGCATTTCGGCCGTGATCACCCGTGTCACCTTGCCGATTTCGGATATTTTTTTTGGAGAGCGACTCGCAGTTACAACTACTTCGTCGAGATTAGCGGCAGGTCTTTCCTGTGCAAGAGAACTGTTTGTCAACAGCCCGAGATGTGCAAGCCCCAGACCTGCAATCTTGTAAATTTTTGTTTTTTTCATTTTGTTGTGAGGTTTTATCCCACAGCAAACAGATAATGAAGGAATACCAGAAATGGTACTGTTGTACACCAGTGCCATTCAAGCTTCAATCCCCGAAAGCTATGAATTGTTAAGCAAAGGCAGGTCTTCTGACTTACTCCCGGTTTATCCGGCCTTCCCATCTCCGCCTGGCGGAAACAGTGGCCATTAGATTGGATAACCGTTGTGGAGAACACAGCAGCGGGACTGTCCGGGATTCAAACCCGGTTCCCTTTTAATCCCGATCGTGAAATCGGGAACCTAAAGCGAAGCAAATGTAGTACAAGAATCCTTAATTACAAACCGTAAATAAAAACCTCCGTAAAGTTTACCACACTATTCTTTATCGTAGGGCAAAGAGATTTTAATTCGTTAACAATTGCGGTCAAACTTAATAAAGTCTGACGCGTTACAGCCTTACAATAATATCCTATGAAAGAATTACCTCTTACTGTAAGAAGATCGATAGAATTGCTTGGTTTGTGTTTATTAGGCGCACTTCTGGTGATCGGAAAAGGCATAATTATGCCAGTTCTGATGGCATTCTTCCTCAGCATTATGCTGCTGCCGGTTTATCGTTTTTTAAGATCTAAAAAATTTCCTGAAGTACTTGCCATATTGCTGCCAATTCTGCTGGTAGCCATTCTTCTTTCGGGGATAGTCTGGTTTTTTTCCGCCCAGGTGAGCAATCTTGCAGCAGATTTTCCTCAGATACAGAAAAATATAGCTTCTCATCTAACTTCTTTAAGTAACTGGATAAACCAGAAGACAGATTTTTCTACCCAGGAACAGGTTAAATTCCTTAAAGACCAGAGCAGTAAGTTATTGAATTACGGGGGAAATCTTGCCAGCGGCGCCGCTTTGTCGCTTACCTCGGTATTTGTGTTCCTGGGATTGGTACCCATATATATATTTCTATTTCTCTCCTATAAAAATTTACTCCTTCGCTTTGTTTTTATTTGGTTTGAGCCAGGCCAGCATAAAAAGGTAAAGGAAGCCATGAAAGAGACGGAAGTGATCATTAAGAGCTATCTCGTCGGATTGATGATCCAGATCGCTTATATCACGATACTTCTGGGTGGGATTTTAATGATCATCGGGATCAAGCATGCCCTTCTGATCGGAGTGATCTTTGCAATTTTAAACCTCATACCGTATGTGGGCGCACTGATAGGAAATTTGATTGGTGTGCTTTTAACACTCACCTCATCCCAGGAAATATGGCCGATCTTTACGGTACTTGGTGTGATAGCTTTTGTTCAGTTTCTGGATAATAATATCCTCATGCCCAGGATAGTAGGCTCTAAAGTTAAAATTAATGCGCTGGCAGCTATTCTCGGAGTTTTCATCGCTGGAAGTATGGTTGGAGTTGCCGGGATGTTCTTAGCCCTTCCGATTATTGCCGTATTAAAAATAATATTTGACCGCTCAGATATGTTTAAGCAATGGGGCGTTTTATTGGGGGATGAAAATCCTACAAGAAGTCCGATGCGTTTTCCAAGCTTGAGAAAAAAGAATGAGAAAGTAACAGAAGAGCTTCAAAAACAAAATGATATCAAAGTCACGAAAACTAAATGATCAACTTTCTTAACATCAAACAAGAAAACATTAATATAATTTTTCAGCCTCGAGCCGGAGGGGCACCTGGTAGCGAACGTGCATTCCCGAACCTGTCCCGGATGAATCCGGAAGCCCGGTCGAAGGCAAATGGGTGTTGAAAATTTCTATCTGATTTTCTTTATAGTTAAATAACGAAGAACTGTAAGATAGGCCTGGCTCCTATTTTAAACTATATAAAAGCGTAGCGCCTTTATAATCCGGGTTCATAGAAGGACTAATACTAAAACTACTGCTATCGCCCTTCTTATGTAATTGGGGAACCAGGATCCCAACCCCAGCCCCAAGGGCATAACCTAAGAGGTTATCGCTGAGAAAATGCTGACCGGCTTTCAAACGCAGGTAACCGATCGCTGCAGGAACCAATGCCGCACCTGCCCAAACGTAAGGCCTCGCTCTCGAATCCGGATTAAAATCCTGGAACACTTTGGCCAGAAAGAATGTAGCTGTTGCTGTAGCAGCGGTATGTCCGGCGTAAAAAGATCGTTGTGAATCCTTGTCCATACGTTTATCTATTGGCGCTGCGGTGCTGTAAACCAAGGGCCTGCTTCTGTATACTGACCCAGCACTGATACTGAACATTGCCCCGGTAATGGCCATGGATTCGGTGAACAAAACCATTATCTGTCCGGCCTTCCTGCTTTCATTTTTATTAAGAAGCATCACAACGGGCGCTGCAAATGAAGCATAGAATGGAATATAGCTATCTTTATCGGCACGTTCTGAAAAATTTCCTGCGGTAAACCGGTCGAAGCCATTTACATCATCTTTCGATTTAGCTGCCAGCTCAGCGGTAGTTAATGCCTCTTTATTTTTGATCATACTCAATCCGAGATAACCCAGACCAAGACTGCCCAGGATAAGGGGGCCGTCAACTTTTAAAGAGGTTTCGTAGGGCGAATCGACTTGAGCAATGGCCGTGTTAATTGTTAAAGAGCAAAGAAGAATGTAAATGATAGATTTCATAATATTTGATTTTGAAACTGTTCTTCAATTCCCAAGCCAAATAATGCAAAATCATATTTAACGGGATCTGAAGGGTCGAAAGCGCGCAGATTTTCTGTGAGCTCTATAGCTGTTCTCCAGTCGACTTGTTTTCTGGTAATCAGCTTTAACTTTCTTGCAACACGTTCAACGTGCAGGTCTGTAGGACAGATAAGCTGTGATGGATTTATAGTCTTCCAGATTCCAAAATCAACACCCCGGTTATCATCCCTTACCATCCAGCGTAAAAACATGTTTAATCGCTTACAAGTTGATTTCTGGAGCGGTGACGAAACATGTTTGATCGTCCTTTTGGGAAAATCGGGCAGCGAAAAGAAATATCCCCTGAAATAATTAAGGGCATTTTCCACAATTAAATTTGATTTTAACGGATTGATCTCATGCATAAAACACGGCGCCGAAGCCGGAATAACCAATCCTCTACTCAGCGGGTTTTCATCAAAAAAACCATCCCGGTATACAGCGGCTTTCACAGTTTCCTGAGACGGGCGAAAAGCATATTCAAGCGAAGAATATTTTTTATAATGATGTTTAAAAAACTCAACAAAATAGAGCGCATCCGTATCATTAAAAGTACGGTGCTTGAAATCTGAGAAGCGTTTAAGGTCTGCATCCTGATGATTAACAATAAAATCATAAGGCGCCCCGTCCATGAGCCGGATCAGTTCATTACACTTATTAATGATTGTTTTACGTTGCCCCCATGCTAACATGGCAGACCAGAAACCCATGATCTCTATATCCTGTTTCAGGCTGAATTTATGCGGTATGCAAATGGGGTCGTTCTCAATGAAGCCCGGTCGGTTATACTGATTTGCCTTTTGATCCAGGAATTCTTTAAGGTACTGAACGGAGAAACTTGAAACTAGCCGGGACATCTTTATTGCTGCCTAGGACAAAGCTTGTTTCAGGTCGTCAAGAAGGTCTTCAATATCCTCCACTCCAACACTCAGCCGAAGCAAGTTATCAGTTACCCCTACCTTTTCTCTTTCCTCCTTAGGAATTGAGCCGTGTGTCATAGAAACAGGGTGGTTTATCAGGGATTCAACCCCTCCAAGTGATTCTGCAAGTGAAAATACTTTGAAAGAACCCGCAATTCTGAAAGTTTCTTTAAGATCGGCGCCTTTTAAGGTAATAGAGATCATTCCTCCAAAATCCCTCATCTGCTTTTTTGCGATGTCATGATTTGGATGATCACTGAACCCCGGCCAGTAGATCCTGTCCACTTTAGGGTGGTGTTTTAAAAATTCAGCAATCTGCCTTCCGTTCTCGCAATGTGCTTTCATTCTTAAATGTAGTGTCTTTAAGCCCCTCAGAACCAGGAAGCTATCCATAGGACCGGGAGTGGCTCCGCAGGCATTATATATAAACCAGAGGCGCTTGTAAAGGTCTTCATCATTCAGCATCAATGCACCCATTACGACATCAGAGTGTCCTCCAAGGTATTTTGTAACGGAGTGCATAACAATATCCGCACCCAGGTCTATTGGATTTTGCAGGTAAGGTGATGCGAACGTATTATCAACAGCCAGAAGTACCTTATTGGCCTTTGTAATATCTGCAACTGCAGCAATATCTACAATTTGCATGGTGGGATTTGTAGGAGTTTCTATCCACACCATTTTAGTTTTTTCATTAATATATTTTTTGACGTTTTCGGCCGAAGTCATATCGATGAAATGGAATTTGATCCCATAATTTGAGAATATCTTAGTAAACATCCGGTAAGAACCTCCGTAGAGATCGTTTCCTGTGATCACTTCATCCCCCGGACTTAGTAATTTCATTACCGCATCCGTAGCTCCCATTCCACTCGAAAATGCAAGGGCATGGTTTGCATTCTCAAGCGCTGCCAGACATGATTCAAGTGCTTTTCTGGTGGGATTAGTACCACGCGAGTACTCAAACCCCTTGTTATCACCCGGAGATTTCTGCCAGTAGGTTGACGTCTGGTAAATGGGGGTCATAATCGCCCCGGTTGTTGGATCAGGTTCCTGACCTGCGTGTATCGCTTTGGTTCCGAATTTCATAATGTATATTTTGGCTCAATAAAGGACAAGGAGGCATGATCCCTGCTATTTTTTCTGACTAATTGGTATCAGTGTGGGATCGATTTCGGTGCGGAACTTGTAGCCCATTCGCTTTCCTGTTGGATAGCCCGAGTTAGCGCCCATGAATTGTTTCTCCTGTAAGGTAATCTGTCGCACGCTTTCAAATGGGGGCGTAAGAAGGTCAAAATCCATACAATAAATAATGGCGAGCTGCAGGATTTCAAGAATCTGATCCTTTTTTATCTTTCCCTTGCCAAACGAATTGTAAAGAAAACCCAGCTGACTTTGCCCATCAACGAAAAAATGTTCTTCTTTATTGACAAATATCCTACCGAGCAGATATCCCATATCGGCAGTTCTATTATACTTAAGAGAATCTGCCAGGAAATTGTGAATATGTATAATTCCGCAGTATTTTCTTAAAGGATCGTCCTTTACATACTTAAGTTTATTTATTTCATGCTCAGGCGGAAAACTGAATATGTTGCTATGCATAGAAATAACCAGTACATCTCCTGAAAACTTTAATTGTGCTTCGAAATCCCCCCTATCAGAATAAGCAATCTCTACGCTTTGGTCTTCATTTTTGAAGTCCGCCCGTATCTTATTACCAAGAATTTCAAGCTCCGATTTAAACCTGTTGAATACACTTAAGGTGGTTCTGGAGATCTGCTGTTTTACACAGGCTTTGTCTTCCAGTAGCTTTAGAATCTGATCATAAGGTTTAACCTCTTCCATGTGTACTGTGTTTAGTAAGCCCGGGCAAATAAAACTCTTTGGGAGGATGGTTTTCCCGTTACGATGCAAACTCCATTCTCCAGCTTGTTATCCAATGGAATACATCTTATCGTAGCCTTTGTTTCATCCTTGATCTGTTTCTCTGTCTCGGGAGTGCCATCCCAGTGGGCGAATACGAAACCAGCCTTCTCGTCTAAAATTTTCTTAAACTCATCGTAAGAATTAGCCTCCCTTGTATTTTCTTCCCTGAATTTGAGAGCTTTATTATAAATGCTTTGCTGCATTTCAACCAAAAGATCTTCAATATAGGAAGTCAATCCTTCCCTTGAAATAGTTTGTTTTTCTTTTGTATCTCTCCTGGCAATTTCAATGGTTCCATTTTCGAGATCCCGGCCGCCAATTGCAAGCCTGACCGGCACTCCTTTCAACTCGTACTCAGCAAATTTAAATCCCGGACGAAGCGTGTCGCGATCATCATATTTTACGGAAATGTTTTTTTGTTTAAGTTCTTTAGAAATTTCTTTTGCGATCAATGAGATCTTTTCAAGTTCTTCCTCAGATTTGTATATAGGCACAATAACTACCTGAATAGATGCCAGCTTCGGCGGAAGAATCAATCCGGAATCATCAGAATGCGCCATGATCAAAGCTCCGATCAGTCGTGTTGACACTCCCCAGGAGGTAGCCCAAACATAATCGAGTTTTCCCTCTTTACTGGTAAACTTGACATCAAAGGCTTTAGCAAAATTCTGTCCTAAAAAATGCGAGGTGCCGGCTTGTAAAGCTTTTCCATCCTGCATCAAAGCTTCAATGCAATAGGTATCAAGTGCTCCTGCAAAACGCTCACTAGCCGTTTTCCTGCCCCTGATTACAGGCAAGGCCATCCAGTTTTCAGCAAAATCAGCGTAAACCTCAAGCATTCGCTCAGTTTCTTCAACGGCCTCCTGAGATGTAGCGTGGGCGGTATGTCCTTCCTGCCATAAAAATTCTGCAGTTCTTAAAAAAAGCCTGGTACGCATTTCCCAGCGAACAACGTTTGCCCATTGGTTTACTAAAATCGGAAGATCACGGTAGGATTGTATCCAGCCTTTGTAGGTATTCCAAATAATCGTTTCGGATGTCGGTCTTACGATGAGTTCTTCCTCAAGTTTGGCATCTTCATCTACTACAATATTTCCGTTTCCGTCATTTTTTAAGCGATAATGTGTAACAACGGCACATTCGGTAGCGAATCCCTCCACATGAGAAGCCTCTTTTGAAAAAAAAGATTTCGGGATAAATAAGGGGAAGTATGCGTTACTGTGACCGGTGTCCTTGAACATTTTATCAAGAGCGGCCTGCATATTTTCCCATATTGCATATCCGTAAGGCTTTATTACCATACATCCACGCACCGCTGAGTGCTCGGCCATGTCTGCTTTTGTAACAAGTTCATTATACCACTGTGAATAAT
>JBBJNR010000075.1:0-15300 GCA_037719315.1 Daejeonella sp.
GTTTTTTTGTGCACCTCAAAGCTAAACTTTGAGTTAAAAAACTCCCTTTCTTTTTTCAGCGTTTAGGACGCTATTGGTTTATTATATAAGTTATCTGCCACTCTGAACCGGATATTTTGTGGAATTCCCTTATAAATAACAGATACCGGAGTATAACTATCAAGAGCCGTTCCGATAGGATAATCGGTTGCTGTGGTGGACGTTCCTGTAAAACTTCTCCCAGGCTACCACCGGTTATCGCTGGACCTGTCACGATGAAATTGCTTGCGCTATATCCCGTAATGGTTCCCAGGCCATTTCGGCCCACATTAACGTCCACATTATTCAATATGAGGTTGCCGTTGACAAAATCCAGGATATTGTTCACATGGAGGTTTCCGGTTTCGGCAGTTACATTTAGCAGGTTATCAATACTTAAATTTGGAAAGCCGTTATAGGGCTGCGATCCAATTGTAATTATTCGCTGAGCGTTGAGGAACTGGCCTGAAAATCGGAAAATCCCGCCTATTCCATTAATTCCTGTATTGCTTTCAGTGTTATTTCCACAGCAGATCATAGCTATCATTGGAGAGTATAAAATAAACTGTGTCACTAGTTAGAAAACTTAACTTAGTAACACAGTTTATAATGAAGAAAGAAGACGAGCTCGACTACGAGCAAATGAAACACAAAGCCCTTGAGCAACTCCGTTCGGGCAAATCACTTTATGGTAAGGGTGGTGCTTTTGCACCGCTGTTAAAAAGCTTCCTGGATTCGGCACTCGAGGCTGAACTGGAAAGCCATCTGGATGAGGAGGAACGCAGCACTGGCAACCGCAGGAATGGAAAAACTAGCAAAGCGGTTCGAACCTCTTCCGGTACGATTCAGGTTGATACTCCGCGTGACCGCAGTGCCAGCTTCGAACCTGAACTGATCCGTAAGCGTGAAACTATATTAGCAGAAAGTCTGGAAAGCAAGATCCTGGGGATGTATGGTTTGGGGATGAGCTTCCGTGATATGTCCAAACATATTAAGGACATGTACGATACGGATATCAGCCATGCTACTTTATCTGCTATTACAGATAAGATCATCCCGGAAGTTAAGGAATGGCAATCCCGCCCCCTGGAAGAGCTTTATACGATTGTGTGGCTGGACGCGATGCATTACAAAGTAAAAGAAGATCACCGCATGGTATCGCATGCGGTTTACAACATCCTGGGCATTGATCGTCATGGCCGTAAAGAGCTTATCGGGATGTATGTCTCACAAAGTGAAGGAGCTAATTTCTGGCTATCGGTGCTAACGGATTTGCAGAACCGTGGAGTACAGGATATTCTGATTGCCTGTATTGACAATCTGAACGGCTTTCAGCAAGCGATTAACACGGTCTTTCCCCAAACCGAAGTGCAGAGTTGTATCGTTCATCAGATCCGCAACAGCTTGAAATATGTGGCTTCAAAGGACCAGAAAGAGTTCATGAGAGACCTTAAACCGGTTTACCGTGCTGAAAACCTGGACCTGGCAGAATTGCGCTTCGATGAGCTGGAAAATAAGTGGGGTAAGAAATACGAAAAGGTACTGGAATCCTGGAGAAATAACTGGGCAAAACTAACCACCTATTTCCGTTATGATGCCATGGTTCGCAAGCTGATCTACACCACCAATACCATTGAAGGGTTTCACCGGCAGATCCGCAAAGTGACTAAAACAAAAGGGGCTTTTACCTCGGATATGGCACTGCTGAAACTCATGTACCTGGTTCATAATAATATCAGGCAGAAGTGGACAATGCCACTTGCGAATTGGGGACAGACAGCACAGAAACTGGCCATTTGGTTTCCGGGGAGAATGAAGTTAGATTTGAATTGAAAATCGAAGATATCTTTCCCGGCCCCGCGGGGCCGGGAAAGATATCTTGACACAGTTTATTTTACAGACCCTATCATTGGATTTTTGATCGTTGGTTTAGGCGTATCTTCCGTTGTGCCGCTTGCTTACAGTGCAGCAAGCAAGTCCAAAACAATGCCCACAAGTCAGGCATTATCTACCGTTACTACCATTGGATTTTTTGGCTTACTGGTTGGTCCCCCAATTATCGGACTTATTGCAGGCGCAACCGATCTAAAAACCGCTTATACTTTTTTAATTCTAATGGGAGTACTGGTATTTATACTTTCCAGTGTTGGAAAGTTCCAGGATAGTTCAAGCCGCTCTTAGAACTCTCCTTTATCATTTTAAACTAAAAAAGCCTTCCCAAAAGGGAAAGCTTTAGGTATATGATAATTGATTAGATTAATTATTAGGCTTTACTTTAGTTGTATCCTCATCTACCTTCACTTTGCCGTCTTCGCCTTTTATTTTCAGGTCATCACCGTCCATTTTAACTTTACTTCCATCCTCGTACTTGATCTTGATCTCATTTCCATCACGCTTTATTTTGGTCTCGTCAAGCATCCATTTTCCATCCGACTGCATGATTGCCTGGTTAACTACTAATCCTGTCTGGAATAATGTATCGCCGGAATTATTGGTGTAAAACTCAACCGGAACTCTTGTGATACTGTCAATTGCCCAGCCTGTTTGAGGATCAGAAACAATATAAACAGTTTTGCCTGTGTTCAGATTAGTATACGACCCCGGAATAACCCTTGCCTCCGTCTCCATAGACATGGATGAGGAAGATTCCATTGAAGTGGAGTCAGTTGTTGTGGCCCCATCCGGATTGCTGTTACAGGCAACAAAGGTTGCACTTAGCATAGCTGCTGATAAAATTTTTAAAGAATTTTTCATTGCTTTTAGTTTATGGTTTTAGTTTAGTAGTTAACATGTTGATGCTGATAATGTTTGTTCAGCAATTTGTTTCAAATAGTACAATTAGTGTATGTCAGCGCTTAGTTCTTTTGTTTAACTACACCATCCTCTATTTTGGTTTTTGAGTCGCCATCTTTGATCTTTACATCTCCATCTTCATCAACCTTCTTCTTATAATCGCCATCTTTCATCTTCGAATCGCCATCACCCTCAACTTTTAATTTATAATCGCCGTCTTTTACCTTATAGTCGTCGCCATCAACCTTCTTTTTATAGTCCGCATATTTAATGGTTACATCTTCGTCATCGACAGTAACCTTAGCGTCGTCAATTTCGTAATAGTCATCATTTACGCGGGTGATTTTGTTATTCACTACTGCCCCTGTCGTAAAAATGGTGTCCCGGTCATTATTAACATATAAATAAACCGGCTTTTTGGTGTCGCTGTTTAGTGCATATCCTGTTTCAGGATCGGCAATTACATTGATAGAGTCGCCTGTATTCAGATCGACATAAGCACCCGGTTCTACTTTGTCCATTCGGGTGCATGAAGCGAAGGAAAGAAGCAGGCATGAAATGATTAGTGTGGATAGAGTTTTCATATTTTTAGGTTTTGATTAATTGTTAAAACAATTTTCAGGCCAGAAATAATTTAAAGGCAAGCATAGTGAGCTGGGTAACATTTAATTGAGAATTAAGCAATTTATTTACAGAAATAATTTTTATTGTAACTTGGTTTTGTAATTAATAAGAAGATAAACTCATTATGGAGAAATTTTTACGTGATATATAGGATTCTACAACGTACTCTTAGCTGGCAATGCCGGGCCTTACTTAGCTTGCTATTAGTTTTTCAGGGTTTAGCCCAGGCTCAGACTGTAAATCAACTCTATATATTTCCTGCGGCATCGCTTTACGGCTCATCCTAATTCCAATACCAATATTTTTTCTGATATCTCCCAGGGTGGGACCTTTGTTTCTTATGATACCTCTCTGATCAATTTTTATGCACGTGTCTGGCAAAACGAAAATCGCAGCCGCCTTCCCGACGCAATAGCTAATCCGGAAACGGTCATTAACCCGCTTAGTTGCAATACCCGCTGAACTCCGATCTGATGTGTCAGCCAGTCGGCGATGAAACGACCAGAAGCCATAGCAACCATATAAGCGGTATAGCCCGCTCCCACCCATGCTGGCTCTGCTTTTACCCCTTTTAAAAAATATACCCCGCTCCAGTCGAACATGGTGCCTTCACAAATAAGCGAGCAAAAAGCAATAATTCCCAGTTTTAGAAGCGGCTTATCAGGCATTACGAATTTCAATCCCTCAGCGCTTTGTCCGGCATCTTTCGGGACCATATTTGCCGAGCTTAAACTGATAATAAGCAGCATTAAAATGAAGATCAAAACAAAATGGTAAACGGGCTCGGCACCATAGCCCATCATCACTGTACCTATTGCTGCACCCGCAAAACCAGCGAGGCTCCACATTCCGTGGAATGAAGCCATGATGGTTTTTTCGTACATCGATTCAACTCCGGCAGCCTGAGTGTTTACTGCAATATTCAGTAAATTGCTGAAAAAGCCGAATATAAAAAGTACGATCACCAGTTGAGTGAGGTTCTGAGCCATTCCTATGAATAACAGCAGGGAAGTATAGATCAAGCCTGAAATGATTACAACCTTGCGGCTTCCAAAATGATTTATTATCCATCCTGAAAAGGGGAGACAAAGAAACAGACCAGCGGGCAGGGCAAATAATACTAAGCTCAGCACTCCATCAGTAATATTGAGATCTTGCTGTATGCTAGGAATTCGTGATGCCCAGCTGGCAAAAGTAAGACCATAGGCGAAAAAAACAGGGTATGATTGAGAATAAGCTAAAGCTAAAAAAGCTACCTGTTTGGGTAGCTTTTGAATTTTAAAGGTTAAACTTTAATTTCTACTTCAACGCCACTCGGCAGTTCAAGCTTCATCAGAGCATCAACCGTTTTAGAATTGGAACTGTAGATATCCAATAAACGCTTATATGAACAAAGCTGAAATTGCTCTCTTCCTTTTTTATTTACGTGTGGTGAGCGTAAAACTGTAAAGATCCTCTTTTCAGTTGGCAAGGGAATTGGTCCACTCACTACCGCACCCGTAGGTTTAACGGTTTTAACGATCTTCTCAGCAGACTTATCCACGAGATTGTAATCGTAAGATTTTAATTTGATTCTGATTCTTTGGCTCATTGTTTTGGATTTATTCCTCAGTAAGAGCTATTAGTTACTGAGGAGTTGTGTATTTATTATTAGTTCTACGTTTTACGTCCTACGTTACTATACGCTGTGCAAAAAAACGTACAACGTATTACGTACAACGTACAACTCTTAAGCGTTCGCTTTTTTCCCCTTCACCTTAGCAACAACCTCTTCCTGAACGTTCCTTGGAGCTTCAGCATAGTGATCGAATTCCATAGTAGAAGTAGCACGGCCAGAAGTTATAGTACGTAACTGAGTTACATAGCCAAACATTTCTGAAAGTGGAACAGTTGCTTTAATAACCTGGGCACCCGCACGGGTATCCATTCCTAGAAGCTGACCACGACGACGGTTCATATCACCGATCACATCACCCATGTTTTCTTCAGGAGTAAGGATCTCGATCTTCATGATCGGCTCCATTAATACTGGCTTACATTTTGGCAATGCTTCACGGAATGCAGATTTAGCACAAATCTCGAAAGACAGTGCATCTGAATCGACCGCGTGGAACGATCCGTCAATTAAACGAACCTTCATATCCTGTAAAGGATAGCCTGCAAGCACACCATTAACCATGGCTGCAGCAAATCCCTTCTCTACAGATGGAATAAATTCACGTGGAATAGATCCCCCTGAAATTTCATTCACAAACTGCAATCCGGTTTTACCTTCATCATTCGGAGATATGATAATTTGTATATCAGCAAATTTACCACGACCACCCGTTTGTTTCTTGTATGTTTCACGGTGCTGGGTAGTACCAGTGATAGCCTCCTTATAAGATACCTGGGGAGCTCCCTGATTTACTTCAACCTTAAACTCACGCTTCAAACGGTCCATAATGATGTCCAGGTGAAGCTCACCCATACCAGAAATGATCGTTTGACCAGTTTCATCATCAGTTTGAACACGGAAAGTAGGATCTTCTTCGGACAATTTGCCTAAAGCCATACCCAATTTATCCACATCAGCCTGAGTTTTAGGCTCAATTGCTAAGCCGATAACCGGCTCAGGGAAATTCATTGATTCTAAAACGATAGGGTGTTTCTCATCACAAAGAGTATCTCCTGTTTTGATATCTTTAAATCCAACCACAGCAGCAATATCACCTGCTCCAACATTCGGAATAGGATTTTGCTTGTTCGCATGCATCTGGAAGATACGGGAGATACGCTCTTTATTATCAGAACGCATATTGTGTACATAAGATCCTGCTTCCAGGTTACCTGAATATACACGGATAAAACACAAGCGGCCTACGAAAGGATCAGTTGCAATTTTAAATGCTAAGGCAGCAAACGGCTCCTTTTCACTCGGCTTACGAATAATTTCTTCGCCGGTTTCCGGGTTAGTTCCAACGATACCTTCAACATCCATTGGTGATGGCAATAATTCCATCACATAATCAAGCATGGTTTGAACACCTTTGTTCTTAAATGATGAACCACATACCATAGGTACGATCTTCGCATCCAGAACTGCTTTACGCAAGGCGTCTAAAACTTCACGTTCAGTGATCGTTTCAGGAGCTTCGAAGAATTTCTCCATCAAAGTCTCGTCGTATTCTGCAACAGACTCCAATAATTTTTCTCTCCACTCCGTAGCCTCTTCAATCATATCAGCCGGAATAGGCACTTCGGTAAAGGTCATACCTTTATCATGCTCATTCCAAACGATACCACGGAAGTTGATCAGATCAACCACTCCTTTAAAAGAATCTTCAGCGCCGATAGGCAATTGCAATGGAACTGCATTAGAACCTAACATGTCTTTAACCTGCTTAACTACTTTTAAAAAGTCAGCACCTGAACGATCCATCTTATTCACGAAGCCTATACGGGCAACATTATAGTTATTAGCCAGTCTCCAGTTAGTTTCAGATTGTGGTTCAACCCCATCAACTGCAGAAAATAAGAATACCAGGCCATCCAATACACGCAATGAGCGATTCACCTCAACGGTAAAATCCACGTGTCCCGGAGTATCAATGATATTAATATGGTAAGTCTGATCTCTGTATTTCCAGTCAACAGTTGTAGCCGCTGATGTAATAGTGATACCACGCTCCTGCTCCTGTGCCATCCAGTCCATCGTTGCGGCACCATCATGCACCTCACCGATTTTGTGGCTAACACCAGAGTAATAAAGGATACGCTCTGTTGTCGTGGTTTTACCCGCATCAATGTGAGCAGCGATCCCGATATTTCTTGTGTATTTTAAATCTCTTGACATTATATTGTTTCCTGATTAGAATCTAAAATGAGAGAATGCTTTGTTAGCTTCCGCCATTTTGTGCGTATCTTCCTTCTTCTTAACTGCAGCACCTTCACCTTTTGAAGCAGAAATGATCTCACCCGCTAACTTTTCAGTCATGGTTTTTTCACCACGTTTCCGTGAGTAATTGATCAGCCATTTCATTCCCAGGGCGATTTTACGCTCCGGACGAACTTCAGTCGGGACCTGGAAATTTGCACCACCTACACGACGGGACTTAACCTCTACCGCTGGCATTACGTTATTCAAAGCTTTCTTCCAGGACTCTAATCCGTTTTCGCTTGTTTTTTTCTCTACTAATTCAACTGCATCGTAGAAGATAGAGTACGCGATAGATTTTTTACCGTCATACATCATATTATTTACAAACCTGGTCACCATTATGTCGTTAAACTTTGGATCAGGCAGTAAGATTCTCTTTTTTGGTTTTGACTTTCTCATGTTGCTTTCCTCCGTTTAATTATTTCTTTTTACCCTTAGCTGGTCCGGCTGCTGCCTGTCCAGGTTTTGGTTTCTTTGTTCCATATTTAGAACGACGTTGGTTACGACCAGCTACGCCAGACGTATCTAAAGCACCACGGATGATGTGGTAACGCACTCCAGGTAAATCTTTAACACGACCACCACGGATTAACACGATCGAGTGCTCCTGTAAATTGTGACCTTCACCAGGGATATAAGCATTCACTTCTTTTCCATTGGTTAAGCGCACACGGGCAACTTTACGCATTGCTGAGTTTGGTTTTTTAGGGGTAGTGGTATACACACGTGTGCACACTCCTCTTCGCTGTGGACAGCTGTCCAACGCTGGGGATTTACTCTTATCCACCAGAGCTACTCTACCTTTTCTAACTAATTGTTGGATTGTAGGCATTTTTTCCTTTTAGTGTTTATTTATTTTTTAACCCAATGATCCTGTTACAGTTTTCATTTAGGGACTGCAAAAGTAGGAAATGATTTTGATTTCCAAGGGGTTGGGGGAAAAAAAGTTGATAATGAACAGTTGGCGACGGGCAATGGCTGTTCGGTAGCCTCATCCGATGACTTCAAGTCATCAGATGAGTAAATGGAGTGGAGCGAAGGCGGAAAGCGTTTTCCCGGCTCAGAACATGTCAAAAGTACGAAGTCATCCCAAGAGGGATTCTCCCAATGTAACCCATATTTATAAATGGGCATTTTTGGGAAAGCGAAACCTGTACTTGTCGGTTTGAGCAGCCCGGCTTTCCGCTGTAGCCCTCGGTCGTTCCTCCCTCGGGGCTGCCGCTGCAATCCGGTTTAGATTGATTGGGGCAGTAGAAGGAGCAACGGAACGCACAGGTTGATAAACAGAGCAATTGGGAACCTTTGCCACAAACTACCGCTAGTTTGGCTTCTTATTTTTCAAACTCATTACCTTTGTCCAGTTACCCATTCCAAATCCTATAAAGTATATTGCCAAAGTTGGATATAATAGGGGAATTTTCATCCAAACAAATTTCGACGTAAAGAGAACACCAATTATAAAAAACCAGATGAAAATTTTGAATTTATTCATAAATGCTTTTTTGAAGGGAAGAAGGATAAATTGGCTTAACCCCTAATTCTTTCCCGCATACATAAACGATTCCGACAATCACAGCGCCTATAAAAAATGAGCGAATGATATTTTTTAAAATATTTTCATTACCAAAGTCTTTGTCAATATTTGATGTATGTGTCATAACGAACAAAGTCCCCACTAAAATTGAGACTAAACAAAACATAAAGTTTTCCATATGGTTACTGTTCGTATATCAACAAAGCTACTCAAAATTACAATTTCCTATCTACAAGACGTCAATTTCTATACCTTACAATATCAATATAAAATATTTTGTAATGACAGAATTGTTTGTTGTGAACAGAGTATCCTTACACACCTTCTTTAAAATAACATTGGTTTCGTATCTTTAATCATGATCCGCACAGTTCTAAAACCAAAAAGTCAAAACATTTCTATTAGCCTGCCGGAGAGATTTATTGGTAAGCAAGTAGATATATTACCATTTACTATTGAGCGCTTCATATTCTGAATAAACGGCATGAAAATGAGGAGGATTATGATCCCGGTAAAACATCCTTATAATAATTCCCAGAAAACTGCTAATTTGGGGCGTACCTGTAAGGAGATTTCAAAACTTCTTCCGGTGACTTGTTCAGCAACTCTGAATAAATAGCTAAAGCATCTATTTCCAGTTCATCAGACCATGCAATAGAATAACCTGTAGTATATACGTTTGAGAATGTGATTTCATTCTGCAGTTCCTGAAAAATTCCTTGCCGCACAAGTTCTTTTAGATTAATTGTGCCATGCACACCATCTTCAAAGGAGACATCGATCTTATATCCAGGCAATGCCATTACTTTAATAACTTTCATATCCGGCCTTTTCTCAAATTTACGAAATTTACGCCTATCCCCGGAAATAAAATAGATTTACAAGATTTACAATGCTGATTATTCAATGATTCGGTTTATTTGTCTGGCTGTATTTCTTCCTATTCCCGGTAATTGTTCAACTTCATTAACAGGTGCATTAAAAATAGCTTTTAATGTTCCAAATTTGTCCAAAAGCAACCTTGCACGGGCAGGGCCTACACCCGGAAGTCCCTGCAGCACATGGATCTGCCTTTTATATTTATCCTTCAGGTCACGGGCATAAGGAAAAGGCCGGGGATATATTTGCTTAGACCCTAAGGATTGAATTTGTCTGGCGGCATATAAGATAAGTCTGGCGGTTTCTTCAGGAGTTTTGGAACGGAGTAAGGGTATTTTGTATAATAATGAAAGGGTGACTAAGGCACCCTGGATTGCTTCCCGCGCCAAGCCAAAAGATTTTATCATAGTGGAAGTACCTTCTAATATGATAATACTTTGCATGGGCACAGACGACAATTTTCCTGCCTGTTGAAACAAACGACCATCCTTAATGGAAACAGATAAGTCAGTTATCGTCTTTCTTTCTACTAATAAACACTCATCTATCTGATAGTCGCCTGCAGGCAGGCGACAGATATGAATGGTTGTATTTTTTTCTTTCTTTAATACCTCCAGCAAAACTTCGTTACATTCCCTATCATCTATTTTTATAGTAAACATACATTTTGGCATTCCCCGGATCAAGATAATATTTCTCCTCCTTAGTTTTTAACAATAAAAAAATGGGTGCCGGGATCAATCGTTATTTAAGCAAAAAACACAGAACAGAAAACATAAGTTTATTTAATTTAGCCTTAGAATAGAATTTTAAAATGAATGTATTATCATACAATAATTTAGAGCCCGGCAAGCTTAATGATAAAGTCAGGAAAGTAATCACCCTATTAGAAGAAGGTAATTTTCGTGCTGCCGATGTCAAAAAAATGTCTGATACAGGGTTTTACAGGGCAAAGTTAGATGATACAAACAGGCTTCTTTTTAGTATCAGAACTTTTGAGGGAAAGAAATATCTGTTAATTCTGGAAGTCATCCTTAATCACGCCTACGAAAAATCAAAATTTCTTAACGGCGCTGTTATAGACGATACTAAACTTGTTCCGGTAATAAGTGAGAAAGATATCAGCACAGAGGAAAACACCGCTATAGGATATATCAATCCACTTAAAAAATCATTCTATTTATTAGATAAGATACTGTCTTTCGATGAAAAGCAGGAAGAAATATTACATCTCCCTGTTCCTGTTATTATTATAGGTTCTGCAGGAAGCGGTAAAACGGCGTTGACTTTAGAGAAGTTAAAAACTCTCACAGGAAGAATACTATATACTACATTATCATCCTACCTTGTTGAAAACGCAAGCCTGCTGTATTCGTCTTTTGAATACGAAAACCCGAAACAGGAAGTAGAGTTCCTATCGTTTTATGAATACCTTTCCACTATAGAAGTCCCTAAAGGGAAAGAGCTTGATTATCGTAGTTTCGAGCAGTGGATATCCAGATACAGGCAAAGCCATAAAATAAATGACGCTTACAAGATCTTTGAAGAATTTAAGGGAGTAATAACGGGTTCTGTTGTGGATAAGCCTTATCTTTCTTTACAGGATTACCTTTCTTTAGGTATCAAACAATCTATTTTTTCTTCCTCAGAGCGCCCGCAGGTGTATGATCTGTTTGGGAAGTATCTGGAATGGTTAAAAGAGGGCACATTCTTCGATAGTAATTTAATATCGTATACGTTACTTGACCGTATTGAACCCCAGTTTGATTATGTGGTTGTAGATGAAGTACAGGACATCACAAATGTCCAGCTGATGCTGATCCTTCGTTCACTTAATAACCCTGCAAATTTTATTCTTTGCGGAGATTCAAATCAGATAGTACATCCCAACTTTTTCTCCTGGTCGCAGGTTAAAACGCTGTTTTACAAACAGGACTTGAAAGCCAATATCATCAGGGTTCTGGCTACCAACTACCGTAATACCCCCGAAGTAACAAAAATTGGCAACCAGCTGCTATTGATTAAAAATGCCAGGTTCGGCTCGATCGACAAAGAAAGCACCTATCTGGTCGAACCTAATTCCAGGCATACCGGTAAAGTAGAGTTTTTAGAAAATAATCCTAAAATAAAAGCCGAACTAAATCAGAAAACCCGGCACTCCACCGGCTTTGCTGTTTTAGTATTGCGTAATGAAGATAAACCTGCTGCTAAAGCCTTTTTTCAAACTCCGCTGTTATTTTCCATCCAGGAAGCTAAAGGACTGGAGTATGAAAATATTATTTTGTTTAATGCCATTTCCGGCTATGATAAAGAATTCAGGGAATTAACCAATGGCGTAAAGGCAGAAGATCTGCAGAAAGAAAACATAACATTCTCCAGGGCTAAAGATAAAGCGGATAAATCACTGGATGAATATAAATTTTATGTGAATTCACTTTACGTAGGTATAACTCGTGCTGTAAAAAATCTATATGTTATTGAAACTAATAAAAAGCATGAATTGCTTTCCTTACTGGGATTAACTGACTTTAAACAGCAATCATCAGTAAAAGACCAGCGTTCGAGTAAAGAAGAATGGCAAAAGGAGGCCCGGCGCCTGGAGATGCAGGGCAAACAGGAACAAGCCGATGCTATCCGTCAGCAAATTTTACAGGTGCAGCCTGTACCATGGGAAATCACTACACGAAGCGGATTAAAGCAACTAGTTAAACAGGCTCTTAACCCCGATGCTTTTAATAAGAAAGCCAAAGACCGCCTTTTTGAATATGCCCTTTATTATGGTGAGCAAGGCTATTTTACCCAGCTGGCAGAATTGAAATACCGCCCTGCAGAACGCTGGGAACAAGATGGGAAAAGCATTCTGAAAAGGATGTTATCCGAATACCAGCAAGATAATATAAAAACATTAGAGCCTAAACTACAGAAGTATGGAATTGATTACCGAAATGAACTGAATCTTTCCCCCTTTATGCTTGCCGTATCGCATGGGGCTGAGAACGTAATAAATTACTTAGTAGATAATGGTGCAAAAAAAAATATAACTGATAATTTCGGAAGGAACCCTTTGCAATTAGCTATTTTAAAATCATACCTGGATGCTGCTTTTAAACAAAAAGTAATCAATCGCTTTTATCAGGTATTGAAAGGCGAAAGCATTAAAGTGAAAATTGATAACCGTTTAATTAAGATAGATAATCACCAGGCAGAGTTTTTAATGCTGAATTTTATGATTGCGGTATTACGCACCCATCTGATCAAGGCAACCAATATGGGTAATAGCTCGTTTAGGGAAAGAATGGCTATAAGGCCCGCTTTTCAAACTTTAGATTTTGCAGACTTTTTCGAAGGGCTTTCCTCGCAGGTCATACCAGATTACAGGCGGAAGCGGCCCTATTTGTCAAGTATCCTGGCTAAAAATGAACTTAATAAAGAGGAAAAATATAACAAAAAGCTTTTTGTAAGGCTTAAGATAGGAATGTATCTCCCTAATCCTTTACTTGAGATATTAATTGACGAAGAATGGATAAATATTTACGATTTGATTGACCTGGATGATATAGAAAAGAATCATACCAGATGGTCAACCGGTTTTATTACACAGATACAAAGCTACCGGAAACAGCTTAGTGAAAATCCCGATTCGAAAATAGATCCGGATAAGTTCTGGGATATTAGAAACTTTTGAAAGGGAAAACAGTACTTTTCTTTACATCAGCCCTGCTTCTGCAAAAAGCTGCCGCTGCAATCAGACCCGCCTGAATGACATAGTCGGGCAGGCTTAGGGTTGGGAGGCTTGTGCTGCTATAGACCTTTGCTTAAGCGATGAAATCGCTTTTCTCAGGCATCCTCGTTACAAACAAGGATGATAGGAGATTTAATTTTTTGTTGAAGCAATCAGTGTGAGGAGTTCTGATTTAAGCTGCTCCTGTTTTTGATCTTTTCTCTTAATTCCAATTTGTTCTGCCTTTGTATAACCCCCCATATAATAGCGCTGATACCAGGGCATTATAGTTATAACTGCATCCATAAAGCTGTAGTTTACTCCAGTGTTGACTGCCAAAAGACCAAGTAGTGAAAGTAACAAAGTTAAGTTTAAACCGTTTTTAAAGTCGCCTGAATAAATTTGCCCTGATCCGGGAATAATCATGTTTGCTATTTTAGAAAATGCCGGATTAATTCTTTCTGCTTTATAGACCTTTTTAAAAACTGAATGGATAGCCCCTCTGTCCGTAGAGTTAAGCGCAGCGCCTCTACGGATTGCCAAATGAAGAGGAGTCTCCTGACTCCTCAATTTATAAATAAATTATCTCAATCAATCCTTTTCCATCCCCATAATAGTCAATTCCCGAAGAATACAAGTAATCCTGTTCGTATATTACTATCCATGCCCTAACCGAGTTTTCATGTAAATAAGTCATCCTGGATTGTAAAATTTCTTCTGTTGAACATTCAACCGGATGATTATCCTGTTGCCAGAACTGATAGTTAGTATTTCGTTTATTATGCTCCCCAGCCTTTTTAAAGATCCATAACATCCTGTTTTTTCTGCTTTCTTCGGGATTATCTTTAATAGCATTATTGCTCCAACGTCGAGCCCCACTTGCAGCAATACTTTTGTTAGCGGTTCGGGCTATTGTTTTGGTTTGACTGCAAAACTCATTGTCAGCCGTTTTCCAACTAATTTTTTTCGGTAGATTTTTCTATTCTTGGTTTCATTTTTTTTCGTTTACATATTCTAAAATGTCCCCCGGCTGGCAATGCAACACTTCGCATATTGCTTCCAGTGTACTAAAACGAATGGCTTTTGCTTTTCCTGTTTTTAGAATAGAAAGGTTAGACAGCGTTAAACCCACTTTTTCGGAAAGCTCATTTAGCGACATTTTTCGCTTTGCCATCATTACATCTAAGTTTGCTATTATGGGCATAAGCTATACGGTTAAATCGTTTTCGTTTTGAATTTCTATTCCTCTTTTTACAATCTGTACGATTACAAAAAGTATAACCGCCATAAAAAGCCACACATCGGCTCCTGCAATGTGCAACGATTGCAGGTCGGCTGTTGTAAGCCCTTGTTTAGTCAGCCATACGGAATATTTATACCCAAAATGAGCGAACAAACCGATGCCTAAAGCCAGATAAGACAGTTTTAAAATGAACCGTTTTAATTCCATACTGAAAGGCTGGGAAATGTTCAGCTTTTTGTCAGCAAACAGTTTTACGATAAGGTAAAACATTATTGCTTTCAATACCGCTACAATAATCATTGTCAGCGTGATAACAAAAAAATGTCCGTGGTCAAACTTGTAAAGGCTTGATAGATAATCTGCCCCTTCCCAAAAATTTTCAATGCCAAACGGGTTTATGACCAGTGTAATAATAGTATTGACAACAATGCCGCCAGCTTCAATACATAAGCCAATAAAAATTATCCAGGAAAGTATTTGCAATACTTTCAAAGTCTGATTGGTTGTGATTTTATTGAATAAGGCGTTTAAATAAGCTTCAATTTTTGATAAGTTGTTGGAGGGTGCTC
>JBBJNR010000076.1:0-15146 GCA_037719315.1 Daejeonella sp.
AGTGGGTTCGGGACTTGCACCCTATAGCTGATCGCCATGCCCGGCGCACAAAAAAAATCTCCTTCGGCATTAGCCAAAGGAGATTCAGAATAATGCTGAAACAGCAGCTTACTTAGTCTTTTTCATGATCATTTTATCCTTCGGCATAGGCAATTGATTCCGTCTGATATCCAGTTCATTGATGATATTTTTTGCCCCTCCAAGAACATCAATACACCAGAGCACAAAGCGCGCATCAACAGATATTGTGCGTTTGTACTGTTTATCAAAGGCAATATCCCCACTCATTGCTTCCCAGTTACCGTCAAAAGCTAATCCAATCAATTCTCCGTTACCATTCAGGACCGGCGAGCCAGAATTACCTCCAGTGATATCATTATTGCTAATGAAACCTACGGGTAAGGTTCCGTTTTCACCGTACTCCCTGAAATCCCGTTTCGCATACGCGTCAAGCAATGACTGCGGCAGATCGAACTCATCATCGCCGGGCTGATATTTTGCGACCATCCCATCGATCGTGGTTTTTACATCATAGGTAATACCATCCTTCGGACTGTAATTTTGCACTTGTCCGTAGCTGATCCTCATGGTAGAATTCGCATCGGGATAGATTAAAGCCCCTTTATTTCTTTCAAGCAGGGCTTTCAGATACAGATTATCCAAACGGCTTTTGGTAGCCTGAAAATCACTTAACACGGTACCAAAATTATTTTTAACATAATCCGCTGGGATCAGGTTGACTGCGTACTGATATCCCGGATCCTTTTCGAGAGCCTCTTTGTTTGGATTATTTAAGAATGTCCTCAATTTTACGGGATCGATCAGATTGCTGTTTTTCCATAAGTAGTCGGCATAACTTTCAAAAGTGGCCTGAGGCGAACCTTTCCAATAATCCTCAGTGATCAAGGTAATGAATTTCGGATGCTGTGATTTTGGAACATCTGTATAAAAACCGGTCAATATCTGCGCGAAGATCTTTTTATCGGCATTTTCAAGATAAGTCTTTTCGTAGGTATTAACCAAATTATTAAGATTGCCGTTCACTTGCTTAATATATGCCGCATCATCCTTACGGGTCATCATGGCATTAATAGCACCGCCCAGCTGTGAGGCATTCCTCACCCATGGCAAAGCTAACAGGCCTTCGTTGATGTAGGTATAATGAACAGCGTACGGATCATAAGCATCGTATGCCGTTTTATACTGCGACATCAGGTTAGCAATTTCAGGATTTAACGCTGACCGCGATGTAAACGCAGCTTCTTCCTTCTGTTTGCCTTCATAGATCTTTAACCTTTTCAGCTGTTCGGTCTGGCCGATATAATACTTCCAATAATTAGCTATGCTGGCATATTGAGATGACATTTTCAAACGAACATCTACATTTTTATCCATTTCCTCTTTCCATGCTTTCAATCTGATATCCCGAAGTTTAACGGTAGTCGGGTTGCTTCTTTCTGTCGCAGTTTGAACCCCATACGAGGTTAAATAACGATCCGTACGTCCCGGAAATCCATAAACCATAGCAAAATCACCATTTTTCACTCCCTTTATTGATACCGGAAGGGATTTTTTAGGAGTATAAGGCTTATTACTTGCCGAATAAGCTGCCGCTTTATTGTTAGCATCGGCATACACACGAAAGACAGAGAAGTCACCGGTATGGCGCGGCCATTCCCAGTTATCTGTATCACCGCCAAATTTTCCAATTGATTGCGGCGGAATTCCTACCAGGCGAACATCACTGAATCTTTCATAGATGAATAGCAGAAATTGATTTTGTTTATAAACGTCGCGAACATCTGCCTCCATTGCGGTTCCGGCTGTAACATCCGATGAAATCTGTTTACTGATCTCAGCGATCTTTGCCGCTCTTTCAGCATCTGATACACCTGCAAGAGCTGCCATTACTTTAGGCGTTACATCTTCCATGCGAACGAGAAAACGTACAAAAAGTCCCGTGATTGGTTTTTCTTCCTGGTAAGATTTAGCATAAAAGCCATTGTCCAGGATATTATTTTCAGGTGTTGAATTTGAGGCTGCGGCATCATATCCGCAATGATGATTGGTGAAGATCAGTCCGTTCTTTGAAACGATTTCGCCGGTACAAAAACCGCCGAACGACACGATCGCATCTTTGATACTTGCTTTGTTAACGCTGTAAAGATCTTCAGGGGTAAGTTTGAAACCCTGTTTTTTCATTTGCTCGTAGTTTTTACCAATGAGCATAGGCAGCCACATACCTTCATCAGCCTTTGCCAGGTTGCTTAAACCTAAGGCAAATACTAACAGGCAAAGCGCTGTGAATTTTATTCTGTTCATAAATATTGGTTTTAAATTGGTTGTAACAAATATAATGCTAAGCGAGAGGAAATGTTTTAAAATCGGGTTAAAATTTTGGATACAAAAAAACCCGCTCCTTTTGAGAACGGGTTTAAAAGACGTTATAAAATTCTTAATTGAATAGATATCTCACACCAAACTGTCCTGACCATGCAGAACCGAAGGGAGAGGTTTGATATCCAACACCTGACGCCGGCGCTCTGAATGTAAAGCCTGCATTGGCGGGGGTCGCATTTGAAACGTAGTTAACTAGTGTTAAAGCTTGGTTGTTAACAAAATATTGTTTGCCCCAATCTTTATTAATTAAGTTTCCAACGTTAAATACATCAAAAGTAAGCTGTATTTTATTCCTGGTGCCTTTGATCATTCCACCCAGATTCTGGCTAATCCTTAAATCAAATTGATGCTGGAAAGGAGCTTCTGCACCATTGCGATCTGTATACTGACCTCTTTTTGTTTTAAGGTAGGGATCATTTGCGATGAACGCATCCAAAGCCGTCCATTGCTGCGCGGCTGTTAACGCCGGATTTGAACCAGATGCGTTCAGCGGTAATAATTTGATGTCTGCTTGTGTCCTTGGAACAAAAAGCAGGTCATTGTTGAAACGCCCGTCGCCATTCAGATCTCCATTATATAAGTAGGTATATGGCTGGCCGGAGAATCCTGCATAAAATAAAGCGATACCTGTACTAAATAGTTTAGTTTTTCCGTAACTAAAATTATAGCCTAATGATCCTATAACCCTATGACGTGTTTGATAGTTAGACGTTCTCAAAGGAGGATCATTCGGGTTATTTACCTGCTGAACAAACTCCCAGTTAGACAGTGCAGTACTGCTTGATCCATCGTTAACAGATTTTGCTTCCGTATTGGTATAAGCCACCATCGCCGACAGGCCATTAGTAAAGCTCTTTTGTAGTTGGACCGTCAGGTTATAGGTGTGCCCTTTATCTGAATTATCTAACAGTACCACATTTGTGAAGCTCGGACTATTAACTTTAGCACCGTAAGTTAGCCTGGCATCTGCACCACCTGAGAATAGCGGATTTAATCGAGCACCAGAATTAGGCAACAGATTGATATCACTGTACACCACATTATTAATAGTTTTGGAGTAGATCCCCTCTAACGTTGCAATTATACCATAGGGCAATTTGAAATCAGCGGCCAAATTACTTCTGAACACCTGTGGAATCTTAAAATCTTTGGATACCAAATTCACTTCCGCCCTGTTTGAGCCTGCACCGGCAGCTGCCTGGTTATTTGCATCAGGTATAAAGCGTAAAGCGGGATTTGCAGTACCAAGAACATCTACGGTACTAAACAACATGCCGCTGTTTCCGTATTGGTTCGACAACCAAACAAATGGCACACGGCCAGTAAAAATACCAGTACCACCCCTTAACTGTAATGCCCTGTCACCAAACACATCATAATTAAATCCTAAACGTGGAGCAAATAATGGTTTTGTACTAGGGGTTCGGTCCGTCCTGTAACCGGGGAAAGATGATTCGATCAAAGGATTTCTCAGTGGTTTATCCCCGAAAATAGGTAAGTCCATTCTCAAACCAAGAGTTAACCTCAGGCCTTTGGCGGCTTCAAATTCATCTTGCACATAAAATCCTAATTGCGCAGCATCAAATTCAGCTGCTGGAGAAGGGTTGCCGGCTATACGTGAAATTGTTGCCTGTACTTGTCTTGGTGTATTATTGTTCAAATAATCGTTCAGGTTGTTAAATGTCCAGCGCCCGTTAAAATTATTGATGAATAGATTTCTAAATGAAAAGAATTCATTGTGAGTGCCTATGGTAAAATTGTGCTTTCCATAGCTTAATTTAAAGTTATCAGTTATCTCAAAGATATCCTGATCAAGTTTATTGGCAACAGAACTTCTTTGCGAGCCAAAATCAGCACTATTGGAGGAAACACCATCAATACTATTGATGGTTACTGAGGGAAACAAACTGCCTTCAGTATCACGCTGGTCTCTCACTTTGGTATAACCTACTATTAAGTTATTAGATAAATTATTATTGATCTTTGTTCTCAATTCAATAATACCAACATTTTGCTTATTCCTGAATTTGTAGGCATTATTGCCGAAATTGAAGGAAGTCCCTGAACGAGTGATATTATCGTCAAAAGCATCTATATAGTTGTATCTGGCTGTTAACTGATTCTTCTCATTAATATTCCAATCCAACTTCGCAAAGAACTTATCATTTTCCCGCGCAATATCCTGGCTGGTAAATGAACCAACCTCGTATCCGTAAGTAGTACGGGTATAATTTGCTATTTGCGTGGCTGTAGCAAGACTGATAGCAGCTCCTGTTTCTCCTGAATTATTACTCAATGGAGCTGCTCTTCTCCCCACCTCAGCGTTCATAAAGAAAAACAGTTTATTCTTCACAATCGGACCACCGATTCGAAATCCGTATTGGTTATCTCTAAAATCCGTCGATTTAACTCCTGTCAAAACATTTTTACCCGTTGTTCCTTCATTCCTTCCAAAGAAATAAGCAGAGCCTTCAAAAGTATTCGTACCAGAACGAGTAATAGCATTTACGCCTGCGCCTGTAAAGTTTCCTAATGAAACATCATAAGGTGCCAATACAACCTGTATTTCCTGAATAGCATCTAATGAAATCGGTTGAGTACCCGCCTGACCACCTGGCGCACCTGAAGCGGCCAAACCAAACACATCATTATTAACAGCACCGTCTATAGTAATGTTATTAAAACGATTGTTTGCGCCTCCAAAAGAATTACCATTAGCCTGAGGAGTTAAGCGGGTAAAGTCTTGTAAAGATCTGTTTAAGGTAGGAAGGTTTTCAATTTGAGCTTTTCCGATGTTGGTTGCAGCTCCAGTACGTTTGCTGTTCAAAATTTCGCTTCTCCCGCCAACTACTACAACCTCATCCAATTGTCTGCCGGTCTCTGTCAGTGAGATGTTCAAAAGAAAAGCCTCTCCTAATTTCAGGTAAATTTCGTTGAAAGTTCGAGCCTGATACCCTATATAGCTCACTTCAACCTGGTACGGACCACCAACACGCATATTTGGTATAGTAAACCTTCCCTCGCCGTTAGTTGACGCGCCGTAAACCGTTCCTGTTGGTTGGTGCGTAGCTTTGACTGTAGCACCTATCAGCGACTCCTGAGAGTCCCTAACGGTACCGGACAAGGTACTTGTTGTCACCTGTGCATTGACGCCCAATGCAACAAGTAAAACAACAAATGTTGAGAGTAAAAACTTCTTCATAAATTTTCCTTTAGTGTGTAATTGAGTAAAATAATTGGTTATGTCTGAAAACTTCGCAAAGATAATTAGCATTTATGGTAATGCGCTGAATTCAATGTTAATTTAATATTAATTCTGCGGGTTTCCAGCGGAAGCCACGTTTTCCATCATATTAGTTCTCCACATTTTATAAGAAGGTACTCCATCAACTATTCTCGACCCGGTCAGTATTTTGAGAGACCGATAAATTGTGCAATATGGCTTTATAATAATATTACTTATAAAACAAATTATCTAAGTTTGTCACAAGTTCCTTATTGTACTACAAACTAGAAATATGAATTACGACATTATAGTTATCGGAAGTGGTCCTGGCGGTTATGTTGCAGCTATTCGAGCGTCCCAATTAGGTTTAAAAGTTGCGATTGTTGAACGCGAATCGCTTGGCGGTATTTGCTTAAACTGGGGTTGTATTCCGACCAAAGCATTGTTAAAAAGCGCTAATGTATTCGAATATATAACTCATGCTGCTGATTATGGTATTAAAGTTCAGGGTTTTGAAGCTGATTTCGAATCGATTATTAAAAGAAGCCGTGGTGTAGCCGATGGAATGAGCAAGGGTGTTCAATTTTTGATGAAAAAGAACAAGATTGACGTTATCATGGGAACCGGAAAGATAAAAAAAGGAAATAAGGTTGAGGTTACAGGTGCAGATGGAAAAGCAAGTGAATACACTGCTAAGCATACTATCCTGGCAACGGGAGGCCGTTCCAGGGAACTGCCAAATTTAAAACAGGACGGTAAAAAAGTTATCGGATATCGTCAGGCAATGGCTTTACCCCAACAACCAAAATCCATGGTTGTTGTAGGATCAGGTGCGATAGGAGTTGAATTTGCATACTTTTATAACGCTATCGGGACAAAAGTTACCATTGTGGAATACCTGGATAATATAGTACCGGTAGAAGATGAAGATATTTCTAAACAACTGCTTCGAAGCCTGAAGAAGGCCGGCATTACTATTATGACTGGGGCGAATGTGGAATCTGTAGATTCTTCCGGCAGCGGCTGTAAGGTGCAGGTTAAAACGGCTGCAGGCATAGAAAACATTGAGTGTGATATTGTTTTATCCGCAGTTGGAGTCTCCCCTAACCTGGAAAATATTGGACTGGAAGAAGTGGGTGTTACGGTAGAGAAAGGCCGTGTTACGGTAGACGATTTTTACAAAACAAATATTGATGGTGTTTATGCGATCGGCGACATCGTAAAAGGACAAGCGCTTGCTCACGTCGCTTCTGCAGAGGGAATAATATGTGTCGAGAAAATTGCAGGGCATCATCCGGAACCCCTGAACTACAATAATATCCCGGGTTGTACCTACTGTTCGCCTGAAATTGCATCTGTAGGTTACACTGAAAAAGCAGCAAAAGAAGCCGGATATGAGATCAAAGTAGGTAAATTCCCATTCTCCGCTTCTGGTAAAGCCAGCGCTGCCGGGGCTAAAGATGGCTTCGTTAAAGTAATTTTTGATGCTAAATACGGCGAATTCCTCGGAGCCCATATGATCGGGGCAAATGTTACCGAAATAATTGCGGAAGTTGTGGTTGCGCGTAAGCTGGAGACCACAGGTATGGATATCGTTAAAACCGTACATCCGCACCCAACAATGAGTGAAGCAATTATGGAGGCTGCCGCGGATGCTTATGGGGAGGTGATCCATTTATAGTGGAAAGTTAAACGTTGAAAGTGCATACTATCCGGTCACATTGATATGAAATTATATACGGTTAATGCTGGGTATTTCAAGCTGGATGGTGGCGCTATGTTTGGCGTGGTGCCTAAATCCATCTGGCAGAAAACTAATCCTGCGGATGAGAACAATTTATGCTCATGGGCGATGCGTTGCCTTCTTATTCAGGACGGTGAGCGATTGATTCTCGTGGACAATGGGATTGGAGAAAAACAGGACGAGAAGTTTCTGAAACATTATTATTTGCATGGAGATGATACCTTAGAAAAATCTCTGTCTCAACATGGTTTTTCTAAAGATGACATCACCGATGTTTTTTTAACACATCTTCACTTTGATCATTGCGGCGGTTCTATTGAAATAAATTCTGATGGCGAACTTGTACCCTCATTCAAGAATGCAACTTTCTGGAGCAATAAAGCTCACTGGGACTGGGCCACAAATCCCAACGATCGCGAAAAAGCTTCCTTTCTTAAAGAAAACCTACTTCCTATCCAGGAAAGCGGCCGGCTAAAGTTTGTGGAAAATGAAGATGGGATTGTTTTCAATGAAAATATCAATATACGTTTCGCTTTCGGTCACACCGAAGCCATGATGCTTCCGCAGATAAATTACAAAGGCAGAACCCTGTTATACATGGCAGACCTGCTTCCCTCGATAGGTCACATTCCACTGCCTTATGTAATGGGATACGATATGTTCCCGGTGAAAACCCTTGATGAAAAGAAAAAATTCTTTGCCGAAGCAGTCGAAAACGACTATATCTTATACCTGGAACATGACCCGGTGAACGAATGCTGCACACTTCAAAATACAGAAAAAGGTATCCGTGTGAAGGATACCTTTAAGTTGTCGGAGGTTTGAAGTCAGAGGTATGAGGTATGAGGTTTTCGGATCGATTAAACTCGGACTTCAGACATCAGACCTTCGACTTCATCACACCACGATCGTTTCTGGTTTCGTCCCAGTGATCTTATCAATCTGCTCCATGATCTTGTCGGTCAGTAAAGGGACAATTTCAAGAGACGTTAAAGTCTCTTTTAGTTGAGCAGTTTTGGATGCGCCCAGGATCACCGTGCTCACATTCGGATTTTTTAAACACCAGGCGATTGCAAACTTGGGCATAGAAGTATTCAGCTTATCAGCCAGGTCTTTCAACTGCTTAATTTTCTTCAGGTTCTCTTCAACGAGCCACCTGTCTTTTAACCACCCAAGGCTCTCCATCTCAAACCGCGAATCTTTAGGTTCTGCATTATTATATTTACCTGATAATAGTCCGGAAGCAAGCGGGCTCCATATAGTTGTTCCCATTCCGAAGTTTCTGAAAAGCATCAGAAATTCTTTTTCCAGCTTATCCCTCCATAACATATTGTACTGGGGCTGTTCCATGGCAGGTGCAACAAGATGATTCTTTTCCGCGAAATAGTGTGCTTCCATGATCTCCGAAGCGCTCCATTCTGAAGTTCCCCAATAAAGTGCCTTACCTTGCTGAACCAATTGATGCATGGCCCAGACCGTTTCCTCTATCGGAGTCTCAGGATCCGGGCGGTGACAGAACAGCATATCGAGGTGATCAACCTGCAACCGTTTAAGAGCATTATTAGTTCCTTCAAATAAATGTTTTTTAGATAAGCCGATCATGTTGGGCTTTTTCTCTTCGGCACCGAAATATATCTTGCTTGAAACAATATACGAGCTGCGGTCCCAATTTTTCTTTTTAAGAATCTTACCCATGACAAGCTCTGATTTGCCCCCGGCATAACCTTCTGCATTATCGAAGAAATTCACTCCGCTGTCGTAAGCTATATCCATCAGTTCCTCAGCAACCTTATCTTCTATCTGGTTTCCAAAGGTTAGCCAGCTTCCCAGGGAAAGAGCGCTGACCTTTAAGCCTGATTTACCTAAACGTCTGTATTCCATAATTTTATCTGTAGTTTTTCGTTAATTCTAATTGGGTTAAAAGTAGTATTTGTATTCCGAAAAAAATAGTTATCCCCCTATCAATTAAAAACTTTACACAGGTCTGCATAATTTTATAAATTAAGCCCTTTAAAAGAAGGCCGTCCGCACAGCGCGGAAATAAAAACTATGCAGCTTACCCAACTCGAAATAAAAGGTTTCAAAAGCTTTGGCGATAAGATCACGATCAATTTCAATGATGGTGTTACTGCTATTGTTGGGCCTAATGGTTGCGGAAAATCAAATGTTGTTGATGCGATACGCTGGGTCCTGGGTGAGCAAAGCACGCGCATGCTCCGTTCCGAAAAAATGGAGAATATTATTTTTAACGGCACCAATACACGCAAGCCATCTAACCTGGCCGAGGTTTCCCTAACGTTTGATAATACCAGGAATATTCTTCCTACCGACTATTCCAGCGTCACCATAACACGGAAATTATATCGTTCAGGCGAGAGCGAGTATCGTCTTAACGATGTTCAATGCCGTTTAAAAGACATTACAGACCTTTTCCTCGATACAGGAATAGGCTCCGACTCCTATTCTATCATCGAACTTAAAATGATCGACGAGATCATTGCCAATAAAGACAATTCCCGGAGGGCATTATTTGAAGAGGCATCAGGTATCTCTAAGTATAAGCTTCGTAAAAAGCAAACCTTTAACAAGCTGAAGGATGCGGAAGCCGACCTTAGCCGTGTTGACGACCTGCTTTTCGAGATTGAGAAGAACCTGAAAACACTCGAAAACCAGGCAAAAAAAGCGGAACGGTATTACCGTCTCAAGGATCAATATAAAAACCTGAGCCTGTTACTGGCGTCGTACAAAATACGGAGCTTCGGGAACTCACTGTCCCGGCTTGAGGATCGTGAACAACAGCAATTGGTGGAAAACAGCGGCATCAGTACGACTATTTCCAACCTGGAAGCCCTGCTGCAAAAGCAGAAACTGGACAGCCTCAATCTCGAAAAAAATCTATCCGTTCAACAAAAAGCTACCAATGAATTTATCTCAAGGATCCGGGCGTATGAGAGTGATAAGAAGATCAAAAATGAGCAGTTAAAATTTCTCGAGGACAAGAAAAGCCGGCTGAGTGAAGAACTGGAAAAGGATAGGAACCAGTTAAACCATATTTTTTATAACCAGAAACGTTTAAATGAAGAGCATTTACAAGAATCTGAGATCCTGGAAAAGCTCAGAAGCTCTGTAAATGTTAAGCATTCAGACCTGGAAAAGCTCCGGTTAAAACAACAAAAATCAAAAGGAGATCTTGACGTTGCCAACCGGGACAACATGGAGCTGCAAAATCAGGCTTATAAACTTGAAAAAGATATTGCCATATTAAATATCCAAAAAGAGGCCCTTTACCAGGAAAGCAGCAGAAATGTGGCTGACACGCAGTCTAAAGAATCCGAGCTAAACGAATTCAATAAGGTTATCGCAGAGATCCAGGGCAATCTCGAGATCAAACACAGTGAATTAAAATCTGCCGGAGGGGCCGAAGATGAACTGCAGTTGCAAATCATCAGGATAACAGAGCAAAGCGCCGAAGAAAAGGAATTATTAAACCAGGAAAGCCGCCGGCTTGACTCCAGGCAAAACGAGTATAATTTAACCAAATCTATGGTTGATAACCTGGAGGGCTTTCCGGAATCAATCCGCTTCCTAAAGAAGAACGCTGGCTGGGTAAAACAGGCGATCCTATTTTCGGACATTCTATTTTGCAAAGAAGAATACCGGATAGCGATTGAAAATTACCTCGAACCGGTAATGAACCACTATGTGGTAGAAACCCAACAGGAAGCGGTACAAGCAATTCGGCTGCTCAGCGAAGCATCACGCGGCCGTGCCAATTTTTTTATCCTGGATGCACTAACAGCCCACCCTCAAAGAACGGCCATTCAAAGTAATCACGCGTCACTCATCCCGGCAATGGATATTATTGATGCAGATTCAAAGTACAGGCCTCTTTGCGAAATGCTTTTATACAATGTATTTCTCATTCAATCTGGCGAGGAAGAAGAGTTGAAGTCCGCCCTTCCGGCTGAACAAATAGTTTTATTGAGCAAATCGGGGATGTTTTCAAAAACAAGGACCGGTATGTCAGGGGGATCTGTAGGCCTTTTCGAAGGAAAACGCATCGGCAGGGCGAAAAACCTGGAGAAACTCTTTAAAGAAATTGATTCTTTGGAAAAAACAATTCTGAAACTTAAAAATTCAATAGATGAAAAAGTTTCCCAGCTTAATGTGCTGAAAGAATCATCTCAGACCATTCAAATTCAGCAACAACAGCTCGAGCTCAATCGCTTAAGCAACGAATTTACGTCTGTAAAAACAAACAGGAACAATACCTGGCTTTTATTGAGAACAGCCAAAACAGGAAACAAGACATTGAGCTAAAAATGACAAGCATTCACGATGAGCTTCTGGCTGCTGATCCCCAGCTATTGGAACTGAAAACGCACAGGCAGATAAAACAAGAGCAACTTTTTACAGAACAGAAGCGATATAATGAACTGTCTGAAATCATTAATTCTGGATCTGCAGCCTATAACCAGGAAAATATCCGCTTCCATCAGCAGCAAAATAAAGTTTCGGGCATTGAGAAAGACCTGGAATACCGGGAAAGCCAGCAACACGGCCTTGAAACCAGAATTTCAACAAACGAGGCTGATATGGCAACTACGCAGGTAAGCATCCGGGAAACCCTGGATCATTCGGATCATTCTGATGCAGACCTCATAGCCATGTATGCGCAAAAGGAGGAATTTGAATCTGCCGTTGATGAGGCTGAGCAAACTTACTATGCATCACGAGGGGCAATTACGGAGTTCGAAAACAACATCACTGTATTGCGGAGGAATAAAGAGCAGTCTTATCTGATCAGCAATGAAATCAAAGACCAGAAGACCGCGATTAAGCTGGAGCTTAATGCATTGAAAGAAAGATTGTCTGTTGAGTTTTCCATAGACATATCCAGCCTTCTTGACGAGGAAATTCCTGAAGGTCAGCAGGAAGAAAGTGAAGATGGGTTACGCGCAAAAACTGAGCGCATAAAACACCAGATGGATGAGTTCGGGGCTATCAATCCCATGGCCATGGAAGCGTACCAGGAAATGAACGGTCGATATACATTTATCCAGGAGCAGAAAAAAGATCTTTCTGAAGCCCGATCATCGTTACTTCAAACGATCAAAGAAATTGATGACACGGCGAAGGGAAAATTTATCGAAGCTTTTGTTAAGGTAAGAGAACATTTTATCGGGGTCTTTCGCTCCCTGTTTAACGAGGAAGACAGCTGCGATCTTGTCCTTGTTGACCCCACGAACCCGCTTGAATCGGACATTGATATCCTTGCCCGACCTAAGGGAAAAAGGCCGTTATCCATAAACCAGCTATCCGGGGGGGAAAAAACGCTTACTGCTACTGCTCTGCTTTTTTCTCTCTATCTTTTAAAACCAGCCCCATTCTGTATTTTTGATGAGGTAGATGCTCCCCTTGATGATACAAATATTGATAAATTCAACAATATCATAAGAGAGTTCTCCGGTCAGTCGCAATTTATAATTGTTTCTCATAACAAGCGGACAATTGCAAGTACTGATATTATTTACGGTGTAACGATGGCTGAGCAAGGAGTGTCACGGGTGGTCGCAGTTGATATACGGGAAGTGGCGTGAGGAAGACCGGAAGTCTGATGTCTGAGGAAACGGAATCTCCACATTTCACACCTCCGACCTCCGACCTTGCGAACATTAACCATGATTTTTATTACAATGCTTCCAGAGCAATATTAAAAAGCATCATACAGCTGGACAAGCGCCTGGAAGAAGTGAAACCAGCCAATTAACAATTAATTCCAGCAAGCAATTAGCTATCTTTGCAGAGCAAGCTGTTCTATCGCCACTCAATTTATTGGGGGGAGGAAAGTCCGGGCAACACAGGGCATTCTGCTTCCTAACAGGAAGGCTCCGGCGACGGAGACGGAAAGTGCTACAGAAAATAAACTTCCTCATTAATCAGGGTAACCTTTTTAAGAAGGTAAAGGTGAAAACGTGAGGTAAGGGCTCACGGTCTTATATGGTGACATATACTACGGTAAACCCCAGGAGTTGAAAGACCAAATAGGTTCCGGAAGTGAAGCTGCCCGCTTACTTATCCAGCTTTATGCAGGATTATCCGGAATGGGTAGGTCGTTAGACCATGTGAGCAATTGCATGGCCAGATAAATGATAGAAACCCGATTTATCGGGAACAGAACCCGGCTTACAGGCTTGCTTTTTTTGAAATCCTGGTCCTTCCCTAACAGGAAGGACTTTTTATTTAGCAGGATTTACATATGTACAAACATTCCTTATATTCGCAGGGTTATTTTCGCAGAAAAATACCAGGATTATAAAAACTTATGGCAAAAATTTTAATAATAGACGATGAGAAGGCAATCCGCAACACTTTGCGTGAAATTCTGGAGTATGAGGAATATCAGGTTGAAGATATAGACAACGGTCCTGATGCACTGGAGCTTATTAAGAAGAATGAGTACGACCTGATCCTCTGTGATATTAAGATGAATAAGATGGATGGTATGGAGGTTCTTACTGAAGGACTGTCATTCCAGCCGGATCTGCCATTTATTATGATTTCAGGCCATGGAACTGTGGAAACCGCGGTTGAAGCCAGCAAAAAAGGGGCATTTGATTTTATTTCCAAACCACCTGATCTTAACCGCTTGCTGATCACGGTTAGAAATGCCCTCGAACGTAAAAACCTGGTCACCGAGACCAAGGTATTAAAACGTAAAGCCAGCAAAGTCAGGGAAATGCTGGGAAATTCTGTCGCAATCGATCGTATTAAAGATACCATCGAACGGGTTGCGCCTACTGATGCACGTGTTTTAATCACCGGGGCCAATGGTAGCGGTAAGGAGCTTGTTGCCCGTTGGCTTCATGAAAAATCCAACCGTTCTACTTCGCAACTTATCGAAGTTAATTGTGCCGCCATACCGTCAGAATTAATCGAGAGTGAACTCTTCGGCCATGAAAAGGGGTCTTTTACATCTGCCATCAAACAGCGCATAGGAAAATTTGAACAGGCCAGCGGCGGAACCCTGTTCCTGGACGAGATCGGAGATATGAGCTTGTCAGCGCAGGCAAAAGTCTTGCGTGCGCTGCAGGAAAATAAAGTGACCCGGGTTGGTGGAGAAAAGGAAATAGATGTTGACGTGCGTGTAATAGCTGCAACTAATAAAGACCTTCAGAAAGAAATCGACACAGGCAGCTTCCGTATGGACCTTTACCATAGATTAAGTGTTATCCTGATACATGTTCCGCATTTAACCGAACGAAAAGACGATATTCCTATCATTGCGCAGAACTTTTGTGATGAGATCTGCCAGGATTATGGAATCCCGGTTAAAAAGATCAATGAGACAGCGATGGAAGCCTTACAGGCGATGCCATGGACCGGTAATATCCGTGAGCTGCGGAATATGATCGAGCGTCTCATCATCCTGAGTGATAAAGTTATTACTGATAAAGATGTCCGGACTTTTGCAAACCCCTCTTCTTTTTCACAGGGTGCAGAAAATGCGACTAACGGAGCTGCTGCTAATTTCGATCAGTTTACCAACTTCCAGGAATACAAAGATTTTGCAGAGCGCGATTACATAAAATATAAGCTTGAAAAGAACAATTGGAATGTTTCTAAAACTGCGGACGATATAGACATACAGAGAAGCCATTTGTACAGTAAAATTGAGAAATACGGTTTGAAAAGGGCGGAGTAGTTGTACGTTTTACGTTATAATGCGAATCAAGGGTTAAAAGATTAAATAAATAAAAGCTGCCGCAATTTTCC
>JBBJNR010000077.1:0-15092 GCA_037719315.1 Daejeonella sp.
AGGAGCGGCCGAAATTCAATAACCAAGGGTTGACAAAGATGTGGGTACACGGTAGCTCTGTTGCCGGGAAGGGCAAATTGTTATTCACTGTTTTTGTTGTTTTCAGCGGTGTTCATGCTTTCGCCGCGAAATGCGGCTCAGGTTTGAAGGCCGAAAGAAACAAAAGCCTTCGTCAATCCCCAGGTGCCTTGGGCTCCGTTTGATCGGCAATGCCTAATTCCAGCTGAAGGGAAAGTAGGTGCCCTCCCGCGGCATCAGCGGGCAGAGATAAATAAAATCATAAATTTTATTTTAACCGGACACCGTGATTAGTAAATTTGGGAATGGGCAAACAGAGTTCGTGTCAAATGAGATATCAATCCTCGCTATTAACGCAGGGTTTAGACATTCGTAATTAGTAATTTTTAATTCGTAATTAAAAAGGTATCTGCTGGCTCAAACAGTGCAAAGTCCCAAATCCCCAGATCAGATCAGTTGCATTAATGGGGATGACCTCGCGGTCAGGAAAGCAATCCGCAATAATGGTCAGTGCATGGCGGTCGTTACGGTCATTAAACACCGGCACAAGGACACAGTTATTCAGAATCAGAAAATTGGCGTAGCTGGCCGGTAAGCGCAGGTTTTCAAATTCCAGTTTTTGAGGCATGGGCAGGGTCAGGATAGATGGTTTCTTCCCGTTCTCGAGCTTTGAATTTTTTAAGCGTTTCAGGTTGTCCTGAAGGGGGAGGTAGTTAGGGTCTTTTGGATCTGATTCTATTACGGTGATTATCGTATCTTCATTTACAAAACGGCAGAGGTCGTCGATGTGACCATGGGTATCATCACCTTCAATTCCATTGCCAAGCCAGATCACGTTTTTGATCCCGAGGTATTCTGCGAAGACTGCCTCATAATCACTTTTGGTAAAACCAGGGTTCCTAACCTGAATGTGCGGGTGCATGAGGCATTCTTCGGAGGTGAGGAGGGTACCTTTTCCGTTAACATCGATGGCGCCGCCTTCCAGGATCACAGGCTTACCTTTATACGTAGCCATGGTTAATGGTATGCCAAGAAATTGTGAAACTTTAGCGGGAACATGTCTGTCCAGCTGGAAGTTTTTATACTTGGCCCAGCCATTAAAATTGAAATTCAGGGCTTCCCGTTCAGGGCCATTTTTCACAATAACGGGCCCGGAATCACGCATCCAGCTTCTGTTGGTTTTGTAGATGGTAAAAGTAACTTTATTCAGTTCCACATGAGCGGTACTGAGCATGCGGGATACCGAGTCCTGTTGCCTTTTATCAGCCACAATGAGAAAAACCTGCTCAAAGCAAGATATCTTTTTAATGAATTCTACGAAATCCCATTTAATGGCTTCATATTTACCCGGCCAATCTTTTCCGCTATGAGGAAAACAAAGTAAAATTCCCGCCTGCTTTTCCCATTCAGCAGGAAATCTCCTGTTTTGAGAACTCATATCAGCGGGCCCTTTTGGTAATATCTTCGTAAGAATCTATGCGTCTGTCTCTGAAGAAGGGCCAGTTCTGACGTACGTTTTCCTGGAGATCAAGATCAACTTCTGCCATGATGATCTCTTCTTCGTCTTCAGAGGCCTGTGCAAGAATTTCTCCCTGAGGCCCGCATATAAAAGACGATCCCCAAAACTGGATACCATCTGTTCCGGGAACGTACTGTTCCAGTCCGATGCGGTTGGCGGCAGCAACATATACCCCATTTGCAACGGCATGCCCTTTCATAACGGTCATCCAGGCATTTTGCTGCTTCTCGCCATATTCATCCTTTTCTTTAGGATGCCAACCGATCGCGGTAGGATAGAACAGCACTTCAGCGCCTTGCATCGCCGTTAAACGAGCAGCCTCCGGGTACCATTGGTCCCAGCAGATGAGTGTACCAATCTTGCCCTTATTTGTTGGGAAGGTTTGAAAGCCTAAGTCTCCGGGAGTGAAATAAAATTTCTCGTAAAAGTGAGGATCGTCAGGAATGTGCATCTTACGATATAAACCTGCCTCAGACCCATCTGTATTTATTATATAGGCGCTATTATGATAGATGCCCGCCATTCTTTTCTCAAAAAAAGGCACAATGATAACTACGCCAAGCTCCTTCGCTAAAGCGCTGAATTCTATAAAGGAGGTGCTGTATAATGGTTCCGCCAGGGCAAAATTAGCGGTATCTTCATCCTGGCAGAAATAATGCCCGCTGTATAGTTCAGGTAATGAAATTACTTCAGCGCCCCGTGCGGCTGCGTCCCTCACCCATTTCAAACATTTCTTGAGGTTATTCCCGGGCTTATCGTTCAGGTTGAGCTGTACGACGGCTATGTTATATTTCTTATTTGGCATTTTGATGTTTACAACAAGGCGCAAAATTACTTAAAATATTGTTTTGGAAAAGTAAATTGTACTGGTCACCTTCCCGGACGGCCATAAGAACGATCCGGGATTTCCTTAATAATCAGTTCCGGCATCATTCGGGAAACTGAAGCAAATAAAATCTTGTTTTAGTTCTATTCCTTTCAGGGCTTAACCCTCAGAAAGACGGGTATTTTTCGCAAGACAAGATTTAATTACCTCCATAAAATGATCCAGCTCAAAGGGCTTGCTGATGAACGCATCCGATTCATATGTGCCGAGTGATTGGATAACTTTGGGGTAACCCGAAAAGATAATAACCGGAAGGTGGGAAGTGGTAGGTTCTGACTTGATCATGTGGCAAAGCTCGCCGCCGTTTATCCCAAATAACAGGTAATCGATTAATATAAGATCAGGTTTTTTATCACGAATCATCTCAAAAATGTCTTCAACAATGGGGGATGTCTCTACGGAATAGTTTTCCATTTCCAGCGCTGTTCCTACAGCTTCGAGAATATCCTGATCATTGTCGATCACGAGGATGCGTTTTTGCATAGATTTGATTTTTAATCCTTAACAACACGGGAGTAAATTTGTTAGCATGCCTACAAAAAAGATGTGAGACCTGCACCGGCTCGAGGGGATAGGAAACAAGGATAAAAGTTAGCGTATTTATTTAAAAGTGATCCCCAATCCCAGACGGAAGGAGCCTATATTAAATGCATTGTCCACAAATGTTGAAGGAAAATCTATTTCCTGGTAGTTATAGCCGGTTTGAAGGCCCAGGTTTAGACCATTATTTACGGGAATGGAATATGAAAGCCCGGCGCCCGCTGTCAAGCCGCGGCTTAAGTTATTAAATAGCTTCACAGCATAACCGCCATATACATCTGCTTTCAATCCACTAAAGTCTGAATTGAAAAAATAAGATGCGTTTGCTGTTATGGGAAGGGTATTATAATTACCCGCATTGCTTCTCCTGTAATTATCAGTTCCCAGCGCAATCCCGAGGCCGAAATGATCCTGTATAATCCTGCTTATCCCGGTGCGTGTACGAAATCCATTAAATTGAGAATTGCCGTCTGCGGAATTACTGGAATGGATAAGTGCGCCTATTTCCGTATAGTTAATTATTTTTCTTTTTTGAGAATAACTATTAACTGATATGAGCGCTAACAGGACTACGGACAGGTATTTAAAATAGATTAATTTCATAGATAAACAGGTGGAAAAAATGTATGCTAATTGACGAATATAAGCACATTTAGTTAATCTATGTACTGATATTTGTATAATTTTACTGCACGTATTTCTGTTGTCGCATTGCACGTACATGGCACTACACATTACATCTTTAAATTCCGGGAGCAACGGGAATTGCTATTATATCGCTAATGAGCAGGATGCCATACTGGTAGACGCCGGGCTGAATTGCCGCGAAACAGAAAAACGATTGAGCCGTCTTGGACTGTCAATGACTAAGGTACGGGCGATCTTTATTTCTCATGAGCATTCAGACCATATTCAGGGACTTCCGGTAATTGCGAAAAAATATCAGTTACCTGTTTACATAACAAAGGGCACCATGTCGGGCGGGCGGCTTACTTTGCAGGATCATCTGGTAATGGTATTTAAGGCGCATGAATCTGTGCGTATCGGAGATCTTAACATCACCGCTTTTCCGAAACTGCACGACGCATCCGAGCCTCATAGCTTTATTGTAAGCTGCAGGGAGGTAACTGTAGGGGTTTTTACAGATATTGGCTTTCCCTGCGAAAATCTGGCCCGCTACTTCAGACAGTGCCACGCTGCATTTCTGGAGGCGAATTACGATGAGGATATGCTGGACAGGGGCAGATATCCCTATTTTCTTAAAAACAGGATACGGGGAGGCAAGGGGCACTTATCAAACAAGCAGGCCCTGGAACTTTTTACTTCCTGCAGACCGGCTTATATGAGTCATTTATTATTATCTCATCTTTCCAGGGATAATAATTCGCCGGAATTGGTCATGGAATTATTTCAACGTTCTGCCGGCAAGACAGAAATCGTGATAGCATCGCGGGACCAGGAAACGAAAATTTACTATGTCGGCAAAACCGAAACGACAGTACCGGTTATGAGGATCCCGCAACAACAGGAAAATCTACAGTACTCATTGTTCCAATGAGATCTTAAACATTAGCCAGCCCGTTTTTATGACATACAACATAATCCCTGCTCTGAAGATAAGTCAAACTTCGAAATAAAGAAGGCACGGTGGTTTCGTCACGTTGCTTTTCCTTTATGCTTCATAGATCTTATTCAGGATCTTGATTAAAGGTTCTTTAAGTTCCATAGTGAAGCCTATTTGCTGGTGTGCCCTGGCGCTCTCCATTCAGCGTCATCCGGATCAGGTTTTAACTCATCCGGGTAAGGATTAAGCTCGTCTTCATCGGCATTCTCAACATTATGGTTACGATCTAAACGATTTTTTTGAGGATCAACTTCGTCAGGATTGGGATTTAAGCCGTTGTCATCAGATCGCCGGTCGTCCCCTGAACTACCGCTTTCCCGCGCTGTATCCTTTTTTTCCTTTCCGGGATCCTCCGCATAGGGATCCAGGTCGGATACGTCAGAGCCATTTTCACTGCCAACACTTAAATCATTTCCGATATTCGTGGCATCGTTTTGATGCTGTTTCACCGAAGGATCTTCCTGATCATTCGCCGGATTATTCTTATTCTCATTCATCAGCTGATAGTTTTTAATATTAATACAACAAGGAATTGAAGGAAGTAGTTTTAACAATAAATAGCGTTTTAGCCTTCGTATAAACCAGAGGGTGATCAGGGTAAATACACTAAGTCTCCAGAGAGACAGTGCTATTATGTGAGAATCTTACCATCGCTTGACCATCGCTCTACCATCGCTCCACAAGAAATCAGAATTAACGGATTTCAGGCAGCACTGAATAACACTAAGCTTTGGTTCCCAGTTTTTAACATTATTTACTTTTTACAACATGGGATAAGCCTTATGAACTCCTCGGCTAAACGATTGTGTTTCCTGCTAAAGATCAATTTTAGAAAGATCCTTTTCAGCAGGCCCGTTCAAAACTTTTCCTTCTATATCGTACCTGGCCCCATGACAGGGGCAGTCCCAGCTTTTCTCTTCCTGATTCCAATTTACGATACAGGCTGCATGGGTGCAAACGGGATTTAATGCATGAATATCTCCATTTTCGTCCCGGTAAGCTGCGACCTTCCTGCCATCGAATTTTACGACTTTTCCAGTTCCCCGCTTCAGCCTTTTCAATGAATCTGTTTCATGCATAGAAAGGCGGTCGGCCACAAAATGATAAACTACATCAGCGTTTTCTTTTACAAACTCTGTGAATCCATCTATGGGCTTGATCCTGGAAGTACTAAAAAGGTTCCCGTACGAGTTAACTTTTCCACTAATCAGGTCAGACAGGATGTGGGCAGAAATACTGCCCATCATCATACCGTTGCCATTGTATCCTGTAGCACAATAAATTCCATCGGCGTAGAAAGGGATCTGACCAACATATGGAAGGCCGTCAACCGGGATGTAGTATTGTGAGGACCATTTGTACCTTACGGAAGATACGCTGAAGTACTTTTGCGCATATTTTTCCAGGTCTTCAAATGCTTTCTCAGGATCATCATGACCGGTTTTATGATCATTTCCGCCAATCAGCAGGAGATCTTCGCCATCAATTCTGTGTGTTCTCAGATAGTGGTAAGGATCCTGCATGTCATAAATAAGTGCGCCGGGATATTTATTGCCTTTAAGCTTAACAGCAAGCACATAGCTGCGGTAGGGGGCACAGCGGAAACTGAAAACGTTGATCCCCGGTGGTGTATGCGTCGCATAAATTATTTTCATCGCCCTGTAGCTGCCGGTTTCTGATCTGGCGGTGTGGATTCCTTCTTTTGTGTCGATATTGATGATCTTCGTGTTTACCAGTAGCTCGCCCCCTTTTTCAAGATACCTGTGCAGTATGGCCTGAAGGTATTTAACTGGGTGAAACTGGGCCTGCCCTGGCAGCATCACCGCTTTTTTAAAAGGTATGGGCACAGGAATTTCTTCCGTATATTCTATGGGGACTTTAACCTTTTGAGCGCCTTCATAGAGATCTTCAAGCTGTTTGACCTGATCATCATCCTCTGCGTAAACGTAGCCCGGCTTACATTCAAAATCACAATCAATCGTGTAAGTTTTTATATTTTCTTTAATAATATCAAACCCTGCATTTATCGCACCAGCAAATAATTTTGCACCCTCTTCCCCAAAGGCGCTTTCCGCTTCTTTATAGGTTGTATCTGCAAATGTATTTATATGCGCGCTGGTGCCACCCGTAGTTCCGAACCCTCGGTTATGAGCCTCGATCAGGAGAACGTTCTTGCCTGAATTTTGCAGCATCAGCGCAGCAGTAATGCCTGTGATACCCGCTCCAATGATAATGCAGTCGTACACTTTTTGCGAAACCTGTCCGCTTGCTTTGCCTGTTTCTGCTACACTGGTCTGCCACGGACTTTTGTGAAGCCCGTCACGTGTAATTCCATTATCCTGTACCCTTTTCATAAATAGACCTTTAAAATACTACAAAAAAGAGGAACAGAAGTTTGATTAAAGAGAGTTGAAAGTTGAGAGTTGAAAATTGAAAGTGGAGCGTTGGAGTAAAATGGCTTCAGTTAATGACCATCGATTAAGGCTGCAAGTACGCTGGCCAGGTAACTGGCACCACCCTCTACCCTTGCATAATATATGTCCTGAAAGTGAGATTTATTCTCAGCCCCTTAACTCTTTTGCTTTTCGGTAAACAATGAAGCCAATGCGTTTGGGTAGCGCCTTTCATGATCAGCAGACTGCCGCTTTCAAGGTTAATACTAACGCCATACTTACTTTGTCTATGCTTTAGCTTAAACTTTCTTTCTGCACCGAAACTCATTGATGCAATGGCCGTGTCCTTTCCCAATGACTTTTCATCATCGCTATGCCATGCCATTCCCTCGTCTCCATTATGATATAAATTCAGCAGGCATGAATTAAAAGTGTGCCCGGTGGACTCTTCACAAAGAGCCTTTAGTTCTAAAAGCTCCTTTGTCCAGGGTAGTGAGTGTCTCGTTGTATTGGAATACGTATAAGAAAAATCATCATCCCCATACCAGGCTACCATCCTTTTGGTGACGATATGTTTCCCGAAAATTTTGGCTTCATCATGTTTCCAATCAATGTTGTCCAGAAGTACTTCCAGGTAACGAAACATCCCCTCCGAAGGCATAATTTTTCCATAGTAATTCACAGTTCCATCATAAGGAAGCAGGTTGGCAGGTTGATTGGGAGTAAAAATATCCATTTAAAGCTCAGTTCCGTTGTTGACTTTGGCTGCTTCCCATCCTATCATTGCACTTTTCCGCGTAAGGCCCCACATGTATCCGCCAAGCGCTCCACCTGATTGAATAACACGGTGACAGGGGATCAGGAAAGCCACGGGATTACTGCCGATTGCTGTGCCGACGGCTCGCGAGGCGTTGGGGCTCGTTATTTTGGCAGCTATATTACCATAGCTGCTTAGTTTTCCCATAGGAATGCTTAACAGCGTTTCCCAGACCTTTAATTGAAATGCAGTACCTTTGAGATGAAGTTTTATCTTGCTGAGTTTACTCCAGTCGTGGGTAAAAATGAACAACGCATTTTGCTGGAAAGAATCGGATAATTGTCTAAAGGAAGCATTTGGGAACCGACTCTGCAAATCACTGAATGCTTTTTGCTCGTCGTCTGTAAAGGCCATGTAACAGATCCCTTTTATTGTAGAAGCTACCAGGATATTCCCGAAAGGGCTTTCCGCATAACTATAATTTATTCTCAGGTCTTCACCACCATTTTTATACTCGCCCGGCGTCATTCCTTCGATCTGGATGAACAAATCGTGAAGTCGTCCGGTGCTGGAAAGCCCTGCCTCGTGAGCAGCGTCGAAGAGAGTTCCCTGTTTATCCCTCAAAATTTCCTTCGCATATTCCACGCTCAGGTATTGAAGGAATTTTTTGGGACTAACGCCTGCCCAGTCAGAAAATAAGCGCTGGAAGTGAAAAGGGCTCAGATGGATTTTTTCGGCAATCTGATCCAAGGCAGGCTGTTCCCTGAAATTTTCTTTTATATAGTCGATCGCTTCTGCGATTCTGGTGTAATTGATATGGTTTTCGGGGTTCATCTTACTCATTTAATATAACAAAAGTATGCAGCTGCTAACTGTGGTGCAACCCGAAACTTGCTCATTTGTATTTTCTTTGTCCGGTTAAAATAAAATATAGGGGGGAATCTGGATCAGTCCGGATAGATACCAAGCCTTCTCAACAGAAGAGACGCGTTGAATGTTTTACACTCGCCTTCTTTCAGCTTATAATCAAAACTCATTTCTGAACCTTCAATTTGTATGTCAAAGTAAAAATTCCGGATATAATCAGGATATTTCTGTTCCATCTCAGCGATCTGAAGATCGTGTGTTGCGATTATCCCAACGGCGTTCTGGCTTATTAATTTTTCTATGACCGCTTTCGATCCGAGGTATTTATCCACGGAATTAGTTCCCCTTAACATCTCGTCGATCAGGAAATAGACTTTGTCCTCCGTGTTAAGTATTTCAAGCAAACGCTGTAAGCGATCGAGTTCAGCCTTAAACGTTGACGTATTTTCGTTTAGTGAATCTTTGATCCGCATATAGCTGAAAACAAGCATCGGACTTACGCTCATTTCTGAGGCACATACTGGTGCACCTGAAAGCGCAAGCACCACATTAATTCCGAGAGTGCGTAAAAAAGTACTTTTGCCGGCCATATTCGATCCGGTTATGATATCGATACGCAGTTCATTTTTGAGCGAATAGTCATTTTCAATCCTCAATTCTGATGGGATAAGAGGGTGCGCAATAGCCTTTGCCGCTAAGGTGAAGCCATCTTCTTCAATGATCGAAGGGAAAGTCCATCCGGGATAATTGTTACGCAAACTGCTCAAACTGATGAGCGCTTCGAAAGCTGCAATCACATCAAATGCCGCTTCAAGATTTATTTTATTATTTCTCTTCCAGTCTTCGATGGCTAAAAACTGACGTACGTTCCACGCAGCGACAAAATTCAGAATAATACCAACGGGACTTAAGCCAAGGTTTAACTGGTTAATCAGTACCGATAATTTCTTGATTTGCTGCGTTGGTTTATCCTCCTGATCCCCTTTTAGGCTATCAGCAAGCTCTGCACAATATAGAGAGTTCCAGTTCTCGGATCCGACAGCTGAGATTGCCTCTGAAAAGCGGCCCAGTATAACCCTCATTTTGCCTATGAGGCTATCCGTTTTCATGACCAGAGCATGATAGCTCTGCATAAGCAATAAATTGGCAATGCCCAATCCAAGAACCACCAACAGGAAAATAGGAAAATACCAGGAAAGTATCGCAGACATTACAAACAATAGGGGCACCCATTTTAAATAGGCACGTAGAAATCCTGTTCTGATTACAGGCGACATGCGCATATATTGGAACAGTCTTTCAGCACCGTCTTCACCATGATCGTTCGCAAAAAGAAGCACCGCTTGAAAATTGTGTTTCCAGCTTTGCTTAGACGCCAGTTCCTGAATAGCCGCCTGTCGTTCTCTAATGATTTTAACCGGAGCCCGCTTCTTCAGCCAGCCAGCCAGCGTTGCGTTTCCCAAAACCGTTGCACAACGGTTGACCATCCCAAACAATGATCGCTTTCCAAAAATATCCAGATCAGATGAATATGGATGATCATCGTCCGTCCACTGCGAACCATCGGGATACATATTATCCCTGCTTTGCAGACTGCTAAGCTCGTTGACGTAAACTTTTGCCAGGTCCCTGAAATAATTTCGCTTCTTCTCAAACAGGTTCTGCATCCTGACCAGCGAAGAGAAACCAAGCACGACCGCAAAAAAAACCAGAACAGGAAGCCATGAACCCTCAAATTTCAGGGATTGATAAAAGAGGAAAATTCCAGTACCAAGGGTCAGCAGGCGTAGGATCGAATACCGGTTGATCAGTGTCTCATATCTGCTGACCTTTCCATTACTTTTATTCAGATTGTTTTTATAATGTTCTGTAACAGCTCCATTCATAATTTGCCCCCGGGATATATGCCCAGAGGCAAAGATATACTATTACTAATTGTCGGTGATCCTTTCCTGCTCATCCTATCATTCTAACATCTTAATAAAATCTTCATAAAAATTTGCATCTACGAATTTTTCGTAGTATGTTTACGAAAAGTTCGTAGATATGGAAAAACTTACTCCAAATGAAGAAGAAGCTATGCAGGCAGTCTGGTCCTGCGATAATGGAACAATAAAAGATTTCCTCGAATCCATCCAGGGTACTAAGCCGCCTTATACTACCCTGGCATCTACTGTGAAAAACCTCGAAAAAAAGAAGTTTGTCCTGGCGAAAAAGATAGGAAATACCTTTTGTTACTCTCCCCTTATTAAAGAAGAAGACTACAAAAAGGCCTTTATGGGAGAGTTTGTAAGCGATTATTTCAGCAATTCATACAAAGAGCTGGTCACGTTTTTCGCAAATCAGGAAAAGATCAGTGCTGACGAGCTAAAAGAGATCATCCGATTGATCGAGAAAGGAAAAGAGCCATGATGCCGGAAATGATCCTCTACCTTCTGAAGGTAAACGTAGCGCTTGTACTCTTCTATGGAGGATATCATCTTGTACTTCAGCGATACACCTTCCACACATTGAATCGCTTTTATCTGCTTGTGGGATTGTTGTATTCGGCGCTTTATCCTTTAATTAACCTGTCCGACATCCTGAGCACAAACGAAGATCTGAAACAGAAGGTCTTAGTCCTGACACCAGATTGGCAGCGTTCGATGACTGGTGTGATGAGCCGGGCAGACGATCAGGCTGGAAGCTATTGGCAAATAGTACTTATAGTATTCTGGACCGGGGTGATATTCATGTCGCTGCGCCTGGGGATTCAGCTAATTTCTTTGCTACGGCTTCACCTTCAGTCCAGTGCTTTCATGTCAGGCGAAATCAGGTTCAGAAAGATCTCTATGCCTGTAAACCCTTTCTCATTCTGGCGTGCCATCTATGTGAACCCGGAATGCCACGAAGCGGCTGAACTGCGGTCTATCCTTGAGCATGAACAGGTTCACGTTAAACAGCTCCACACATTTGATGTGTTACTGGCTGAGCTCAGCACTATCTTTTACTGGTTCAATCCGGGGGTTTGGCTCATGAAAAAAGCCATCAAAGCCAACCTGGAGTTTATTACAGATCAGGAAGTGATCCAATCGGGTATGGATAGTAAAGAATATCAGTATGCCCTGTTGAAAATCAATGTACTTCCGCAAAATTCCTTACCCGTAAATAACTTTCATTTTTTAACTATAAAAAGAAGAATAGCCATGATAAACAAGAAGCCTACAGGCAGGATAAACCTTGGCGGTTACCTGCTGCTTTTACCAGCAATTATGTTATCAGTTCTGGTCGTAAGCGCCTCAAAAGGGGGTCAAACACAAATCGGGACCATAACACCAGAAATGTCTAAGCTCAAAGATCTGCCCGGCCTTACAGGCAAAGTGTTAGAAAAGGAGCAATCCTTATCAGCGCCGGCAGAACTGACGAAAACTATTGAAAAATTGAACTCCCTGGTCTTTGAATCTTTAAATTACACCCAACAGAACTCCAAGGTGGACACGAATAAGATCATCGTGATAAAAAGTCCCGATAAAGATAGTTTTTCAGCCGTAGCAGCAGGAAAAGACTCCATCTTGGTCGGAGGGCCCAAGCCAATCTACATTATTAATGGAGTCCGCACGTCCAAAGGCATCACTGACATAGACCCGGACAGTATTGTGTCTGTCGACGTATTAAAAGGATCCGGAGCCATTGCGATATACGGAGCAGAAGGGAAAAACGGGGTAATTGAGATCCGGACAAAAGCAGCTGTCTCTTCCACCGTTGTACCGAAGGTGGTCGGAATCACTTCAGCCGGCACGGCTAAGCCGGCTATTTCTGTCGGGTATGGTGCGGGCCAAACCCAAAAGATCTCCCTGAGCAACATTGATAAAGAACTGATCATACTTGACGGCAAAGAAGCCAGTAAGTCAGAAATCAATCTGCTGACAGTATCTTCCATAGAATCGATCACCATTATAAAAGGCACACAAGCCGCGGTGAAATATGGTGAGAAAGCACGCGAAGGAGTGATTGTTATCACAACCAAGAAATAGTGGGAAGGGGAGAGTTGAAAGAAGCAATGGCCCCGGCCGATGCATCGCGGTCCTCATTTGGGATTTGTGGCGCGTTTAAATCTTAGTATGGGATATTATCCGCAATATGGAAAATATGGTTGCTGATTTTTATAATCTTTAGATAATAAAAACATGCACCCCTTAAGAAAATATCATGATTTATACTCTAGTAGCTGATTTAAACATGTCTTTTTTGTATCATTGCTCATGTTCTTTTCAGACCGATTAAAATTAAATCCTGAGAAATGAAAAAAATTATTTGCCTGTTGTTTATTTGCGGACTATTCATTTATATACTGCCGGCATCCGCACAGCAGCGTTTAGCCCGCATCAGAATAAAAAATACTTCCGGCATGGAAAGAATGGCCGAGGTCGTTGAAGTAAGGTTTTCCGACCTTGCAGCAAAGCTTAACGGGGCATCTTTCCGCCTTACCGAAACAAGCAGCAAAAAGGAAATACCCTATCAACTGGAACTTAAAGGATATGAGAAGCCTGTTAATTTGCTATTGCAGGTGATGGGCCTTAAACCAGGCCAGGAAATTACTTACGACCTGGTAACTGGCCAGCCGGCGAAATCCGAGGCTAAAACATTTGCCCGGTTTGTACCCGAGCGCAAAGATGATTTTGCGTGGGAAAACGATGTGATCGCTTTCAGGATGTATGGCAAGGCATTGGAAACCGCCAGCGATAATGCGACCGGTACAGATGTCTGGTCTAAGCGCACTGACAAGCTGATCTTAAACAAATGGTACAAAGAGGGTAATTACCATACTGACCTGGGGGAGGGGATGGATTATTACCAGGTAGGTATAACCCTCGGGGCTGGCGATATTGCCCCTTATGTCAAAGATTCGATCATCTTATCGAAAAACTATCATCACTTCAAGGTGCTTGACAATGGCCCTTTACGCTCAACCTTTCAATTGGGCTATGATAGCTGGAAAGCCGGCGATGCAGACATATCAGCTACCAAGACCATCTCTTTAAATGCGGGCTCGCAAATGAACAGAGTGGAAGTTAACTATACCATAAAAGGCAGCAACCAAACAGATGTAGTTTCAGGCATCGTAAAACGAAAAGATGCCGGCACCATGCTCATCAATGAGAAAAATGGAGTATTGGGCTATTGGGAACCGGAAGTCAAAGACAAAGGCATTACGGGTGTGGGGATCCTAACTTCCAATTCCAAAGAAATGAAGATAGCTAACGGTCACCTGCTAAGCCGCTCCACCATAGAAAATAATGTTCCTCTCGTCTATTACAACGGCGGAGCCTGGAACCGGGCAGGAAAGATCACCACTGCCGCTGAGTGGTTTAAGTACCTGACAGATTATAAATATAAACTCGATAATCCTTTGGTGGTTACCGTGGAGAATTGAAAGCGGGATTCAGCAGATAAATTATAATTTAGTACCCCGATTTCAACTTTCAAGTTTCCACTTTCCAACTTTCAACAAATGAACCAACGATACGCCACCAGCCCCCGCGAAACAGCTGCAATGAACACCTCTGAGATCAGGGCCAATTTCCTGGTTGATGACTTGATGCAGGAAGATAAGTTCACCTTTACCTATTCTCATTATGACAGGGCAATTGTCGGATCTGTTGTACCTTTAAGCGGTGATATTGAACTGCCCAATTACGCGAATTTACGGTCGGAATATTTTCTGGAAAGAAGGGAACTGGGGATCATTAATGTGGGTGGTCCGGGTGAAATCATCGCAGATGATACATCATTCACGATTAACAAACTTGATGCGGTCTATGTGGGGATGGAAACCAAGAAAGTCATCTTTAAAAGTATTTCTAAAAATGATCCGGCTAAGTTCTATCTGTTCTCAGCTCCCGCACATCAGCGATACCCTTCAGCTTTAATAAAAAAGGAAGACGCCTCGCCGGTTAATATTGGGAGCAAGGAAACTGCCAACGAGCGCTCCATTTACAAATACATTTACCTTCAGGGCAAGAAAAGCTGTCAGCTGGTTATGGGCCTTACACTTCTGCAGCCAGGGAGCGTGTGGAATACAATGCCGTCGCACACACATGACCGTCGTATGGAAGCTTATTTCTATTTCGACCTCCCTTCAGATCAGGTGGTATTTCATTATATGGGCGGGCCGCAGGAGACAAGGCACCTGGTGGTTCAGAACCAACAAGCCGTCATTTCACCGCCCTGGTCAATCCACTCTGGTTGCGGCACTTCTAACTACGGCTTTATATGGGCGATGGCCGGCGAAAACCAGGATTATTCTGATATGGATGCAGTAGCGATCACTGATTTGAGGTAAGATGTTGGCTTTGGGCCTCAGCCTCAGCTTTTGCCTCCCTCAAACTCCACCTTATCCGTGTCTTCAAAAACCTTTTCAACAATCCTGTCCAGTTCTTCGGAACAATCCTGGGCTGTTTTAATATAAATATCTGGGGGAAAATCCCTCGCCTTTAGGCGAAGACTTT
>JBBJNR010000078.1:0-15053 GCA_037719315.1 Daejeonella sp.
AATATACAGATACCCCCTTTCAGAATTGGATTGCAAATGTACAAAAAATATTAAAGATCAAAACATTAGAAGAACATTTTCACGCCGGGCTTGTTTCACCAGTAAGCTTGCTCATAGGTGACCAGACCAGGTCTTGCCAGGCTAAACTTTAAGATTCACAGGAACAGCAGTATCATGGAAAATTCAAAAAGTAAAAAGAAAAGAAGCTCTGACGCAGATCAAGCACTTGCAAAGGCGGGTGAAATATCTCCGGAAAAAGCGAAGACTAAAATCCCTTCCGAAATATCCCCGGACACCATCATTGCAGAGAAAGACGAGGTTAAGAATGCCGAAGAAAGAATGAGACAACAAAATAAGGAAAATGAACATTCTAACGATAAGAAGGATTAATATTCATAAAAAATATAAAAATAATGGCTAAATGTAACATAACAATAGATTTCAGTGGAAATGGTGAAGAGCTTATCAAATCTGCTGAACAAGCAATATCCGGTGCTGGCGGATCATTTTCAGCGGATAATTCTGAAGGCAAGTTTGCCATTAATTCGCCCCTTGGTAAGGTGTCCGGTACTTTTGTGGTCCAGGGTCAGTCCTTCAACATCAGCATCACCGACAAACCCTTTCTGGTTAGCTGTGATCGTATTGAAGAAGAGCTTCGGAAACAGATTAAATAGGGGAAAGCGGAGAAGAGAAAGCGGAAAGCTGAAAAGATTAGAATTCTATTCAGAAATTGGGCTCTCCCGGATATCGGAACGCGGATCTGTTCGCAAAATCTCCATATCCGGTTTGCCGATATGTTCTGCGTACCACAGCACCGCATCACTCATATAGTCATAGGAAAGCTCGTCATCCAGGCTAATTTCAAAAGCATACAGGTCCGGATCGCACTGTCCGTACTGTTCAATGGAATTCTCTGCCACTACATAATCGGTGTCCGTTAAAGAATAAACCTTAAGCTCAAAATCTGTTCCCCACATTTTTACGATGTCAAGGCAATTGTACTTGATTTCTGCCGAGAGATAAAATTCCTTGTCTTTCATTTGAATATAGTTTGTTTTTTAATGGTAATGAAGCTTGCATGAGCTTATATTCATGTCGTTGTGTGAGCGGCAAGCTCATGCAGGTTTCATATAAGTTTAACGTTTAACAGCCCAGATATTGCAGAACTATGTTTAACAAATCATATTCCATTGTGTTGGAAATATAAAGAAAAATTAAAATATCTGCGTTTTCAGATATGTTACACTAATTCCGGATTGAAAAAGCTAATTTAGTTGCAATTAATTTCGTGGAATTGATGAATGTTTATAAAAAAACCATCTGCATTTTAATCCTATTCACATGTGATCCGCTTGCGTCTTTTTCTCAGAAAGAACAAACAGGTTCTTATATTCAGGACATCCCCGGGGCGACGTCAAAATTTGAAATGCGGGCCATCCCTGCCGGTGAGTTTAAAATGGGCAGCCCGGATACTGAACGGGGGCATAAATCTGATGAAGGGCCAGTTCGCCGGGTTAAGATCAGTCCGTTCTGGATGAGCAGCCATGAAATCACTTGGGATATCTATGAAATGTTTGTGTACGAGGACTATGACCAAACAAAAAATCTCGGTGTTGATGCGATTACACGTCCTACCAAACCTTATCTTGATATGACATTCGGCATGGGCAAAGACGGCCATCCCGCAATAGGAATGACTCAATTTAATGCCGTACAATTCTGTAAATGGTTATATACGCGTACAGGAATGTTTTATCGTCTTCCTACCGAGGCAGAATGGGAATATGCATGCCGGGCTGGAACAGGAGCCTCATACTCATTTGGAAATGATACATCGAAACTTGGGGACTATGCCTGGTTCAGATCGAACAGCGCTGAAAAAACGCATCCTGTGGGAACCAGGAAACCGCACTCATGGGGCCTGTATGAGATGCATGGGAATGCTGCTTAATGGACATTAGATCAGTATATCCCGGATTATTATGCCCAGAGTAATGAAATTGCTGTCAAAGACCCCCTGGCAAAACCCACGAACCTGTATCCCCATTCCGTCCGGGGTGGATCTTTTGAAGATAATGCGTATGAACTCCGGGCTTCCGCACGGCGCGGCTCAGATCCAAACTGGAAAAGGATTGATCCTCAGATACCAAAAAGTAACTGGTGGTTTCCAGAGGCACCGTTTATAGGTATACGGCTGGTGCGGCCATTTGTCTCACCCTCGAAAGAAGAAATCGAAGAATTTTACAATCAACAGCCTATCGCAGATTATTAATCCTAAAATCCAACATAATGAGCAGTAAAAACATTGAAAACCTGAAACAGCGGAGGGCTTTTCTTAAAACTTCGGCGATAATCGCCGGAGGCACCCTAATCAGTAATATTCCATTTTCCGGCGTTTATGCGGAGGAGGGCGGGGTAATTAAAATCGCCCTGATCGGTTGCGGGAACCGGGGGACTGGTGCAGCTTTTCAGGCGCTTGCAACCAAATATAACCTTAAGCTGGTAGCGATGGCAGATGCGTTCCGTGACCGGATTGATAAAAGCTACGGGGCGCTTACGCAAAAGTTCGGAAAAGATAAAGTTGATGTGCCTGAAGATAAAAAATTTGTAGGCTTTGATGCGTATAAAAATGCTATTGCAGAGGCAGATGTTGTCCTTTTAGTGAGTCCCCCGGGATTCCGGCCTGTCCATTTCGAGGAAGCTGTCAGAAAGAACAAGCATGTTTTTATGGAAAAACCAGTAGCGACGGATTCTCCGGGAATAAGGAGCGTGTTAGCTACAGCGGAAGAAGCCAGGCGGAAAAAACTAAACGTAGTGGTTGGCCTGCAACGCAGGTACCAGAAAACTTATCGCGAAACACTAAAACGCATAGAGGACGGAGTTGCAGGAGATATTGTTTCTGGACAGGTATACTGGAACAGCGGGGGGGTTTGGGTTAAACCGCGCCAAGCCGGGCAAACTGAAATGGAATACCAGATGCGTAACTGGTACTATTTTAACTGGTTATGCGGCGACCATATCAATGAACAGCATGTGCACAATATTGACGTTGCTAATTGGGTTAAAAACAGCTACCCTGTCTCAGCCCAGGGAACAGGAAGCCGCTTTCTCAGAACAGGAAAGGATCACGGCGAAATATTCGACAACCATACCGTTGAGTTTGTTTACGCTGACGGAGCGGTGATCCAAAGCCAATGCCGCCATCATGAAGGCACGCTTAACCGGGTTGACGAAAGCTTTCAGGGAACTAAGGGAAAGTTTTACCTTAATGCGAACAATAATTCAGGTAAAATCTGGGATACAAAGGGAAATATACTATTCACCCACGCAGGCAAAGGCGATCCAAATCCATATCAGACCGAACACGACGAGCTTTTTGCCGCTATAGATAAAGGTGAATTCAAATTTGCAGATGCCGAGCGGGTTGCAAAAAGCACGATGACCGCCATCATGGGCCGTTACGCTACGTATTCCGGAAAAGAGGTCAAATGGGAGGATGCACTTAATTCGCAGGTAAATCTTATGCCGGATAGGTTGAGTTGGGATGCAATGCCTAAGATATTGCCGGATGCAGATGGCAACTATCCATTTGCTATTCCTGGTAAAACGAAAGTTGTTTAGGTTAGAAACAGAAAACGAGTTTTTCGATCCGTTATGTACATAATACAAAACCCCCAGGAATATTCTGGGGGTTTGCATTATGTTGAAATGTTTTGAATATATAAAGGTAACTGATCCAGTTTTAATCCCGCTTACACGTCCAAGCCCGTCTTATAAAAGTGCTTTCGGACCTAAAATTAATAAAAGAATAACCTGGTTCCATCTGAAGTTGAACTCCATTCTCATCATAATAAGAAACAGTACAATCACACGCGGGTCCACCACAGGTGCTTATAAACGTTTTCTTATTTTTCCATAAGTATTGGTCTATATATGGATCACACTCGCAATTTTTAAAAGTTTCAACCATTCTTTTTAGTGGTTCCGGCAGTTCTTTACTTTCCTTTTGACATGAATAAGCCAATAAACCGATAATACTTAAGGCTGTGAAAATTTGTAATATGTTTCTCATGGAAAGATGGTTATTTAGTTTATACGATATAAAACCTAAAACCGCGACATCCTTGAAAATATATATCCATTTTTATTGTGGATTAACTTGAATTCTGATTTCGTCCCAATATCTTGCCCTCTTATTCGTCGGAATTGAAAAATTTTTTACCTCATTATCTCTCTGGCTATCACAATTTTCTGGATTTCAGAAGTCCCCTCTCCTATGGTACATAACTTTGAATCGCGATAAAATTTCTCGACCGGAAAATCCTTTGTGTACCCATATCCCCCAAAGATCTGGACCGACTCGGTCGCTACCCTTACGCAAACTTCTGAAGCGAAATATTTAGCCATTGCCGACTCCTTGGTCACACTTTTTCCCTGATTTTTGAGATCTGCTGCATTCATAATTAATAGCTCTGCTGCTTCTACTTCTGTTGCCATGTCGGCTATTTTAAAGGAAATTCCCTGGAAACTGGCAATTGGCTGCCCGAATTGAAAACGCTGTTTCGAATAATTTACGGACGCTGCCAGGGCTCCCTTTGCCATACCTAAAGCTAAAGCGGCAATCGAGATCCGCCCTCCGTCAAGCACATACATTGCCTGCTTAAATCCCTCGCCTTCCTTCCCTAACAGGTTTTCCTTCGGAACACGGCAATTATCAAAGATCAGTTCTGTCGTTTCTGACGCCCGCATTCCAAGTTTATTTTCCTTTTTACCATGAGTAAAACCAGCTGTCCCTTTTTCGATCACAATCGCGGAAATCCCTTTAGAATCCCCCTTATCGCCGGTACGGACCATTACTACCGCTAAATTCCCTGATTTGCCGTGTGTGATCCAGTTTTTTGATCCATTAACAACATAATGGTCCCCATCTAAAACTGCAGTTGTGTTCATGCCCATAGCATCAGAGCCGGTATTAGCCTCGGTAAGGCCCCATGACCCGATCCACTCGGCTGTGGCCAGCTTAGGAAGCCATTTCCGCTTTTGGGCATCGCTGCCAAAAGCCAGTATGTGTCCGGTGCATAATGAGTTGTGAGCAGCTACAGACAAACCTATCGAGCCGCAAACTTTTGAAATTTCGGAAATCACATGGACATATTCCAGGTAGCCAAATCCGGAACCTCCATATTCTTCAGGAACCAAGACTCCCATCATCCCAAGTTCGCCCAGTTTTTTAAAAGTTTCTACAGGAAAGGTTTGCGCCTCATCCCATTCCATAACATGTGGACGAATATGCTTTTCAGCAAAATTACGCACCATGTCTATCACCATTTGCTGATTTTCGGATAAATGAAAATTTATCCCTCCCTGCTCAGGAGTAAGTGTTGATTGCATATCGAATTATAATTGGTTAAGCGCAAGGTAGCAATTATAACACCAAAAGAGTTGTACGTTATACGCTTTACCCTCTAAGTTATAGGTTTTAAGTTATGAGGTTATAAGTGAAAAACGGTGATCCTGGTAGTCCAAGGGCATTAATAAGAAGCCAGGGTAATAATATTTTCAGAAACTGACCTGAGCTTCTCCTTTCCATTTAAAAAATCGAGGCTTATAACAAAAGAATAACCAGCCACGACGCCATCGAGCTTTTGGACAAGACGGGTTGCGGCGGAAACTGTTCCCCCGGTAGCGAGCAGATCATCATGTATCATTACTCTCTGACCTGAAAGTAAAGCATCTGCATGTAGTTCAAGAATAGCAGAACCATACTCAAGTTCGCAGGGCTCCTGAATAGTTTTAGCAGGGAGCTTACCCTGTTTTCTTATCGGTACGAAAGGAATCTGCAAGCGGTTTGCAAGCATAAGCCCAAATAAGAAACCCCGGCTTTCTATACCTGCAATTACGTCAATCTTATCTCCACCCATCCGGCTAACAAATTCATCAATAACCTCAGAGCATAATTTCGCGTCCTTTAAAATAGGCGTTATGTCTTTAAAAATTATTCCGGGTTTCGGAAAGTCGGGTATGTCCCTTACTGCATTTTTCAGTTTGGTACTGATCATGGATCAAAAGATAAGTATGGCCCAATTTTACGTATAATTTCTTCATTCAGGATAAGAACTTTCTTTAAATCACTGGAAGATGAATACTTACCGTGTTGCTTGCGGTATTGGATCAGTGCGTTGATCTGTTTAAAGCTTAAATAGGGGTGGCTTTTCATTTCTTCAAATGTGGCAGTATTAACATTCAGCCTTTGTATCGATGATGCATCTACTCTTATTTGCTTTTCGACGAGCGCATACCGGAGCGAGTCCATCCCATAAACTTCCTTCAGTTGTTCTTTATCATAAAAACCACCCAATCTGTTTCTAAAACGAATAATCCTCGAGGCAAAAGCGGGGCCGATGCCTCGAAGCTGATCCAGCATCACAGAATCCGCCGCATTTAGTTCGATTATTACGATTTCCTTTCTGGTCTTGCTAAAAGTGATTTCCGGCAGTTTCCGTTCGCTAAAGGATTTATGCTTCGTCGGCTTTATTTTAATATAGGGTTCCAGTCCTTCATACTGCTCCTCTGTTATTGAATAGATCTTTTTTAGATCTTCTTTCCTGAAGAACTTACCACCCTTTGAGAGATAATTACCAATAATTTTTATCTGTCTTGAAGTTAGCCCCAGCTTATGCCATTCGGATGCCGGCGAGGTGTTCGGATCAAATTCAAAATACTCCGGCTTTCGCTCGCTTTCTTCAATTTTGTCTTTCAGAGAAGCATAATTTTCATTTCCCGAAACCGCTGATGCTCTGAATAAGGCTATTTCTTTCTGGAACTGGCCTAGATCATACCTTTCAGGCTCATCAAAAAAACGGTAGCAAAATGGGAATGCAAGAATTAGGGTTATTACTACAACGAGAACAAGTATTCCGTTCAATTCCTTTTTGGAAAAGCTAAAATAAGATGTCAATTGTTTTTTCATCCTATATAATTGTTTTGTACAGGTGATGAATCTTGCATGAGCTAATATTTTTCAATTTTGTCTATGTTTTCAGCGGCGTTCAAGAGATCGCTTCGCTAGTTTCATTTCGTTGAGTGAACGGTAAGCTCATGCAGTTTTCATGGCTCGCTGGTTAAAGCTCTGCCCGGCTCGTATACCAGTTATGTAATTTACACGTCCTAATACAAGTTTATCCGGAATAGAGATAGATGATATCTAAATATAATGGAATATTTTAAGAAATTTGAATCATACTTATTTGCCGAACCTGAAATGAAGATCATTACGAAAGAAGATTTTTCAAAAGCTGCCAAACTCGATAAACTGAAGCTACCGGGTTTAGCTTCGTTGCTTATGGAGGTAATGAAGATCAACGAAGTTAATGAAGTTTTCCAAAAGGCTGAACATCTTCAGGGACCCACGTTTGTCGATAAGATATTGCAGATCATCGGAATCTCCGTCGAATTTGACATAAACGACCTTAAAAACATTCCAAAAGACGGCGCTTTCATAGCCATTGCAAATCATCCATATGGCGGAATAGAGGGATTGGTATTATTAAAGCTTCTCTGTATAATCAGGCCAGATGCTAAACTTATGGCTAACTTCCTATTAAAAAAGATTCCAAACCTGAGCGATTATTTTATTGCTGTAAATCCATTTGAGAACGTCGAACATTCATCGAGTATAAGCGGGATTAAAAATACCCTGGAATTACTGCGTTCCGGAACTCCAATCGGGATATTTCCGGCCGGGGAAGTATCAACATTTAAATTTGAAACGCAGCAGATAACAGATAAGCTATGGCACCCGGTTGTAGGGAAGATAATTGCCAAGGCAAATGTCCCCGTTATACCGGTATATTTTCATGGAAATAATGGCTTGCTATTTAATCTCTTAAGCTTTATTCATCCTACCTTACGCACGGCCAAACTTCCTTCCGAGCTATTCAACAAACATGGTCACAAGATCAAGGTAAGGATAGGAAAGCCTATTCTTCCCTCTGATATTTCGTTTAAGAACAATACCACAAAACTTCTTGATTTCCTTCGTGCCAAAACTTATGCTCTCGGAACAGGGCTGGAAAATGAGAAGAAGATTTTTAATCCCCGTCATCTTTTCAAGATCCGAAAAACACCGAAGCCGATCGTTGAGGCCATTGCGCCGTCTATTCTTAAAAATGAAATTGCTGGCCTGGAGGACTTTAGAGTATGGACAGAAAAGAATTACGAGGTATACATATGCCCTACCCCGAATATTCCCAGCATTATCAAGGAAATAGGGCGACTTAGGGAAATTACATTCAGGGAGGTTGGCGAGGGCACAAATAAGCAAACAGATCTTGATGAATATGATATTTATTACAATCATCTCTTTATCTGGGATACTGAGACAAAAATGATTGTGGGCGCCTACCGCATTGGAAAGGGGGAGGAGATCTTCTACAGCATGGGCAAAAGAGGCTTTTATATTGCCGAGCTTTTCAAAATAAAAGAACAGTTCTACCCTATCTTAAGAAAAAGTCTCGAATTGGGCCGTTCATGGATCAGGAAAGAATACCAGCTGAAACCTCTTCCGCTTTTCCTTTTATGGAAAGGAATTCTGAAATATCTTCTTGAAAATCCTCATTACCGTTACTTAATCGGCCCTGTAAGCATCAGTAACAGGTTTTCTAAATTCTCAAAATCACTGATCGTTGATTATATCAGCTCACATCATTTCGATCACGAACTAGCTCAATATGTAAAACCCAGAAAGCCGTTCAAGATTGATTTCTCAAAGATTGATAAAGACCTTCTAATGGAGCCGAATGAAAGCCTGAAAGACCTGGATAGCCTTATTTCGGAAATTGAGACCACGCATTTGAAGGTGCCGGTGCTTCTCCGTCAGTATATCGCACTGAACGCCAAGATCATCTGCTTTAATATTGACCCGAAATTCTCAGACAGTTTGGATGGCTTCCTTGTTGTCGACCTTGAGAAAATCCCGGTAGAGATGCTTGAGAAGATTGGGAAGAATTTGTAGCGGATATACTAATTCTACTTTCCGCGAAGGGTTCGTTAACTCCATCTACTAATATACCACATTCACAAATCTTGCAATTCATATTATTTTTTCGTATCTTTAATGTTAACTTATTGTTAACAAGTGCCTTCAGCAATCAAATTTCGTTATAAATTACTCATGATACTTTTTCTTTCTGTATCATCAGGTAGCATTATGGCTCAGAACTACAGTTTTGAATTCTACGATGGCACGTTCAATTTTGAGCTCGATAAATCTTCAAACATTGCCATTCCGCAAGAACTTTCTCAAAAATCTGTCTCTGATTTCTATCAGGAAATGGATTCAGGTAATTATCGGCCCTTACTGGCCAAACTGCTGGATTATAAGCAAAAACATAAGCTTAACGACTGGATCTATTATCAGCTGATACGCAAAACAGCCCAGCAAATCAGTCCCAAAACAGAAAATTATCACAGGTATACGTTGTACAAATGGTTCCTCCTGGCAAAATCAGGCTATGATGCCAGGTTAGGTGTGGGTAATAACCGGCTGATCTTTTATGTCCGGAACAATGAAAATATAAATGACATTCCCTTTTTTATGGAAGATGGGCATAAATATATGTGTCTCAACTATCATGACTATGCCAGCATAGATTTTGTAAAAGAGCAGATCACTCCCGTAAAAATCCAGGTGCCTGAGGCTAAAATGCCGTTCTCGTATAAAGTAACCCGCATGCCCGATTTTAAACCTGAAACTTACACTCAAAAGGATATAAATTTTGAGTATGATGAGAGATCGTACCATTTCCAGGTGAAACTGAACCCAGCGGTGGAAGGTATTTTTGCAAATTATCCCGGAGTAGACTTCGAATCTTACTTTAATATACCGTTGAGTAATGAAACTTACAGCTCCCTTATTCCTGTTCTTGTGAAGAACGTCAAGGGAATGACTCAAAAGAAGGGTGTTGATTACCTGATGCGCTTTACCAGATATGCCTTTCTTTACCAGAGCGATGATGAGAATTATGGAAAAGAAAAGCGTTTATCCCCAGAACAGACATTACTATCCAAATACAGTGATTGCGATGACAGGGCTGCATTATTTTTCTTTCTGGTAAAGGAAATTTATAATCTGCCGATGATCGCATTATTGTACCCAACCCATATAAGTATGGCTGTTCAGTTTGACAAGCCCCTGGGTAGGTCAATTATTTATAATGGTGAAAAATACTCAATTTGTGAGTCAACCCCTCAAAATAAAGATCTGCGTATCGGGCAGATTGCAGCGAGCCTGAAGAATACTTCTTATGATGTTGTTTACCAGTATAAACCGTCGAGGTAAATTGCCTGTCCAGTTAAGGGTTTGAAATTAAAGAGACCGTCCCACAGTATTCATAGGACGGTCTCTTTACATATTAGGAATTTTCGTCCGTTATTTCTATTTCACTTTTCCCGGAGCATCATAAGGCATCACCTGGGGATCAAAGTTAGCCCATCCGGCAGTCCAATCAGTTGTACCGAAAGCGCCACGGTAAGCTACTTTTTCAAAAAATGTATCCGCCACTTTAGTATTGGTAAAAATAGCGCCGGTTTCTGATGCAGAACCTGCTTTAACAGTAAAGTTTGGTATACCTTTTTTACCAGATGATTCAGTGACAATATCTCCTGGATATTTATAAGGTGCAGTTATCAAAACATCAGAGTAAGAAGTTGCATTAAAGGTGTTATCCGCCCTCAGTGCTGTTTCAAAATCTGCTTTATTCTCCCCTTTAAGTTCATTACTTTTAGAATTTGTTCCAAAAACAAGGTTGTTTTGGAAGACTAGCCTTCCAGCAAGGTAATTAGCACTAGTAGCCTTTGGCACAGTAACTTTCGAATCATCAATATATATTCCTTCTGTGTATCCAGTAAATATGGAGTTAAAAATACTGATTGAAGAATTTCTTCTGATTTGAGCAGCATGCTGGTAGTTCGCATTGAATCCGGACATATTAGCAGCAGACAAAGGGCCAATTACTGTAACGTTGCTAAATGTTGCACCAGTTAATGGAGTCTTTGCAGATCCCGAGCCATCATTATCAGATTCGAAGCCGTTGGATCCTGACACATCGGCAAGAGTTATGAAACGTTGAGCCAGTGCAAACTGGATTTTACCAGAATAACCAAAATCGGTATCGAAATCGTCATCAAGGGTTCCGATAGATAATAGATGCTTGGCATTGACAGTTCCTCCAAAGAATTCGAAACCATCGTCACCTGAACGGTAAATCTCTATATAATCAAGGGTTGTTCCAGATCCTACACTACCAAGTGTTAACCCATTTATTTCATTATCAGGTGATAGAGGAACGCCAGCAAACTCAATACGAACATATTTAAGAGTTCCGGAATTATCGGCTGCATCAGTACCGCCATAAGAAGCTTTACCTGTTGCATCTGTTGGTATACCCTCAATAGGCTGATCCACTGCCTGGTTATTGGGCGCTTTACCTAAAATCACAATACCACCCCAATCGCCTGCGCCTCTGGCTCCAACAGGCTGATTCGAAGTAAACACGATCGGTTTATCCACTGTTCCCGTTGCATTTATTTTACCGCCTCTGTTAATCACCAATGACGCTCTTGACGCTTTGTCACCCTTAATAAGGGTACCCGGCTCAATGGTCAACGTAGCGCCGTTTGTCACATTGATAATGTTCTTGATGAGATACATTTTATCCGCTGTCCAGGTTGTATTTACAGTAATATCAGCGGTTACTTCAACAGAAGTAGTAGCTCCGGGAATACCAGTAGATCCAGGAGTATCATCTACGGTACTTTTCTTACACGCTGTGGTAAAAATTATAGCAGTTAATGCTAATAGAATTGCTTGTTTTTTCATTTTTTGATCTGTTTGATTTTTTGCTGTACTAAGGGGGTTTGAACTCCAAAAGTATCGGCTTCAGGTAAGCTTATTGTTAAATAAGAATCATGATATTGTTAATCAGGTTAAGGTTATGTTAACTAGAAAGAATAGTTGAATGATAATGAATAATTGCTTCCGGTTTTATATCGGCTGATAGTCTCGTCTGAAGACGCCGCAGAATATTTTTTATTCAGGTCTCTGTCAAAATACAGGACGTTATTATTATTAAAAATATCACTAGCATTGAACTTTAATTCCGCCTTTGATTTCATGATTTTATATCCCAATTGAAAATCAAAGACATCACGAGGCGCCTCATACACACTTGGGAACTGCTGCCCTCCGGATTTATAAATTCTGCGTCCGCTTCGGTTATATAAGAAATTAACATTCAAAAGATTGTTCATGGCCGTATGTTGAATACCGGCATTGACCACATAAGGAGACTGACCAATCAGCGGCCTTTCAGTTTCGATCTGGTTAGCGATCACAGGATTTTGAACTTTAGACTTTATTAAAGACAGGTTAGTGTAAAACGTTGTATTTTTCAATACTGGAGCTGCGCCCATAAACTCAAGTGTTTTTCTCATTTCTAATTCTGCACCATATACATTGGCTTCCTTAGAATTAAAATAAGTTACATTGGCTGTAGAATTAGCATCAAAAATTGCTGATTCAATAGCATTTGTAAACTTCTTATAAAAAGCAGATAATGAAAATATTTGTCCTGCTGATGGAAAAAATTCAAAACGCAAATCTGCATTATCTATAAGTGAACGCTTCAGATCAGGGTTACCCTGCTGAATTGCAAGAAGTTCATAATCATAATAAGCGAATGGCGCAAGCTCTCTGAATTCCGGCCTTGCCAGCGTTCTGAAATAAGATGCCCGGAAATTACTTTTCGGTGTTACGCTGAATGTGTAATTCACCGAAGGAAGTATATCAGTGAAATTTTGGGAAACCGGTTTTATAGTTTTATCGAAAGTCGATAAATTAAGATCGTATTGTTCAACACGTACTCCATACACTAATCTTGATCGTTCACCAAGCTTATTATCCATCATTAAATAGGCTGAATTTATCAGTGAATTAGCAGTATAGTTATCCGCGCTATTACCAATTTCATCGAGTTTGTATTTTCCACGGTTAATAAGATCGAGATCAAAAAGTGTATTCAGTGGTCTCTGACGAATTTGATTAGCCTCAGGATCCAAAGGATTTAATAACATACCCAGGAATCGTACATTAAACGATCTGTCGCGATAATTGGAAGCAAGACCGGCCTTAAACGTTGCATTCTTTTTAGACAATAGAAAAGGCAATGTATAATTGACTTCACCTGAATATCCATTCTCATTAAGATCTGAAAATAAGCGCGTATTTTCTTTACCAATTGTGGTAACACTCGCATTGAATAGTGCGGCAGGATTATTTCTATCAGATATATTACGTGTATAATTTACTTTACGCTGATCAGGCTGATCATTCTGCATGTTACTAAAACCTAAAGTCCATTTGATCTTAGCACTCTTTTCTCCTAATCTATGTTCGCCTTCAAGAGCAGTCTTGAATAAGCTTTTCTGGATCAGATCGAAGGCATAGAATTTATTATCACTGCTTGTTGAAACGTTAATACCGGTACGTGAAGTATATTGATCATCGTAAGAACGATTATAGATATTTTTTAAAGTGATGCGAGTGTTTTTAAAATTGTATGCAAAATTAGCAAGGGCTCCCAGGTTTGTTGAAAATTTATATTGATCATCCACATAATCAAACACATGGTATTTTCTTACAATGCCTTCATTGGTATTCTGGGAATTACGATATGTAAGAGATACAATTGCGCCTAAACGATTTTCTGATTTTTCATAATCCTTTACCCGACCAATCGTAAATTGATAGTTCTGGCTAAGAAATGCCTTACCGTCGTTTATGTTAAATGCCTGGGGAAGCGCTCTGAGAGAGGCATTATTTTTTAATGGCCCGGTAAGATTGTTAACCACTATCCTTGTTGAAGGAAAGTTATTAGGAATTTGTCTGAGACCGTTATCAAATCCGAGATAATCAGTGAAATTTCTTGGTCCGCTATTAAAGTTCTGGAAAGTAGTCTGGGAATTAAGGCCATAACCTAATCCAAAAGAAACAAAATTGTCCTCAGGAATATCCTTGGTGATTATTTGCACGGATCCTCCGGCAAAATCTCCCGCAAGATCAGGTGTTGCTGTTTTGCTGATAACTATATTATCGATAAGGTTAGCGGGTACTATATCAAAGGAGAATGCTTTACGGTTAGGCTCAGTGCTTGGAAGAACCCCATTGTCCAGAGATGCAGTATTATAACGGTCAGATAATCCCCTAACAATTACAAATTTGTTATCCTGGATAGTTGTTCCGCTCACTCTCTTCAAAACCTCACTGGTATTTCTATCGGGGGATCTTTTTATGGACTCAGAGGAAATCCCATCGCTTACACGCACACTATTCTTTTGCTGAGCATATAATGAATTAACACTCTCCTGCCTGAGAGTGGCAGTAATTACAACCTCGGCCAGAGCTTGTGAGCTGGCTTCGCTCATAGTTACATCAAGATTAGTTGTCTTCCCAGCCAACACATCTATGTCGGTAATATTTTTTGACTGATAACCTATGTAAGAAAAAGTTAAGCTGTATTTTCCGGGGGTAAGATTCCCCAGGGTATAACGGCCTTCAACATCTGTTGAGGCACCGGATTGGCTTCCTGTGATCTTAACAGTAAGTTCGATTAATGCTTCACCTGTTTTAGTATCATTAATCTTTCCGGATATTTTTCCTGCCTGCTGACTTAGAGCAGTGTATGAAGTTAATAACAACAATAAAAGAAAACTGAATTTTCGCTGAAGAACCTTGTGTTTCACTTTGTTGGGTTTTAAATTTCAACAAAAGTATTAACACAGTATTAACTAATCATACCATTGATGTTAAGCAGAATTTAAGAATATGTCAAGTTAATGTTATGCAAGTTAGCTTTATGTTAAGGGCTGATTGAATGACGAATTAAAAATCACTGTTCTCCGGTTAAAATAAAATATATGATTTTATTTATCTCTGCCCGCCGATGCCGCGGGAGGGCACCTAATTCCCTTCAGCTGGAATTAGGCATGCCGACCAA
>JBBJNR010000079.1:0-15047 GCA_037719315.1 Daejeonella sp.
CCGCCATGGCCAGATTCTAATCACCTAACCAACTTATTCACCAAGCCCTAATTAAATTTGCATTTCCGGCTAAAAAACCTTACTATTAATTAGCCAAATCATTTAGAACTTAATATCTGCGAAATGAGAACTGCACTTCTTTCACTATGTATCCTGTTCGCCGGAATAAGCTCCGGGGCGCAAAGCATCATAGCAACTCCTGCTGTCCAAATCCAAACTGCACTTTTAGCAGCTCCCGCAGATAAACGTGAAAATGCAACCGTTTTAGGATATAATGAAAAAGGGGATCTCATAGAATTAAGAAAAGGGAGCAATGAAATGATCTGTCTTGCTGACGATCCTAAACTGCCCGGATTAAACGTGGCGAGTTATCACAAAGATCTCGATCCCTTTATGAAGCGCGGCAGAGATCTCAGAACGTCCGGAAAAACAGCGAAAGAAGCGTCAGACATGAGGGACGAAGAAGTTAAAGCAGGCAAGCTTCAAATGCCGAAACAGCCCGCAAGTCTCTATGTTTACACCGCAAAAGCCGAAAATTACGATTCTTTAACCGGATCAGTAAAGGACGGATTTATCAGGTATGTGATCTATATTCCTTATGCCACCGCAAATAGTACCGGTCTGCCTTTAAAACCTGATGTTGCCGGCATGCCATGGCTTATGGATGCGGGAACTCACAAGGCGCACATCATGATCACCCCAGCCACAAAAAATTAAACCAACATCGTATTTTTTAAACAGGGTCTTTGCGATACTTAGCGGACGGTGAAAAAAGAGCTTAACCGCCAAGGGAGCTGAGGCTCACGCAAAGGGAACGTAGAAAAAGAAATCACTAATCCAAGCCCGGAGCAAGCAGGTTGGGATCGACATGTCCTTTATTTGGATCTATAATTTTACTTAAATTATCTTACCTCAGTACCAACTGTCCCTTACCCATAGTATATCCATCGGCATACAGGACAACAGTATAAGCGCCCTTCTGGAACTTACCCGGATTTGACCAGTCTATAGAATAGGCTTTTCCATCATTTGCAAACTCAATCGCCGTTTTATAAGTGTATTGCAATTCTTCATCATCTGCGTTAAACATTCCTCCACTGCTGGAAATGATCAGGTTGCCACTGGGATCTATAACTCGCAGGAATATATCATGCAAACCTTTTTCCGCAATGGTATTGTCCACCGCTGAAAAATTTATCCTGATCTTATCTGTAGTACTGGCCCGGGTAACGGCGCTCTCTTTGCCATTATTACGAATGGTAAATGCAGATATAGAAACGTTACCTGTCTTCAAAGCTGCTGCAGCCTGTACTTTTGTATTCAGTTCCTGATTTTGTCTCTCCAGGTCATTTGCCTTGGAGCTTACAGAATCAACAGTTGTCTTTAATTCGTCCCGCTCAGTAATAAGGTTTACATTTTGCTTTCTCAATTCATCAATATCGGAAGTATATTTTGTGACGAAATAACGGAGCTGTTTGATATCTTCCTGCGCTTTCGCAAGCTGGCCCTGGGTTAACTGGCCTTTTTTAAGAGCAGTTCTGAGCTCGCTAATTTTTTCCCTGGCAATTGTCTGCTCATTTTGCATCTGTTCAGAAAGCTTGACGTTATCAGTTGATGCATTATCAAGCTCAGCCTCAATCTTATCGATTTCTGTCTCCATCCGTGTCTTTTCATCACTTATAGTGACGATACGGTCGCTCGCTTTTTTGTCTTTAAAGAATAAATAGGCATTGGTGCCCAGTAAAGCCAATATAACTGCTACTAAAAAATAGATCTTATTTGAATCTTTACGGACAGGTTGTTCCTGGTTTTGGTTTTCCATGTTCAATTGTTTTGGTTGAATAGATAAATGTCCATGTAAAATCGTCCCACCTTAAACTTAAATTTTTGCATTTTTATTGTTTACACGGGAATACGAAGTTAACATTCTGTTGTTATTCCTGCGCCTTTATGTCGTGTTTTATGCGCAAATTTTAAATCCAGCTTGTAAAGGGAAGCATAAAAACACCAAAACGGCGTTAAAGCAGTGAAGCTTATTATCTATCTTTGCCATTCATTTTCAGCCCGGTTTTATGATTAAAAAAGCAGCTTATTTTACATTTTTTCTCACATACATTTCCTTATCACTGTCTGCCCAGGTAAAATCTTATCCTAAACGGGAGTTTCGGGGCGCCTGGGTTGCCACAGTTGCTAATATCGACTGGCCTTCAAAACCGGGATTAAGTACCGAGCTTCAAAAAAATGAACTGTTACGTATCTTTAATGATCATCAGAAAACAGGGATCAATGCAATCATGTTCCAGATCCGTCCGGCAGCAGACTCTTTTTATGGTAAAGGCAGGGAACCCTGGAGCCGCTACTTGAATGGTGTGCAGGGTAAAGCGCCCGCCCCGTATTATGACCCTTTAGAATTTGCGATTTCCGAAGCCCATAAACGCGGTATGGAACTTCATGCATGGTTTAATCCTTATCGGGCAACGCTTAATCTGATTGATTCTCATACAAGCCCGCAGCATATTACCCGGAAAAAGCCGGAGTGGTTCTTTACATACGGGGGCAAAAAATTATTTAATCCGGGTATCCCCGCCGTACGGGACTATATCGTTCAGGTTGTCCTCGATGTCGTTAGAAACTATGATATTGACGGTGTTCATTTTGATGATTATTTCTATCCCTATCCTGAAGCAAACCAGACGATAAGGGACAGCGAGACTTTCTATAAACACGGGGCCGGTTTTAAAGATATACAGGACTGGCGCCGTAATAATGTCGATACACTTATTCATACTTTGTCTGACAGTATTCATGCAGCAAAAAAGTATGTGAAATTTGGTATCAGCCCTTTCGGGATATGGAGAAACAAATCTCAGGATCCTAACGGGTCTCAAAGTAATGGATTTGACGGATATAGCAAACTATATGCAAACGCACGTAAATGGGTACAGTCGGCCTGGGTAGACTATATTAATCCGCAAATTTATTTCCCTTTTGGATACAAAGTTGCTCCATACGAGAAGCTTGTTGATTGGTGGAGTGAAAATACTTTTGGAAGGCACATGTATGTTGGTCAGGGAGTATACCGTGCATTAGAGAACCGTCCCGGTTGGAGCGACCGGAGGCAGATCCCTGACCAGATACGCTATCTGAGAAATAATCCGCGGATACAGGGAAGTGTTTTTTTCAGTTCTAAATCAATAACAACCAATATGGCTGGTGTAAGGGATTCTTTGCGGAATGATTTTTACCGGTATCCTGCACTACAGCCAGTGATGTTATGGCTTGATCTGATATCGCCAAACCCTCCCTATGAGCTTGTTGCGAAATCTATCAACCGGGGTGTTCAGCTAAGCTGGAAACAGGGAACGCCGTCCGAGGACGGAAGCAGGGCTTATGGCTATGTTGTTTACAGATTTAATAAGGGAGATAGAATAAATATAGATAACCCGGCATCTATCGTAAAAATAACTTTTAATTCCGCTGAAACGTCATTTACGGATATGTCACTCAGCGCAAAAAACAACTATATATATGTTGTAACCTCTTTAGACCGGCTTAAAAATGAGAGTTCCGTGTCTAATTCTGCCGAGGTGACAGCCCTGTGGTAAAACCTCTAAAAGATCCGGCACCTTTTAAAGTACCGGATCTTTAAAAAATAAGGAGTCTTATTTTTCCGGAAGCAATACTAGTCTGACGTAGTTGTTTCCACTCAGATAAGTATTAGCAGCCGCTTTTAGCGCTGCCGGGTTTAGTTCCTTCAGCGAATTCAAATAGCTTAGCACCTGTTTAGGGTCTTCCTGGTTCTGAAGCTGGTTATTCAAATAGCTCAGCCAGAAGCCATTGTCCTTCAATTGTGTTTCTGTGGTACGGGTTTCTTCCGCTATAAATTTTTCGATATCTACCGGCTGTGCGCCATTCTGTTTGATCTTATTGATCTCATCGAGTGTTGAATTAATCAGTTTTTCTACATTTTCGGGTGCACTTCCGAAAGAAATATTAAGAGAATATCGTCCCTGCGGTTGCTTGCTGTAAGATGCGCGTGCACCAACCCCATATACACCTCCCTCATCTTCACGCAAGCGCTCGATAAGCTTGATGGACAATACTTCGGCCAGTGCATCCAGCTGATTATTGTTCTTCTCATTATAAGTATAGTCGCCGCTAAAGACCAATCGTACATTGGCTTTTGGCTCCTGGCCCTTATAAACCTTTTTATCGATCTTGCCCGCAGGGATCTTAATACCCAAATCTTTTGCACTTTCATTACGCTTGGTTGAAGGCAAAGAACCCAGATATTGTTCCAGCATCGGCTTAATCTTCTCCGGGTCGAAGCTACCTACAAAAGTGAACGTAAAATCACTTGCATCTGCGAACCGGTCTTTGTAAATGTCAAATGCGCGGTCAAGACTTATCTGGTCAACCTTTTGAAGGGATGGTCCGGTCCTGCGAACATTGTAGTTCCCTAAAATAGCAGAAACTGAATCAGCAAAAACACTGTTGGGATCGTTACCACGATTGGCCAGGCCACCCTTTATCTGATCAATTAGGCCTTTATAAGTTTCGGCATCTTTACGAGGCTGGGTAAAATACAGGTATGTTAGCTGCAAGGCTGTTTCAAGATCCTTTGGTGTGGTAGAGCCCGAAATTCCTTCCGAACGTTCGGTGATGTAGGGTACAACAGAAACCCGCTTACCTGTAAGCATTTTGGGCAGCTGTACTGAATTAAAATCAGCAATACCGCCGCTTCTTATGATCGATGTTGCGTAAGAAGCCGACTGGTAATCCGCATCACTGTATAGCGAAGTCCCGCCGGGACTGAACGCTGTGAAGCTGATCTCATCATTTTTAAAATCCGTTGGCTTCAAAAATACCCTAACCCCGTTGCTGAGGCTCAGCTCAGTCAGACCTAATTCTGGTATTTTCTTCTCGGAACTTATCTTTCCTCCTGCCAGAGTTGCGGACAGCAATGGCTTATCAGAAACCTGGTCAACATAAGCTGTTACATTCTCCTGTTTTACATTATTTATCCAGCTGTTGACGGTGCTTTCTGTAGGCAGGCTGTCCTTATCTTTCTCAGGGCCCATGATGATCACATCCCTGTTCACATCTGTAATATATGTTTTGGATAGTTGGTTAACATCCTGCAGGCTTATACCTCCTATAAATGTCTTGGCCAGATCATACTCAAAGGCTATACCGGGACTGGCTTCCTGCTCAAGGAAATTTCTGACATATTCGTTAACGAGGTTATCCGATGAAGTTTTATCTTTCTCCTTAAAAGACGACTCCATATTGGTCAGATATGTTTGTTTTGCCCTGTCTAATTCAGTCTGTGTAAATCCGAAGCGTTTTACACGTTCTGTTTCTGTAAGAACAGTCTTAAAGCCACGTTCCATCTCTCCCGGTTTCGCCACCACAAATGCATTAAACATATCAAGCCCGGCTAAAAAACCTCCGATGTTAGCCCCTGCCTGAAGAAATGGGGGATCAGCCTGTTTACTCAAGTCACCGAATCGAATACCAAGCATTTGATTGAAAAGTGTGCGCACGATGCTGTTTCGGTAATCTGTTTTGGTGATCAGCTTTGATTCAGGATGCTTGATCATGATCTGAGCCACTGTAACCGGGAATTCCTTATCCGTTACGACAATAAACTGATTTTTACCGGTTAGAGGAATTGTGTAGTTCGTTCTCACACGTGGTTTAGCAGGATTTTTAAGATCAGAGAACTTGGCTTTTATCATTGCTTCCATCGCATTCACATCAATGTCTCCCACTACGACAAGCGCCTGCATATCGGGACGATACCAATCGTTATAAAATTGCTGAATAGTTGCAGGTGTAAAATTCTTCAATACTTCTTCCGTTCCGATTGGAAGGCGGTTTGAGTACCTTGAATTGTTAAATAGCATGGGCAGGTATTTGTCTTGCATACGCTGCTGAGCGCCTTTTCCAAGACGCTTCTCTTCCAGTACCACGCCACGCTCCTTGTCTATTTCTGCAGGGTCCAGAGTTGCCCCTTTCGCCCAGTCACGCATGATCTGTAAGCCATTTTTTAGCACTTCAGGGTCATCAGAAGGAATAGGTAGCTGGTAAACCGTTTCATCAAAGCTCGTGTATGCATTGAGATCGGCTCCAAATCTTACCCCGGCCTTCTGAAGATAATTGACGAGGTCATTTTTAGGGAAGTTTTTTGTGCCGTTAAAGCCCATATGCTCCATAAAATGGGCAAGTCCCCGCTGATCATCATTCTCGAGGATTGATCCCACCTTGTTCGCAAGATATAGCTGAACGCGGTTCTTTGGCTCGACGTTTTTCCGGATATAGTAGGTAAATCCGTTGGGGAGCTTCCCGGTCTTAATCGCCGGGTCAAGGGGGATCACTTCGGATGCCGGCGCTTTTGCAGTTTTAGACGTAGTTTGTGCAGTACCTACGTAAGGTGCAGAGATCAATACCGCAAGTGCGCAGGTATAGATTTTAAGATAGTTCTTCATATAATTATTATAATTGGTATTGTAAATGTATAGATTAAACTTTTATTATAACCTTCTTGTTGTACATCCACCACAAAATTACCAGCCAGATAAGTATGAAGGTTATAGCTCCTGCCAGCGAAGCGTTTACCGGCGAAAAGTAAGGTGTGAAAAAAGATTGGTACATCCATTCTTTTGCACCAGTTTTTGAGCCATCGGGCATTTCCACGAAAATCATATTTAATATTCGGGGGATTATACCTGAGAGGAAAAATACAGTAATTGCATTCACTCCGTAAACAACGAAGGGCTTGGTCCCTCTTTTATATCCCTGAACATCGATCAGCCAGTAGAACAGGGCCAGGCCAATAGTAGCTAATCCGCCTGCATACAGTACAAATGAGCTTGTCCAAAGGGATTTATTGATTGGAAAGAAAAGATCCCATATCAATCCCAAAACTACGGCAAGCACGCCTACCGAGAACATCCATGAAATTTTTACCGCGTCTTGTCTGTCTTTTCTTCGCAGCCACGAACCGATCAATACCCCGAACAAGCCGGTAGCAATTGCGGGCAGCGTGCTCAGGATGCCTTCTGGGTCCCAGGTCCTGGCAGAACGCCATAAATGTGCTTCTGTCAATAAAGCACGGTCCAGCCAGGCACCCAGATTGGTTTCTTTTTCAAGATTTGCGTATCCCACACCGGGAACGGGCACGAAGGTCATCAAAAGCCAATACCCAACGAGTATGCCGGCCATTATTCGCAGCTGGGTTCTCGCGTTGGTTTTAATAAAAATAATAGCTGAAATAAAAAAAACAATTGCAATTCTCTGTAATACTCCGGGTATGCGAACGGTTTTGAAAGTCTCCAGGGGTTCGGTGAAAACTCTGGGAAAAAGGGAGAGAAATAAGCCCAGACCAAAAAGGATCAACGCTCTTTTAAATGCAGTCATTATAAGTTCCGAATGCTTTACCCTATCTTTCTTAGACCCCAATGCGAAGCTGATAGACACTCCTACAATAAACAGAAAGAACGGGAAAATCAGGTCCGTAGGAGTACAACCATGCCACTCAGCATGTCTCAAAGGGGCATAAATATGACCCCAACTCCCCGGATTGTTTACCAGGATCATAGCGGCCACAGTTAAGCCGCGGAAAACATCCAGTGATAGTAATCTGGCCGGTGAGGCTTGTAAAATTGCAGGTTCAGACATTCGGTTCAGTTTATTGAATACTAAAGCTGCATTTTTTTCCGGTAAAATGAAAGGGTTTGGATAAATTTCAGGTTAAGTCCTCATCCAAATTGTGGCGTAAATCTGTAAACTTTTTTATTTAAGTGTTTAGTTTCCCCTCCCTGCCTACCGCAGGCAGGCTTTTTCCAAGGAGGGGGCCAGGGGGTGGTTTTTCATTTAAGGATCAAAATCATAATTCAGATAAACCCCTCAGCCCTGCTGACAGCTCCCTTGAAAAAATGGGAGCAAAACCGAGTATGTAAACGCCCCACTAAGTCCTACTCTCCCGAACCGAAAAACCTCAATGCTTCCTCATCCTTATTCTCCACGCATAATTGCTGCAGCTGCTTTTTGAGATCTGCGGTTATTGCAGCGTACCTTTTCTGTCCGTACAAATTTTTCATCTCGGTTGGATCTGTTTGAAGATCAAATAGTTCCCAGAAGTTCTTATGGTCATAAAAACGGATCAATTTATACCTGGACGTACGTATGCCGAAATGCTTTAATACACTGTGCTCTCCGGGATATTCATAAAAGTGATAATAAGCTGAGTTTCTTACGGTGGCTTTGGGATCTTTTAGAAGAGGCATCATTGACCTGCCCTGGATCTCCTTTGGAATGTCAACTCCGGCAGCTTCTAAGAAAGTAGGCGCAAAGTCCACATTGGAAACCATCTTGTTTGAAACAGTCCCGGGTTTAATAATCCCGGGATACCTGATAATCAAAGGAGTTCGCATGGATTCCTCATACATAAAGCGCTTGTCGAACCACCCATGCTCGCCCAGGTAAAAGCCCTGATCTGACGTGTAAACTATTATCGTGTTTTTTGCAAGGTCGTTCTTATCAAGATAGTCCAGTATCTTACCAATGTTACGATCCAGCGAAAGAACGGTACTATAATAATCTTTCATGTACCGCTGATATTTCCATTCGGTCAAAGCCTTTCCTGAGAGCTTCCTTTTTAAAAAGTCTTCCTCGATTTTATCATAATAAGCATTCCATTTCTTTTTTTGCTCCGGGTTCATTCTCGCCAAAAATGCTGATGCAAGATCATCCGGGTCGCTTTTCATTTTCAGATCATACCCTAATTTCATTGTTTTTTCGATAGACATATCCTGCATTGCAGCTGCAAGCCGTTTATCATATTTATCATAAAAGTTAGCAGGCAGGGGGAATTTTACCTGATCATATTTGCCAAGATCCTGCAAATCAGGCATCCAGGTACGGTGCGGGGCTTTTTGACCAAGCACAACAAAGAAAGGTTTAGACTGATTGCGCTGATTGATCCAGTCAATGGTCAGGTCCGTTGTAACATCCGTACAATAGCCCTCTTTGCGAGTGGTATCCCCCTTCATGCTAATAAATGAAGGATTATAATATTGGCCCTGACCCGGCAGGATATTCCAGTGATCAAATCCTTGCGGATAAGATACTAAATGCCATTTGCCTATCCACGCAGTTTGAAAACCTGATTCTTTCAGTCTTCGCGGAAATACATCCTGCGAAGCATCGAATGTATCGTGGTTATCCCTCATCCCGTTCGTATGACTGTATTTGCCTGTGAGCAGAATGGCCCGGCTTGGACCGCAGATGGAATTAGCTACAAAAGCCCTGTTAAATACGGCGCCCTCTTTTGCCAGGCGATCCAAGTTTGGGGTAGCTCCGAACTTTGCACCATAAGCTCCCATGGATTGAACCGCATGGTCATCCGTTAATATGACAATTATATTTGGCCTTGAGCTGCCCTGTTGTGCGAACCCGCTAATTGCAGTTAAAATATTAACTAAGATGAATAAAATCGTTTTTTTCAATTCCGGAAGTCTATCTGTAATCCCATCGCACGAATGCTTCCATCGCCTCATACTCGGCCAGGCCCAGCCTGTCATAAGATCTGGCGGTTTCGCGCGTGCGGTCTTCTGCGCGTACCCAAAACTCGCGGGCATCATCACCCGGAAATACAGGGCGGTCTTTTTGGGACTGGTGTTTGAAAATGGCGTAGCGCTTTCGCTCTACTTCCTGTGGAGAAAGAGGAACAGCCATATGGATCTCATGGGTTTCAAATTCATGCCATGCTCCGCGATACATCCATAACCAGCAATCTTTAACCCAGTCTTCGGATTTAAGACGCTCTAGAGCCTTAATGATAATGTCAAAGCAGACCTTATGTGTCCCATGGGGATCAGCAAAATCTCCAGCTGCAAAGATCTGGTGTGGCTTTACCTTTTGAAGAAGCTCCATCGTAATCTTAACATCTTCCTCCGATACAGGGTTACGTTCCGTTTTTCCACGGTCATAGAATGGGAGGGCCATGAAGTGGATCCGCTCATCTTCCAGGCCAGCAAACCGGGCTCCGCTTATCGCCTCTCCTTTGCGTATCAGACCTTTTAACATTTGTATCTCGGTGGTATCAGCCTGGTTCGGCTGCTTATCCTGGATGAACTTACGCATGGAGGAGTATAAGTCGTCCAGCTTGCCGGTCTCTATATCAATAGCTTTACTGAAATCGCGGGCAAATTCTACAAAGCGCAGTGCGTCGTCATCCCAAACGGCTGTGTTACCTGAAGTCTGATAAGCAACATGTACATGGTGACCCTGATCGACCAGCCTGATAAATGTTCCACCCATGGATATTACATCATCATCAGGATGGGGCGAAAATATGATCACCCGCTTCTTATCAGGATTCGCACGTTCTGGCCTTTGGCTATCGTCAGCATTTGGTTTCCCGCCTGGCCATCCGGTAATTGTATGCTGTATTTTATTGAAAATGTCTATGTTAATATTGTAAACCGGCCCTTTTTCTGTTGCCAGTTCCGCCATTCCGTGGTTGTTATAATCTTCTTCGGTAAGCTTTAATATTGGTTTATCGAGGTAATTAGCCAGCCAGATCACTGCTTTTTTAATCAGCATCGCATCCCAAACGCAATCCTTTACCAACCACGGGGTATTATAACGGGTGAGGTCTGAAGCCGCATCCTGGTCAAGGACAAATTCCACATGTTCTGAAAGCTGCAGGAAAGTCGCCGGCACGTCAGAGGATATTTCACCTTCAACCGCCTTCTTGATGATAGCTGCTTTTTTCCGGTTCCAGGCCATTAATATGATCTGACGGGCTTTGAAAATTGTTCCAATACCCATTGTGATAGCTTTCGTAGGAACGTTTTCTTTTCCACCAAAGTCACGTGAAGCATCGCGTCGGGTAAGATCATCTAGTGTAACCAGCCGTGTACCTGAATTAGGCGCGGATCCCGGCTCATTAAAACCGATATGCCCTGTACGTCCGATCCCGAGGATTTGAAGGTCCAGGCCCCCCAGACCAGTGATCTTCTTTTCGTAATCAAGACAGAATGCAGGTATCTGTTCGATGTTTAATGTTCCATCCGGGATATGGACATTATCCATATTAATATCTATATGATCGAATAGATTCTCTTTCATGAAGCTTACATAGCTCTGAGGAGATGTAGGTTTCATCGGAAAATATTCATCCAGGTTAAAGGTGATCACATTCTTAAAGCTTACATTCTCTTCTTTGTGAATGCGGACCAGTTCACGATAAACTTCTATGGGTGTTACACCAGTTGCAAGGCCCAAAACAGCATTTTCACCATTCTTTTGCTTTTTTAAGATAAGATCGGTAATGCGGCGGGCAACTTTTCGTGAAGCAATGTCACTATTCGGATATACAGAGGCGGGTAATTTCTCGAAACGGGTCTCTTCCAGTAAATTTAATCGGGCCATGAGGGACAGACTTTATTAGGTGAGACGCAAATATAAAAAAATAAAGCTTTTAGAAACGTCAACTGTGCTTTCTTTTCGGGGACCATAATGAGATTTGCGTTTTTGTGCGGATTTCTTCGATTTGCAATTAATTATCGGGCGGCTTACATTACTTCTACTCTTATTAATGTCGAATATTTTGGGCATAGTGTGATTTGTACACAGTTTACCCACTATTCTAACCTTGAAATTATTAAAAATATTACATAAAACATTTTGCATATAGCTGCAAATTCAGTTAGTTTTACTTTGTAAAATGGAAAAATCCTGCAAAATCCAGAAGGATTGGCTAGCGGAAGCCTATGTACGTCAGCCTGCACCCGATGTTGTAAATGCCTTGATCGAGCTGAATAAGATCGTTACCTTTTTATGAGATCATTTATTATTCTTATTGCCTTGTTGATCGGATTCGAAGGATCACGAGCTCAGACCCTCAAGGTGATGTCTTACAATATTCACGTAGGACAGAATGCCGCAAACAAAGATCAATTAAAGAACATAGCCGATTTTATCAAGTCATCTAAGGCAGATATTGTAGGGCTGCAGGAAGTCGACAGCGTTTGTAACCGTTCTGGCAAGGTTGATCAAATGCGATTTTTGGCGGACGCTACCGGTATGTATTTTGCTTATGCCCGACATTTTGCATTTGATGGCGGTTCCTATGGCATTGGTATCCTTTCGAAGTATCCTCTTACGGATGTCAAAGATCACAGGATCATATTGACCAGTGATGGGAAATCAGACGCAGCTACAAGAGCCTTATTAACAGCAAATATATTTTTGAGGAATAAGGAGATCATGTTCGCTACAGTGCATATGGATTACCGCGATTCGAATTCACGTTTTGCGCAATCTCAAGCCCTGGTTAAACTGCTGGGGAACATGAATTTACCGGTTATTTTAACAGGAGATTTTAACGCAGAACCAGGAACGAAAGAAATATTAAACCTGCAGACGATTTTAACTGACACAGGAATTGACTCAGACTTTTCATATCCTGCTGTTAAACCTATTAAAAAGATAGATTTTGTAATGGTTAGCAAACGCAACCTGGTCAAAGTTAAAAAGACTGAAGTTGCACCTTCTTTATATTCTGATCACCTGCCTGTAACTTCAGCTTTCAGAATAAAATAATACTAGCTGCGAAATTATCGTCAAATCAAATTCCCTCGCTGGGCGATGTTGAGTTTAGTTTTTCCCCAATACACATAATGGAGATGCGGGCAGACGCCTTGATCATAGCTTTTTTTACCTGTAGCACTTCCCACTCAGAGTCGGTTATGCCTTTGCCAAAGGTTTAGCTATAGCCGCTTATTTGTTCATATGTCAATAGTATAGCTGGAGGTAAATCGTCCGGTTTAATCTCCTGATTGTGTAAAGTTTCCTGAAGTCTTTTAACTTTAAAGAAACCAATCCCTTCAGAATTCTTAAGCCATTTCTTAATGATTATTTGACCATATCTTTTTCAGGAATGACAGGGGAACCGTAGAGATTTGCTTCGTACCAGTTCCGGGACAGTTCCGAGACAGTTCCGGGAAGGCTTCGGGAAATTGTCGAATGTGTCTCGAAGCTGTCTCGGATCCTTCCCGGATCCTTATCGAATGTGTCTTAGTCAAAGTACGGCCTTGAGTCGAACCGAATATGAAGAATTTTTAAAGCTAAAAATGGAAGTTTTTTCGGGAAGGTTTCGTTAAAAGAAATATAGTCAAAATTTTATTATTTCCTTAAAAATAAAAAATATGCGATTACTAAAAGGATTTGACCGTGACGGCTGCCCGGAAGGGCTAGTCTCAGATTATTTTCGTGTGGCCATCATATAATTTTAGCCTTTCATCCGTGGGATCCAAATCCGTGATCAGGTAGTCAATGGTGTTCAATGAACATACCTTCATTTTTTTAATAGAGTTAAGTTTTTCTCCGATACACATGATGGCCATCCTTGCTGAGGCTTTTATCATGGCTTTTTTCACCTGAAGCACTTCCCATTCAGAATCAGTTATACCTTCTTTTACATCTATTCCATTGGTTCCAAGAAAGCAGAGATCCACACCAATTTCTGTAAGGTCTGAGACGGTTTTGGAACCCATATTTACCTGCGCATTCTTGTTCAGCGTGCCTCCGATTAAAATAACAGTTAATAATTTCTTTTCAGATAGCTCGAGTGCGACCACCGGGCTGATCGTAAAGAAGGTTGCCTCCAGGTCGTCCGGAACGAGCCTGGCCATCTCTAGCATGGTAGTTCCCCCGCCAGTCAGAACGGTCATGCCCTCCGATATAAGACCCAGCGCCTTCCGAGCCACTTCCTTTTTGGAGTCCTGAGCGTAAATATCCTTTTGTTCATAAGGAAAGTGAAAGGACTTAGACAGCGCGCCCCCGTGTACTTTAATGATTGTACCGGTATCAGACAATTCATTCAGGTCCCGCCTGACGGTATCTTCTGAAACTTGCAATTGTAAACCGAGATCAGATGAAAGAACTTTATTATGTAAATTGATCTGTCTTATAATAAAAGCGTGTCGCTCTTTTTTAAGCATTCCACTTGCAGCAATTGTTCTCATCATCTGTATAAATCGTAATTATAAAGTTGCGGTTTTTTTCGGGAATGTAAAACTTTCGAAAAAAAATTCATTCTAAATATCACATTTTATTGGCTGAATATTAAAAATTTTCATCATCTCCACGATGATCTGCGATTTTCTGCCGGATTTTAATTTATAAAATAATACACTAAGCCGGTATCTAAATTCACAATAAATAGTAACTATCACGCACTAATACTCAATTTTAAGACATCTTAGTGTATTTTATACATTTATCAAAAAATACACGTAAGAAAAATATTACACAGATAGTCCGATTTTTTCGACGTTTTAGTTGCGTATATGTGCAATTAATGCAAACTTTAGTGAAAATATCCACACATATTAGGTGTGGTAGACAGTAATAATAAAAAGAAAACTTAATTAAACCAAGTATGAAAAAAGCATTACTTATGTTGTTGGGGGTATTCTTGTTTGTCATCACTGCTGTAGCACAGGAAAAAACTGTTACAGGAAGTGTTAGCGACAATACCGGCCCGCTTCCCGGGGTATCTGTAAAGGTCAAGGGAACAAACACCGGAGTTACAACCGGGGCTGATGGAAACTATTCTATCAGGGCAAACCAGGGGGCTGTTTTACAATTCAGCTTTATTGGCACCACTACACAGGAAAAGACTGTCGGGACTTCAAACACTGTCAACGTGGTGTTGAGTTCAGACATGCAGAGTATCGATGAGGTTGTTGTTGTAGGTTACGGAACTCAGCGCAAGGGCAACCTGACCGGTGCTGTTTCAACGATAGACGTCAAGAAAACCCTCTTAGGCAGACCAGTTGCTGATGCCGGCAGGGCGTTGCAGGGCGCTGTTGCAGGTGTAAGTGTGAGGCTTCCAAGCGGGGAGGTTGGATCTGATCCGATCATTAAAATCAGGGGTCAGATAGGATCTATCGCAGGAGGTTCATCTCCATTGATCCTGCTCGATAACGTAGAGATTCCAAGTATCCAGCTGGTAAATTCAAGTGATATCG
>JBBJNR010000080.1:0-14989 GCA_037719315.1 Daejeonella sp.
TAAAGGTTCCCGGTCTTTCGCTCCCAGTTTATTTAATTGCGCCTGAGAAATGCTGTTTTGCACAATAAAATCCTGTAATGCAATGCCATTACTGAACCTGTTTTTGGGGTTTTTTTCAAGGCATTTTTCCAGGAGAATAAGCAGCCACTGTGGGATTTGCATTTCCCTTTCTTTCTGTTCATTGGTCCAGGCGGCCGGCAGATTTTGCTTTCTGACCTCCGCTACGTCCGGAACAGGGGTTTCTATGTGAGAAATCCTTACGTTGTTTCGTGCAGTTTCACCGTTGTCAAACAATGGGAAGGGAACCTGGCCCGCTAAAAGCTCATAAAGTACCACTCCAAAACTATAGATGTCCGACTCAACCAGCATTAAACCCTCGTACTGCTCCGGAGCCATAAATTCTATAGCCCCTGCCTGGCGTAAGCTGGTGCGTCTCTGCTCGTCCGACATAATGGCTAAACCAAAATCTAACAGCACATAATTCCCCGTATGTGCATTGTATTTTACATTGTTGCTTTTTATGTCGCCGTGTTTTACGTTCACAGAATGACAATGAGCGAGTGCGTTGGCCAACTGTTCTGTGACCCTGATCACATCCTTTAATTTGAAGACAGGATCATAGGGCGGCTTTAACAGTTCCTCAAGATCATGTCCCTCAATATATTCCATTTCAATGAAAGGGAATGACCCGCTATCTGTCAGCCCGGAGCTCAGGATTTTCACGACATTCGGACTTGGGTTTTCATTAACTTTTTTTAGTTTTTCGACTTCGTTGTTGAAATCCCGGAGGTTCTTGTCCTCGAGGCTCTCCGTATAAATAGGAGTTGGCAGAAGTTTTACAGCGGTAATAATTTCACCTATCCGCCTTCCTTTGTACACAGAACCTTGTCCCCCTGTACGAAAAGCGCCAAGGTTTTCTAAGCCATTTGTTATTGTAAATACTTTGCTCATTTATTTGGTTCTAATGCCTTCCGGGTTAGTGGTTGGATATGGTATTCAATCAATTCTCATACCAGTTCATGCAATCTATAACAAATACATTGTGAAGGGCTTGTCCAGTTGTGTGCCCTGTGCTCAAACTTAACCGCAAAGGTCGCCGAGGCAAGACGCAAAGTTCGCTAAAATTGCTTTCGTGAAGTATGTGCGTTTCTTGTTTATTCTCAGAATGCAAAGTTCTTGATGTTCTTTGCGTAAAACTTTCCGCCCTTTGCGGTTTAACCCTATAACGCGGAAATTCAACTTTTAGTGGATTGCTCAACAATATTTCTAATCTCCGCCAGTGTACGATCAATCTCTTCCCTGGTGTTATACGGGGCAAGTATTCTTACCATCCCGCCAGTATCGTTCAACCCAAGGGCCCTCATGAGCCCTACAGCATAAAATCCGCCTGCCCATACAAAAATACCTTTCTCCGCCAAATGCTTAGCCACGTCAAGCGGATGGATATTTTTCAACCTGAATGATATAGTTGACGTACAAAGCTGGTCTTTAGGTGGCCAATAAAGCTTTAACCCCGTAATTTTTACCAGTTCCTCCTTAAAATAATCCGCCGAGGAATTTCATAATTTTCAAGCGCAAGCATACCGCAGATAACATTTTGTCTCCGCGCGCTATAGGATATAGGACAGTCCTCTAACATTTCAGAATGATCTTTTCCTATTTCAGCAATAAACTTAATCGCTTCTCCCGCGCCGGCGATAGCCTCATGGTTTAATGTCCCCGTTTCAAATTTATCAGGCCCATTGTCGTGGTGAACACACCGCCGCTATTGGCATTGTGATGGATCATATACTCAACCATCTTGTCGATAACACACTGCAGGGTTTGCGTACCTCCGGGACTGTCGAAATACACCGCCGGAAAGCCATTAACAATTCTGTTTAATGCCGGAAACTGGGATCTTATTGCCTGGATATCAAATTTCATGGTCTGGGTTATGGCTGACCAGATTAAATTTGTTAAGAAAATTGTCAAGCGTATAATCAGCGATCCGGCTATTTATTCCTCCAAGAGATCCCAGGATGTCACAACAACCGCTAATATCCGCAAGCATTTTAATGTCCACGTTGGGCCCGATCACTTCGGCATAATGACAAGTTTCCAATATATCCTCCGGTACGTCAGTCACATCAACTGTAGTTGCCCCTGATGAGATCTTCCCGACAAGGGGAATACGATAGCCGGCTATAAACATGTACACACCTTTAGGATTCACATCTGTCTCACTCAGCAACCGCAGGTAACCGTGCTTATACCCAATGTGTACCAATGCGAGTTTGATATCTCTTTTGGTAGTATACGCCCCGCCGTAACCTACCGTTTGCCCGGCTTTCACAGTTTTTATCTGTGATATTTTTGCATAGACCTCCATGGTATGTTTAGCGTCAGGAGATATAGGATGCCCGGCATTCGGAGCGCCTCCAACCAAGCCTATCCCCGGACGGATCATATCAAAATTAAAAATATTGTTGTCAAGCAGGATCACACTATCGGTACAGGCAAATGACACGGGTATATCAGGAAGCGCAGCGCGATATCCCTCCAGTACTTCCAATTGCCTGAAGCAATTCGAATGGTCAGACCCTTTAATGTCGTAGAAATGACTGATGATAAATTCGATTTGCAGGTGAGAGGTTAGCTCAGCATAATGCTCGCTCAGCATGCCGACCTCATCATCTAAAAACCCAAGCCTGTTCATATGCGTATCCAGGTGAATGATGGCAGAACCCTTTCCATGAACTTTACAGTACGAATTCCATCGCTTCAGCTGTTCAAGTGAATTGAGGCAGGGAACAATATTATATTGCTTAAAATAGGATTCTTCGTTGTGAAGAAGTCCGCCAAGTGCGTAAATGCGAATGTTATCCTCCGGCAGGATGTTGCGAAGCTCGATACCTTCCCCAAGCTCTTCAATGAAAAAGTACCTGGCGCCGTCATTATAAAGCGCTGGCGCCACATCTTTTATCTGAAGACCATAAACATCGCCTTTCAGAACGGCGGCGCAAATTGTCCCGGTCGCATCCGCTTTAGCTTTAAATAATTGGTAGTTGTGAACCACTGCGCCAATATCCCGGATGCGTACAATTGCCTTACTGCCAAATGCTTCGTCAGGTATTAGCCTGAAATTTTGTGTCATAATTGATTCTGAAAATGCTTGATCAATATAGCAGAATTTTCAGACTTGGGCCACCTGAAACCATACAGCCTTTATTCTTTAAATTCCAAAGAATTTTTGCTTGCCAAAAAGCCAGGGTCCCAAATAAATTATAAGTTGTGATAACCACGACGCCGGAATGACTAAGCTCCAAATTTATAACCGGACAAAAGTGACCCATAACACATAACCCATCACTATTTCCTACTAGTAGCAATCCTATATAAAGCAAGCCCCATCACGACAAAAAACACAAATCCCAGAACCTGAAACCCGCCTTCTCCTAAAGCACTAACAAGATGCTCTTCCATATTCAGGCTGCCCACCGGGCCCGATGTGCTTTCAAAAGCCATCAGGAAAGCATAGATGACGCCCATTAATGCACCACCTGCTACTAACCCTGTTGCAAAAAGATTGCCTCTGCCGAGATCCTCATCCTCTTCTTTTAAATGCTTATTTTTCGACCGTCTGTCTACCAGTCCCTTGATAGCGCCACCAGCGAAAATGGGTAAAGTGGTGGATAATGGTAAATAAGCCCCTACTGCGAACGAAAGTGATTTTACGCCACAAAGCTCAACCGTAATTGCCAGGAATACCCCCACAAGTACAAACTGCCAGTCGAGGTTAAATGAAAGCAATCCTTTTATTAAGGTTGCCATTAACGTTCCCTGTGGTGCAGGATACATTTCTGTACCAATGGCATGATTTATTCCCTGCGATATCATTTCGGCATTCGGACGGTCCAGAATGGACAAGGTCACGCCAATCACAACAGCGGAAACAATTGCGCCTACAAACAGAGCAAGCTGCTGATACCTCGGGGTAGCGCCCACAATATAGCCTGTTTTCAGATCCTGTGAAGTTGCCCCGGCATTGGCAGCGGCTATACAGATCATGCTTCCCACCACCAGGGCCATCGGTTCATATAACTGTCCAGTCCAGCCGATACTGATAAAAATAAGACACGTACCCATTAACGTAGCGATGGTCATTCCTGAAACCGGGTTTGATGAGGTGCCAATTAATCCTACGATACGGCTCGAAACAGTAACAAAGAAAAACCCGAATATAATGACCAGGACACCGATCAATAGTTTATTTATGATAGAGTCGCCCGGAATTTGCGGCAATATTGCCATTAAAGCTACCAGCGCTATGCTGCCGAATATTACCGTGTTAAATGAGAGATCATCCTCTGTACGCTTCACTGCTTTTTTCTCCTCGGCAGTTTTATTGATAGATGCAAGGCTTGATTTGAATGAAGATATGATGGTCGGAATAGTTTTAAGAAGGGTAATGAAGCCTCCAGCAGCTACCGCCCCGGCACCGATCTGTTTAACATATGCCTGGTAGATCGCAGTTGCCGTCGTGGCAAATGTTTTCGTAGCCGGGTCCCATCCGCCAGGTCCGCCGGGGCTCAATACATCCTTAAGATATCCCAACTTAACTAATTGTAAGGCAATTGTTTCACCAGGGACAAGCGTAGCCAGCAGGGGAATTAATCCCAGCCATGCCAGCACGCCGCCGGCAACTAATACACCGGCTATTTTGGGTCCGATAATATATCCAACACCCATGTATTCTGGAGTGATCTCACCATTAACTGTCGCAGATGGAAAGTATTTATTAGCTTGGGAGGTAGCCCAGGCAGGAGCCTCTGCAATAACGTGAAAAATCTTTTGTAATATCGCATAAGCAAAAGCAAATGCCAACCCATAATATGCGGTTTTTGCAAAATCGCCGCCCTTCTCTCCCGCTATCAGAACGGAGGCACAAGCGGTTCCTTCGGGGTAGGGCAGGCTTCCATGCTCTTCCACAATTAAAGATTTTCTCAGCGGTATCATCATTAAGGTGCCTAAAATTCCGCCCAACGCAGCCAGGAAAAAAATAGGCCAGTATGAAAAGAACGATTCACTATTACTCCCGGCAGAAAGAAAGAGGAAACCGGGTAGAGTAAAAACTACCCCTGCGGCGATCGATTCTCCGGCTGAGCCAGTTGTTTGAATAATATTGTTTTCAAGTATGGTTGTCTTAAAGAATTTCCTGCCGATTGAAATGGCAAGCACTGCAATAGGTATGGATGCTGATACAGTCAATCCGGCTTTCAGGGCGAGATAAACAGTTGCCGCTCCGAAAATTACTCCAAAAATAGCACCGAGTAAAACTGATTTTACAGTAAATTCGGCCACTTTACTGTTCGATGCAATGTAAGGCTTAAACTCCTTTTGCGTTTTAATTTCTGACATATTGGTTTAGTTTTGGTTTTCTAAATTAAAGTTAATGTTTTTACACAATTGGCAAATTATTTTGATAACACGAGTAGCATGAACAAAGCGGTTTTTTTAGACAGAGATGGGGTATTAAACAAAGAATTGGGTGACTATGTATGTAGAGTTGAAGATTTCCATGTCCTGGAGCACAATTTTGAACCACTAAAGGAACTGCAAAATCGAGGATATTTATTGATCGTGATCACCAACCAGGGCGGACTTGCCAAAGGCTGGTATTCTCCGGAAACATTGTCCATGATGCATAACCATCTGAAAAGTACCTACGCTGCACAGGGAATCACCATTACGGAAGTCTATTTCTGTAACCATCATCCGCAATACAATGGCAATTGTCTTTGCCGTAAACCCGGCTCCTTAATGCTTGAGAAGGCGATAGCAAGGTTCAATATCAACGCTTCTGCATCTTATTTTATCGGGGACCGCGAGCGTGATGTTATGGCTGGCGAAGCAGCAGAGGTGAAGGGGATTCTGATTGATAGTGATCAACCGATTGGGGAGGTTATGGGTTTGATTGACTAGAGTTTGATTAGTTACGGGTTATGAGTTACGTGTTACGAGTTCTGGATGCATAAAATTGCTTCAGGATTTTATGCAAACGTAATTTTTCTCCGGTTAGAACCCGTAATGCGCAACAGGTAACAATGAAATTTCAGTTTAGACTCTATCAGTTCCTCTAAGAATTCAATATACCTCTCAAAATCCTGCTCCCATGCTCCCTCGAATTCTCAATAAACCACTTGTGCGTATTCATCCCACCGCATATAACCCCGGCGAGGTAGATACCTTTCATATTGGTTTTCATGGTTTCAGAATTATGCTCGGGTAATTGCAAAGCATCATCTGAAAGCTTGATCCCGATTTTTTTCAGGAATGAAAAATCAGGCTGATAGCCGGTCATCGCAAGAACAAAATCGTTCGGTATGGTTACCATCCCGTCAGGCCCTTCAATATCAACTTCATGAGGTCTTACCGCTTTTAAGTTCGAGTTGAAATAGACTTTAATGCTTCCCTCGTTGATCCTGTTAACAATATCCGGTCTAACCCAATATTTTACACGTTCGCCAATTTCAGATTCCCTGATTACCATCGTTACTGCAGCGCCTTTACGATAGGTCTCCAGCGCCGCATCAACAGATGAATTGTTTGCACCTATTACAACAACTTTCTGTTTAGCATAAAAATGCGGGTCGTTATAATAATGCTTAACCTTTGGAAGCTCCTCTCCGGGGATGTTCATCAGGTTTGGAAGATCATAAAATCCGGTGGACACTATGATGTTTTTTGCGGTGTATTCAGATCTGTCGGTTTGTATAACATACTGACCAGTATCTTTTCTCACACTCTCCACCTTTTCAAACAGGCGTATATTTACTTGGTACTTGTCTGCAACACGGCGATAATATTCAAGCGCTTCAGCCCGGGTTGGTTTGATATTATTTGATACGAAAGGTACATCTCCTATCTCCAGTTTTTCTGAAGTAGAAAAGAAGGTCATGTTCGCCGGATAATTATAAAGCGAATTAACCAGGCAACCTTTCTCGATGATAACATACGATAGACCAGCTTTCTGTGCCTCAATTGCACACGACAGACCGATCGGTCCGCCTCCAATGATCAATATGTCGAATTGACGAACCATGTTTAAATTACGAATTACGAATTACGAATTACGAAATAACCTGTTACTTCCGCAAAATGCTTTAGGCTTTTAGCTTTCAGCCTCTCCACCAGACTTACAACGTATCACGCAAAACGTCCAGCTCATTTCCCTGCTGCCTTCGCATGATCAGCTAAAAACTGAGCCAGACCGCTATCTGTTAGCGGGTGCTTCATCAGTGCCGACATTGCTGAAAGAGGACCAGTGATTACATCTGCTCCAATTTTTGCACAATTAATAATATGCATCGGGTGACGAACAGATGCAGCCAGGATCTGAGTTTCAAATCCGTAATTATCGTAAATCAGACGGATATCTTCGATAAGGGTTAAGCCGTCAGTAGATACGTCATCCAGTCTTCCGATGAATGGAGAAACGTAAGTAGCGCCTACTTTTGCAGCCAGCAGGGCTTGTCCGGCAGAAAATACCAGGGTACAATTGGTTTTAATTCCTTTTGAACTGAAATATTTAATCGCTTTAACACCTTCAGCGATCATGGGTACTTTCACTACGATCTTCGGATCCAGGGCAGCAAGAATTTCACCTTCCTTCACCATATTATCAAAATCCGTAGCGATAACTTCCGCGCTTACATCACCTTCAACCAGGCCACAGATCGCTATGTAGTGTTTAATAACATTGTCATGCCCGGTAATACCTTCTTTCGCCATCAGGCTCGGATTTGTTGTTACACCATCAAGTATACCTAAAGCCTGTGCTTCTTTGATCTGTGCGAGGTTTGCTGTGTCGATGAAAAATTTCATAAGTTAAATGAGCAAATTAGTAAATGAGCAAATTAGTAAATTACATTTTCTTGCTCGTTGATATTATTTTATTTATAATTTTTTGAATTTCTATTAATTGATCAGTGAGAGCCCTTACCTCAGTATGATGATACAATTCTGCGCACAAAGCTAACCAATATTCAGTTTCGTCTACTTCTTTTATTGCGATCTTGAACTTATGAATAAAATCAGCTTTGCTTTCTGCATTTTGAGCCTCTCTTACATTGGTTCCAATGGAGATAGAACTCTTAAATAACTGATTTGCTAACGGAAACTCTTTATTATTTTGCAAGGTTTTACAGTACCGCGCGGCGTTTACTGCAAAAGAAAAAATCTTTAGGACGATTGGATTTTCACTCGCGGGAAGCCGACTCATGAATAAAGATAAAACCTAATTTGCTAATTTGCTAATTTCCAAATTATCTCATTAAAAAAAATGGGCAAGCACCTTTTATCGCACCGCTACAACCTTCTACCCTTGCTGCGTTCCCACCCTGGGGGAGTTCAAAAGGAGCTGGTCGTAAAAGACTTGCCCGCGACAAAAGTAGAAAAAAAATGGAATTATAAGTCTCAGGCGCGTAAATGAATTGATGAAATATCAAGTTTTCAAAGATGTTGCGGTTAAATTATGAAAATCGTAATTTAGCTCTTCGAATAATGATAGTTTTTAATCAGGTTGCAAAAATTATTGGTAATTAAGTAATCACCTTCATTTTTCTTAATTTAGGCACATCATAAATTCCAGAATATTAATGACAAATTTTGACGACCAAACACAGGGTTTATACAGTTCTTCTTTTGAGCACGATGCCTGTGGAGTTGGTTTTATTGCAAATATTAAGGGCCGGAAGTCGCACCAGATCGTTAGTGATGCCCTTACTATTTTAGAGAACATGGAGCACCGCGGAGCCTGCGGTTGTGATCCGGATTCAGGTGATGGTGCAGGAATTTTAATGCAAATTCCACATGATTTTTTTAAACAGGAAGCGCTGAAGGTCAACATAAGCCTGGGTGATCCGGGAAGTTATGGAGTAGGTATGCTGTTCTTCCCAAAGAAAGCTACCATTAAGGAAACATGCCGCGTAACTATAGGTAAAGCAGCTGAAAAGCTTGGTCTTAAAGTACTTGGCTATCGCAAGGTTCCGGTTAACACAGGAATAATAGGAGAGACTGCCCGTTCGTCGGAACCGGATATTGAACAGGTATTTATTGAGAGGCCCGCTTCGGCACACACCCCGGAAGATTTCGAACGCAAACTATACGTTCTTAAGAATTATATTACTAAAACTATACGTGATACGGTAAAAGGAGCTGAAGAGCAGTTTTATATCTGTTCGCTATCCAGCAATATAATTATATACAAAGGTGAGTTTACCAGCAGCCAGGTACGTCACTATTTTCATGATCTGGAAGATACGAGTCTCACTTCTGCCTTTGGAATGATTCATTCCAGATTTTCTACCAACACGTTCCCTTCATGGCGACTTGCTCAGCCCTTTAGATTCATCGCCCATAATGGCGAAATTAATACGCTTAAGGGAAACCTGAATTGGTTTTATTCAGGTATACGCTCCTTTGCTTCGCCCTTTTTCAGTAAAAATGAAATGGATATGCTTCTGCCGGTTATTGATAATAATCAGTCAGATTCGGCATGTCTTGATAATGTTGTCGAGCTTTTATTTCATTGCGGCAGATCACTGCCCCATGTGATGATGATGCTGATCCCGGAGGCTTGGGATGGCAATGAGCAAATGGATCCCATCACCAAAGCATTCTATGAGTATCATGCTACATTGATCGAACCATGGGACGGCCCTGCGGCGATTGCTTTCACCGATGGGAACATGATCGGAGCCACCCTGGATCGTAACGGACTTCGCCCGCAGCGTTTTGTGATCACGAATGATGATCAGATCATTGTGGCTTCAGAAGCGGGGGTTTTACCGGTCGACGAGTCAAAAGTTATCAAGAAAGGCCGTTTGCAACCTGGAAAGATGCTCGTGATTGACACGTTAAACGGTGTAATCATTGATGATGAAGAGATCAAAAAAACCATCACTACCCGACAGCCATATGCAGAATGGCTTGAAAATTATAAGATAAGGCTTGAGGACCTGGCAGAGCCAAGGGTAGCATTTACCCAGATGTCTAATGAGTCTACCTTTAAATATCAGCAAGTATTTGGTTATTCGCGGGAAGATATCGACACATTGATAAAACCGATGGCCCTTCTTGGTAAAGAAGCGATAGGCTCTATGGGAACCGATACCCCGCTGGCCGTGTTCTCAGACCGGCCGCAGCACCTGACAAACTATTTTAAACAACTATTCGCACAGGTAACCAATCCTCCGATCGACCCTATCCGGGAACGCCTTGTGATGAGCCTTGCCGGATTTATGGGCAATAACGGAAATATCCTCGACGAAGATAAGATGCATTGCCATTGTGTGGCCCTGCCTCATCCGGTATTGAGCAATACGGAGCTTGAAAAGATAAGAAGTATAGACACAGGCTCGTTCCAGGCGAAAACCTTACAAACCTATTTTAAAGCTGACGGTCAGTCCGGGTCTCTGCAAAGGGGACTTGACCGTTTATGCCGATATGCTGAGGATGCCGTTCACGACGGCTTTGAAGTCCTGATACTTTCAGACCGGGCTATAGACTCTGAACATGCCCCAATACCATCCTTGCTCGCTGTTTCAGCCGTTCATCACCACCTGATAAAAAAGGGCTTGCGTGGTGCTGTTGGAATTATGCTTGAGGCTGGCGATGTTTGGGAAGTTCATCACTTTGCCTGTTTAATTGCTTTTGGCGCTACTGCAATCAATCCATATCTGGCCCTTGCGACTATCCGCAAGCTGAAAACTGATGAAAAGCTTGACACCACACTTGATCTCAAAGCGCTTTATAAGAATTACACGAAATCGGTAAACGACGGACTTCTTAAAATATTCTCGAAAATGGGAATATCGACACTGCAGTCCTATCATGGCGCACAAATATTTGAGATCGTTGGTATTAACAAAGATGTAATTGATCATTATTTTACCGGAACAGTGTCACGGATCGGGGGCTTGGGTCTTGATGACATCGCACAGGAAGCTTTGCATAAGCATTTTTCCGGCTTTAGAAGAACTGGTGTTGAAGTAAAGCTGCTGCCTGCAGGGGGTGTTTATCAGTGGAAACGTAAAGGTGAGGCACATCTTTTCAATCCGGAAACTGTTCACTTGCTCCAGCATTCAACAAGAACCAACAACTACGATGTATACAAGAAGTATGCATCTCATATAAATAAGCAGACGGATAGTTTATACACTATCCGGGGGCTACTTGGTTTTGCACATCACCGCCAGCCGGTGCCGATTGAGGAAGTTGAACCCATTGAAGTGATCCTGAAGCGTTTTGCTACCGGGGCGATGTCTTTCGGCTCAATCTCTCACGAGGCTCATAGTACGCTTGCTATAGCGATGAACCGTATTGGTGCTAAAAGCAATACCGGAGAAGGCGGTGAGGATGAATTAAGATATGAAGTGATGCCTGATGGCGGATCTATGCGCTCTGCCATCAAACAGATTGCCTCCGCGCGGTTTGGTGTAACGGCAAATTATCTGGCTAACGCTGACGAATTACAGATTAAAATGGCTCAGGGTGCAAAACCCGGAGAAGGGGGACAGCTTCCGGGGGACAAAGTTGACGATTGGATCGCGAAGGTCCGTCACGCTACACCGGGTGTGGGATTGATCTCTCCTCCGCCACACCATGATATCTATTCGATTGAAGATCTTGCTCAGTTGATCTTTGACCTTAAAAATGCAAACCGTGCTGCGCGGATTAGTGTGAAACTGGTTTCTAAAGCTGGTGTGGGTACCATCGCTGCCGGGGTAGCCAAAGCTCACGCCGATGTGATCCTGATTTCAGGATATGACGGAGGTACGGGCGCTTCACCTTTGACTTCTATTGTTCATGCCGGCTTGCCTTGGGAACTTGGTCTGGCGGAAGCCCAGCAAACACTGGTTAAAAATAAATTACGAAGCAGGGTAGTCCTTCAAACAGACGGACAGTTGAAAACCGGAAAAGACATCGCCATTGCCACCCTTCTTGGTGCTGAAGAATGGGGGGTTGCCACCGCGGCGCTTGTAGCGGGCGGGTGCATCATGATGCGTAAATGCCATCTGAATACCTGCCCTGTCGGTGTAGCGACCCAGGATCCTGAATTACGTAAATTATTCAGCGGCAAGCCAGAGCATATTGTTAACCTGTTCAGGTTCATTGCAGAAGAGCTGCGCGAGATCATGGCAGAGCTTGGCTTCAGAACCATTAATGACATGGTAGGTAAGGTTCAGTTCCTTAAAATGCGGGATGATGTGGATCACTGGAAGATAAAAAATATTGATCTTTCCGGGATCTTATATTCTATGGAAAATCCGTCAAGCATGACCTTATACAACAGTGAAAAGCAGGATCATGCATTAGATGATGTGTTGGACTGGAAGCTGCTTGAGCATGCAAAGGATGCGATTGAGACTAAGACGCCTGTCTTTGCTTCATTTGATATTAAAAACACCAACCGAACCGCGGGGACCATACTTTCTAACGAAATTACCAAGAAATACCAGTCGGCAGGCTTACCACAGAACACTATAAATTACAAATTTACTGGTTCTGCGGGACAAAGCTTCGGTGCATTCTGTACCAAAGGGATCTCTTTTGAGCTCGAAGGTGAGGCAAATGACTACGTAGGAAAGGGCCTTTCAGGAGCGCAGTTGGTTATCTATCCTTCCGTAAAAAGCACGACATTGCCACAGGAAAATATCATTATAGGCAACGTTGCCCTGTATGGAGCTACATCAGGGGAGTTATTTGCGAGGGGCCAGGCCGGAGAGCGTTTTGCCGTCCGTAATTCGGGAGGAATAGCTGTAGTTGAGGGTGTAGGGGATCATGGTTGTGAATACATGACCGGTGGCCGGGCGCTGATACTGGGCAAAACCGGCAGGAATTTCGCCGCCGGGATGAGCGGCGGAATTGCCTGGGTATATGATCCGGATAATTCGTTTGTCGCGAACTGCAATTGTGAGATGGTCGACCTGGATCCTTTGTCCCCTCAGGACGAAGAGGAGATCCTGACGCTTCTTAATAAGCATGTTCAGCTCACTCAAAGTCAGGTGGCCAGGTATATTATTGATGATTGGGAACAACAGTCAGTGTTTTTTATAAAAGTATTTCCTAAAGAGTACAAAAAGGTTTTACATCTTCAAAAAGTTCAGCAATCAGCAGGATAATGGGAAAAGTAACAGGATTTAAGGAGTATGGCAGAGAGCTTCCATCGAAAATTGCCCCTGCCGAACGGGTGAAAAATTATAATGAATTTGTCAATGAATATCCCGCAGAAAAGTTAAATGAGCAGTCTGCCAGGTGTATGAATTGCGGAATACCTTTTTGTCATTCAGGCTGCCCGCTAGGGAACGTAATTCCAGAGTTTAACGATGCGGTTTATCAGGGTAAATGGGAGGAGGCTTATCTCATTCTCAATTCAACCAACAATTTTCCTGAGTTTACCGGAAGGATCTGCCCTGCTCCATGCGAAGCAGCTTGTGTGCTTGGAATAAATAAACCACCGGTAGCGATAGAGGAGATAGAAAAACACATCATTGAAATAGCTTTTTCAAAAGGTTATGTTAAACCCAACGCACCTATTTTAAGATCAGGCAAAAAAGTTGCGGTTGTCGGCTCTGGTCCGGCGGGACTTGCAGCAGCATCTCAATTAAATAAAGCCGGTCATACCGTTACGGTGTACGAGCGGGATGACCGACCAGGAGGCTTACTTCGCTACGGCATTCCTGATTTCAAGCTTGAAAAAACGATCATAGACCGGCGTTTGCAGGTGATGGAAGAGGAGGGGATTAATTTTATCTGCAATACCGAGGTTGGAGCAAATGGTGGGATGAAAGAATTCATAGATCAGCATGATGCGATTATTCTGGCCGCAGGATCTACCATACCGCGTAACCTGAACATTCCGGGACGGGATGTAAAAGGAGTACATTTTGCAATGGACTTCCTGAAGCAACAAAATAAAACAGTAAGCCACATTTCATTCCCGCAGGAAAAGATCCTGGCAACGGGAAAGGATGTGATCGTTATTGGCGGGGGAGATACGGGTTCTGACTGCGTAGGAACGTCAAACAGACAGCATGCTAATACCGTAAAACAGTTTGAGCTCATGAACCAGCCTCCTCCCGACCGTGATGGAAACATGCCCTGGCCTACCTATCCTATGGTGCTTAAAACTACAAGTTCCCATGAAGAGGGATGTGAACGCTTTTGGGGCATTAATACAAAAGAATTCCTGGGAGACGAAAAAGGAGAACTTCGGGCAATATTAGTATCTGATGTAAGCTGGGAACTGGATTCTTTGGGCCGTCCGGTTAAGTTTGCTGAGGTGGAAGGCTCTGAACGTGAGCTGCCATGCCAGTTGGCGCTGCTTGCGATGGGATTCTTACATCCCCAGCACGAGGGACTGGTTGATAACGCGGGACTTGAATTGGATAATCGTGGAAATGTGAATGCTGTTGAAGGGCAATACATGACTAATGTTATAAAAGTATTTGCTGCAGGCGATATGCGCAGGGGACAGTCATTGGTTGTCTGGGCAATATCTGAAGGCAGGGAAGCGGCTAGAAGGGCTGATGAGTACCTGATGGGCAGCTCAAGCTTGCCTAGTAAGGATAGGGTTAGGGAGTATATGATTGGGTAGGGGTATTACGTTTTACGTTGTACGTTTTACGTTGTACGTTGTACGTTTTACGTTGTAATGCGAATCAAGGGTTAAAAGATTAAATAAATAAAAGCTGCTGCAATTTTCCCAAATACATGGACAAAAAGTCCATTGGTGGATCTTACTTTGCTAGCACGCTGAATATCGGTTTTTTCAATAATCCAGTTAAATATTGATTCTATAGGTTGTCTGATCCTGGATACTGCTGCGGAAAACAGGTCATCGGCGGCTTTATTCCAATTCCTGATGCCCTTTGGCTGATCTTTCACTATCCCAATGCTATTAAGTTAAGGATTAAAAGAACCGGTTATGGGAAAAGTAAATTCA
>JBBJNR010000081.1:0-14966 GCA_037719315.1 Daejeonella sp.
TCAGGCGTGTTTAAAAACAAAAAAAGTCGGAAGAAAAATCTTCCGACCATGACTGTCCTGAGGGCGGCCTTTTAAAATAATGATGAACATTTATTTCAACAGATTCTTCCAACTGACCAGGTGGCTGATGATTTTTTCCAGCTGATCAGCGCCAACGCGTTCCTGTTCCATACTGTCGCGGTGTCTTATCGTAACTGAATTATCCTCCAGCGTCTGATGATCCACAGTGATGCAGAATGGCGTTCCTATCGCATCCTGTCTTCTGTAACGTTTACCGATGGAGTCTTTTTCATCATACTGAAGGTTGAAATCCAGCTTCAGGGTTTCCATGATCTCGCGGGCCTTTTCAGGTAAACCATCCTTTTTGGTAAGCGGGAATATGGCTGCCTTTACAGGCGCAAGGCATGGGTGAAGACGCAAAACAGTTCTTGATTCCTGTTTATCTTCAGTACCCAGATCCTGCTCTTCGTAAGCATTACATAAGGTCAGTAAGAACATCCGGTCCAGGCCGATAGAGGTTTCAATCACATATGGGACATAATTTTTGTTTTCGGCCGTATCGAAATACTGAAGCTTTTTTCCTGAAAATTTTTCATGCTGGCTCAGATCAAAATCTGTGCGACTGTGGATTCCCTCAACTTCTTTAAATCCAAACGGAAACTCAAACTCAATATCCACGGCAGCATTTGCATAGTGGGCGAGCTTAACATGGTCATGAAAACGGTATTTATCAGCGGCAGTACCGACAGCCAGATGCCATTTCAACCTGGCTTCTTTCCAATGGGCATACCATTCCATCTCCGTCCCCGGTTTTACAAAAAATTGCATTTCCATCTGTTCAAACTCACGCATCCTCATAATGAACTGACGGGCTATGACTTCATTTCTGAATGCTTTCCCAATTTGTGCTATTCCAAACGGGATGCGCATCCTCCCGGATTTCTGAACGTTTAAAAAGTTTACAAAGATACCCTGGGCCGTCTCCGGACGAAGGTACACCTGGTCAGAACCTTCCGCCATGGCGCCCATTTGGGTTGAGAACATCAGGTTAAACTGACGTACTTCTGTCCAGTTACGGGTACCCGATAGCGGGCAGGCTATTTCATGTTCTTCTATCAAAGCTTTTAAGGCCGGAAGATCATCAGAAGTTAAAGCAGTATCCATATCCGATTGAAGTTTGTTCGCTTTATCAGTTTTTCCGTCTTTTTGGTAACGGGCGATCTTATCTTCAATTAAGTTATCTGCGCGATACCTTTTCTTAGAATCCTTATTATCTATCATGGGGTCTGCAAAACCATCAACGTGGCCACTGGCTTTCCATATCTTGGGATGCATGAAGATCGCAGAATCGATCCCTACAATATTTTCATTCATTTGAACCATATTTTTCCACCAGTAGGCCTTGATGTTATTTTTCAGTTCTGCACCCAGCTGCCCGTAATCATACACAGCACTCAATCCATCATAAATTTCGCTGGATGGGAATACAAATCCATATTCTTTGGCGTGGGAAACCACATTTTTAAAAAGTTCGTCGTTGTTTTTGCTCATAACAGCACAAAGATAGTATTGGATTTTAAATTAGTTGAAAGTTGAAAGTAGAAAGTTGAGACCCTTCAATTCTAAACTAAAAAAATTCTCACATCTCACATCTCATATCTCACATCTATATTTAACTTTGACGTATATGAGCATCTCCGTATCAACCCTCAGTAAATCTTATGGTAGGCAGAAGGCTATAGACGGGATCTCATTTGAAGCTTCGGCGGGAAAAGTGCTCGGATTTTTAGGTACTAACGGCGCCGGAAAGTCCACCACAATGAAGGTCCTGACCTGCTTTATTCCGCAAACTTCCGGCAGCGCGAATGTCTGTGGCTTTGATGTAAATCTGCACCCCATGGAAGTAAAACGAAACATCGGTTATCTTCCGGAACATAACCCGCTGTACCTTGAAATGTATGTGAAAGAGGCGCTGGGTTTTATCTGTGATATCCACCAGGTTAACGACAAGCAAAAACGTATCAATGAGGTGATCGATCTTACCGGACTGGGAGATGAGCAATTCAAAAAAATAGGCGCTTTGTCTAAAGGATACCGGCAGCGGGTAGGATTAGCACAGGCTATACTGCCGGATCCCAAAGTCTTGATCCTGGATGAGCCAACTTCGGGATTGGACCCTAACCAGGTGGTAGGTATTCGAAAACTGATCAAAGAACTGGGAAAGACCAAGACCCTGGTCCTCTCAACGCACATCATGCAGGAAGTCGAAGCGGTTTGTGACCAGGTAATTATAATAAATAATGGAAAGATCGTAGCTGATGATAGCCTGGGCTCTCTGAAAGCGTCGCACCATGGTAAAACCCTGGAAGATATTTTCATAGAATTGACAAATGGGCGCCGGGAATTTGGGCAGGGTTAGGGTCAGGTCCGGTAGAATTAAAATTTTTTAGGAAAAATACATTGTTAGCCATATTATACAAAGAGATCACAGGTTTTTTTAGCTCATTAGTAGCATACATTACTATTACTGCATTTTTAACGGTTACAGGCCTGTTTTTATGGATTTTTCCTGAATCCAGCATTCTGAACTATGGATATGCAGGGATGGAAAGCTTTTTTAATATCGCACCCTATATTTTTATGTTCCTTATTCCGGCAATAACTATGCGCTCGTTGGCTGAGGAAAGAAAGGACGGGACGTTTGAGCTGTTGGCAACCCGCCCGGTAACTGATTGGGATATCGTTTCAGGTAAGTTCCTGGCTTCACTGGCTATCGTTATATTAACCATAGTGCCAACATTTATTTATTATATCTCAGTTTATCAATTGGGTGTTATCAAAGGGAATGTTGATACCGGCGCGGTTATCGGTTCATACCTTGGCCTGATGCTGCTGGGGGGCGCTTTCGTAAGCATAGGCTTATTTGCATCCTCAATTGGCAGAAATCAAATCATTGCCTTTACGGTCGCTGTGTTTTTATGTTTTTTAAGTTTCTCGGGCCTTGACTCGCTAAGTCAGCTATTAGCTTTGCAGCAAGTGAATACTTATTTGGCAGCTCTGGGAATAAGCCAGCACTATCAATCCATAAGCCGGGGAGTTCTTGATACCCGCGATCTTATCTATTTTCTGAGCTTTATCGGCCTGTTTTTGCTGTTCACCAAAACGATCCTGGGAGGCAGAAAATGGTGAGCCAACGCAAGACTGATCTGAAATATCTTACAATATCTATCCTGATTATTTTTTTAGTTAATATAATTTCTTCAATCGCATTTACCCGCATTGATTTCACGGCTGAGAAACGATATACACTTTCTCCGATTACTAAAGATATCCTGTCGGGACTGGATGAGACTATACAAGTCACTGTGTATCTGGAAGGCGCTGACTTTCCGGCTCCTTTTAAACGCCTCAGAAGTTCAACATTTGATATTTTAACGGACCTTAAGGCACATTCGAACAACAGGTTGACCTTTGACTTTGTAAATCCCGTAGTGGGAAATGAGCAAGCCCAGCAAGAAACCTTTCAAAAGCTATTTGAAAAAGGTATTGAACCAACTAATGTAACCGTTGATAATGAAGCCGGAAGATCGCAGAAAATAATATTTCCAGCTGCTTTAATTACCTATAAAGGCTTGCAAATCCCGGTAAAGCTTTTACAAACAAGGTCGGGTGTTAGTTATGAAGAAGTGATAAATAACTCAATTCAGAATCTTGAATACGCTTTTGCGAGTGCAATAAAGAAGTTAAGCGGTAAGAAAGTTCAACGGATAGGATTTTCTGAAGGTCACGATGAACTTAGTGACCTTCAGTTGAACGATGCGATAAATTCCCTGAGGGACGTATATGAGGTTGGCCGGGTAGACCTGGGCACTATCACTTTTGCGGGCCTGGATAAGCTCAGGCTACTTATTATCGCTAAGCCGGATAAAGAATTTACGGAAGCGGAGAAATACAAGATCGATTATTTCGTAATGAACGGCGGGCGGGTTTTATGGGCAATAGACCAGGTAAATGCCGAACTCGACAGTCTGCGAGACGCTGGGGAGCAGCTTGCCTTTCCCAAAAAGCTGAATCTTGACGACATGCTTTTCAAATATGGTGTCAGGATCAATTATGACCTGATTGCTGATATCAATAGCGCACAGATCCCGATAAACGTCGGCGACGTAGGCGGGCAGTCGCAGATCCGGCTTCTCCCTTGGTTGTTTTATCCTGTTTTTGTACCCGTTTCAACACATCCTTTGGTTAAGAACCTGGATGGTATCCGTTCAGAATTCTCTTCGACCATAGATCTTATTGCTGTCAGCGGTGTGCGGAGCGAAGTTATTTTATCATCCTCTCCATTTAACAGAAAAATTGAAGTTCCCACCCTTTTATCGCTTCAGATGGTTGAGAACGAGCCGGATCCGAAATTATTTCAGGGTGCGCCAAAAGCTGCAGGAGTACTCCTCGAGGGCGAATTCCCCTCAGTTTTCCGGAACCGTCCGGTTCCTCCCGGGATAAGCGAAAAAGTTAATATTCCTGAAAAAAGTAAACCGGGCAAAATGCTTGTTCTTGCTGATGGGGACTTGTTTAAAAACCAGATAAATGCCAAAGACGGATCTCATTTTCCACTGGGTTTTGATCGTTACACCGAACTGCAGTATGCCAACAAGAACTTGCTTCTTAATGCAGCAGATTACATGATGGATGACTCGGGTATCATCGGTCTCCGGAATAAGGAAATTAAGCTCCGCTTACTTGACAAAGCAAAAATCCGTGAGGAGAAAACGTTTTGGCAATTTATTAATATCGCTTTGCCACTTATAATGTTGATAGTATGCGGTATTTTTCAACATTACTTCCGCATTAGGAAGTATGCACGTTAAATTGTATATTTTTACGCCGTGGTTCTTGCTTAATTCCACCCGATTATACCGTTTAACAGCTGATTAGGATAACCAAAAAGCTTTACTATTATTGTTTTTCAGATATATAAATATGAGATTTATAGTTTCAACGTCTACATTATTAAAGCAGCTGCTTGCGGTCAACGGAGCTTCCAGCAGCAGTACAGTCCTGCCAATCCTGGAAAACTTTCTGTTTGAGATAAAAGACGGCTTACTGACTGTTTCTGCGACTGACCTGCAAACGAGCATGACCACATCGCTGAACGTCGAATCTAAAGAGGACGGCAAGGTGGCTATTCCCTCAAAGATCCTTCTTGAGACATTAAAGACACTGCCGGACCAGCCGATATCTTTCTCGGTAGATGACAAGACTTTCTCTATTGAAATCAGTGCAGGTGATGGGAAATATAAACTAAGCGGAGAAAACGGGGACGATTTTCCAAAGATCCCGGTGGTGGAGAACGCTTCCTCTGTAGCTATGCCGGCATCTGTACTTGCCGAAGCTATTAATAAAACTCTTTTTGCAGTAAGTAACGATGAATTGCGTCCGGCTATGACCGGTGTTTATTGCCAGTTAAGTCCGCAGCATATTACCTTTGTGGCTACAGACGCTCATAAACTGGTGAGATATCGCAGACTTGACACAAAATCAGACGCTGCAACAACATTTATTCTTCCGAAGAAAGCCTTAACGCTGTTAAAATCATCGTTGCCATCAGAAGATGTACATGTTGCTATTGAATATAATAATACGAGTGCATTTTTCCGGTTTGGAAATATTAACCTGATCTGCCGCCTCATTGATGAGCGGTATCCTGATTACGAAGCTGTAATACCTAAAGATAATCCTAATAAGCTGATCATAGACCGTTCGCTGTTTCTGAACTGCTTAAGGCGGGTCGTAATCTTTGCCAATAAGACCACACATCAGGTGAGATTGAAAATCAGCGGCAGCGAGCTTAATATTTCTTCAGAGGATATCGACTTTGCAAATGAAGCACATGAGCGCCTTAGCTGCCAATACGAAGGCGAGGATATGGAAATAGGCTTCAACGCCAAGTTCCTTATCGAAATGCTGAATAATCTGGGAGGTGAGGAGGTGTTGCTGGAAATGAGCAGCCCCAATCGTGCCGGTTTATTAATGCCTCAAACACATGATGAACAGGAAGATGTGCTGATGCTGGTCATGCCAGTTATGCTGAATACCTACGCTTAATCAATTAGCTTAATTAGTAATCCCATTGCAATTAAAACAGAAAACTCAGGTCTTTTAACCTGAGCTTTCTATTTTTGCACAAACTAGAACGACATTGGAACTTATTCAGCAGCTTATCGATTTTATTCTTCATATCGACAAGCATTTAATTGAAATCGTTCAGGAGTATCAAACCTGGACCTATCTCATCCTATTTCTTATCATTTTTGCCGAAACAGGGTTTGTTGTTACACCGTTTCTGCCCGGCGATTCACTTCTCTTTGCCGCAGGCGCCATTATAGCAAAGCCGGAAAGCGGGCTTAATATTTTTTTGATGTGCGCCCTGCTGATCGTTGCTGCCATTGCTGGCGATCTGGTAAATTATCATATCGGAAATTATATCGGACCAAAAGCATTCAGTGGAAAATATAAGTGGCTAAAAGCTGAATACCTGGAAAAAACGCAGCAGTTTTACAATAAGCATGGGGGAAAGACCATAATTTACGCCCGGTTTATTCCAATCATCAGGACATTTGCCCCCTTTGTAGCAGGCATCGGAACGATGACCTACTCAAGATTTGCTTCATATAATGTGATTGGGGGATTCTGTTGGGTTGTTTCCTTTTTGTTTATAGGATACTTCTTTGGAGGATTGCCCGTTATCAAAGACAATTTCACCTATGTCATTTTCGGGATAATAATACTCTCAATACTGCCGCCGGTAATCGAATTAATCCGTGAAAAGAGAAGAAAATCAGCTCAACTTTAAGCAGGCTTAACTATTATTTTAGATCCGTATTTATTATTTATTTACCCTTTACAAACACTCTCCATTGGAAATTATCTCCGAGCTATTTGATTTCATACTTCATATTGATCAGTATCTTATAAAGATCGTCAGTGAATACAGTACCTGGACCTATCTCATTATTTTTATAGTGATCTTTGCGGAAACCGGTTTTGTCGTAACCCCTTTCCTCCCAGGGGACTCTCTTCTTTTTGCAGTGGGCGCTTTAATTGCTAAAGGTGGAACTGGTCTTGATATCTATCTGATGGGCATCTTGCTAATACTCGCAGCGATCACCGGGAACACATTAAATTATGCTTTGGGGAATTATTTTGGTCCCAAGGTCTTTAAGCCCGGAAACAGGGTCTTGAAATTGGAATACTATGTAAAAACACAGGATTATTTCGATAAAAAAGGCGGTAATATGTTGATTATAAGCCGTTTCATGCCGATATTCAGGACATTGGCACCGTTTGTAGCTGGTGTGGGAAAGATGAAATTCAGTCTTTTTACGTATTATAATATTGTGGGCGGTGTACTTTGGATCGTTAGTTTTCTGGGAATCGGTTTTATATTTGGGAATATTCCGTTTATCAAAGAGCATTTTACGTATGTAATGCTCATTATCATCGTATTAACTATCCTGCCAGCACTTTTTGCAGCAATAAAAGCCAGGCGGACCATGAACAGTGAAGATATTTAGTTTTCAGGTCTTCCGATGGTTTTCCCTTGTTCATATAGTTTCTTTTCTTTATCAAGGTCTTTTCTTTCTCGCTCAGTGATCTCCCTTTTACGTAAATTTTTAAGATCAGGCTGCCCGCCATCAATCCAGGCCGAATACCAGAAACTGCCGCTTTTTAGTATGGATGAACGCATTTGTTTTTCGACCATTCCATCCATCGCATCATGGTAAAGCCTTGAGAATTCTTCTGAGTATTGCTTTTCAATTCTTCCGTTGCGCTCACTATAGCTGTATTTCCTGTCAGAAGCAAAAGTTCGGCTAAGGCGCGCTTCGATGAGCAAAACAGAATCCTTCAGACTTTGCGCCCCTTTTACAATGTTCCATGCTTCATCCAGTACGTTATTCAAATATAGGGAGGGTCCGACAAGAAAATCATACTCGTTATGAAAGAGCTCCGGGAGACGGCTTTCCCAAAAGCCATGGATCCCGGTTTGGCCGGTCAGCTGACCATTGTAGTTTTCTGTGGTATGCAACGGTACGTGTGCGTCTGACACATAATGGCCCAGATCTGCAGATAATTTGAGAATGCGTAGTGAGTCACGGTCCCTGAAAGCCCGTACCAGTGAATAATACGTCCGTTCAATCTGCCAGGGTACAATTCCATTTTCCTGCAAGACTTTTTCGGAGTATTTATCAGCGGCTTCCTTCCATTTTTTCGGAACACTATCAAAAGGGGCCAGTCCGTAGCGGTCTGTATCTATAAAATGCCTTGGCGCTTCTGCAGTATCAGCATAACGTCTTTTATCTGCATCTACCGCGTGTTCTGTTATAAAGCGAATATTGCTTTTGTAAAACCGGATCATCCCGGATGGGAGGGTAAACACAGCAAGCCTGTTGATGTTCTGGTGCGCAAAAAACCCCCACGAGAAACTAAGCAGCGCCGGAGCCATGAAGATCAGTATAAAATAGTTCCTGCGCATGATTAAAATTACACAGTATTCATTTGTCAATGAACTTTCCGGGCGAAATATTTAGGGATCGGTTAACATTAAAAACACGCACGGCAGATTTAATTATGAAGAGAAGCTGGTTTTGATTTTTTTGAATTTAGCTTTGTATTTTAAAATAATCACCATATATTTGCAGTCCTTAAAAGAGGGACGGAAAAATAAGCTTAAGAAATGGCAAATCATAAATCATCAATAAAAAGAATAAGATCAAACGCAGCTAAACGTTTACGTAATCGCTACCAGGCGAAAACTACCAGAAGCGCTATCAAAAGATTACGCACTACAACGGATAAATCAGAAGCAACTCCCCTTTTAAGTAAAGTGATTTCTATGCTTGATCGTTTGGCAAAAAAGAACATCATTCACAAAAATAAAGCTTCAAATAATAAGTCGAAACTGACAAAATTTGTTAATGGACTGAAATAAGAGTTTAAATAAGACCTTTAAATAAGGGGTTCCGAGCATTTCGGCACCCCTTTTTTTATTTGCATTCAATTGGGTTAGATTTATTTTATGGAAACATACAATCATAAAATAACGATCAAGGCCTGGGCTGAAGAGGACAGGCCCCGCGAAAAGTTAACGATGCTGGGTAGGAGGAGCCTAAGTGATGCGGAACTTTTGGCCATTCTTGTCGGCTCAGGCAGTATTGATGAAAGCGCTGTGGAGCTCAGCAAGCGGATCCTGTACTCGTGCGGTAATGACCTCAACCAACTTGCACGGCTTGGTATAAATGAGCTTAGCCGGTTTAAAGGGATTGGAGAAGCTAAAGCTATTACGATTATTGCTGCACTTGAGCTTGGCCGCAGAAGGAACGATACAAGCCCGGCTGATCTTATCCAGGTAAATACAAGCATTGATGTCTATCACGCAATTGCCTCCCAGTTTAAAGATCTGAACCACGAGGAATTCTGGATTTTACTGCTGAATCGTGCGAATAAGATAATGTCTAAGCACCTGGTAAGTAAAGGAGGTCAGGCAGGTACAATTGCCGATCCCAAGATCATCTTTAACATCGCCCTGGAAAATCATGCGGCGTCGGTTATATTGGCTCATAACCACCCTTCCGGAAATTTAAGACCAAGCCAGGCCGATTTGGAACTGACAAAAAAATTACGGACTGCCGGACAATTTTTGGATATGCCCGTACTTGATCATTTGATTATAACTGATCAGGGATTCTTCAGTTTTGCAGATGAGGGTATAATGATGTGAATTACGATTATGCATTAGAAATTACGAATTTAGGATTGGTAGGCTCAGGTATTGTATTTAAAAAGCGAGGATGTGCCGTTCTGCAAATCATAATTCGTAATTTTTAATTCGTAATTAATATCGAATATCGCTTATTTCAGTCTTAGGGCCTCTCATATCTCACATCTCATATCTCATATCTCACATCTCTTTCTATCTTTGTCGTTTATCATTTTTACAACATGAAGATCTCGTACACCTGGCTGAAGCAATTCATTCAAACAGATAAAACCCCTGAAGAACTGTCTTTGATATTAACCAATATTGGATTGGAGGTAGAAGGTCTCGAAAAGGTACAGAGCGTTCCGGGTGGTATGGATGGCCTGGTGGTAGGATTTGTAAAAGAATGTGTACAGCATCCCAATGCAGATAGGTTAAAAGTTACCCGGGTAGATGTTGGGCCGGGACAAGATCTGCAGATAGTTTGCGGCGCAGTGAACGTTGCAGCCGGACAGAAAGTGGTCGTTGCTAAAGTTAATACAACCGTACATCCTGTTTCCGGAGAGCCTTTTAAGATAAACAAATCAAAGATCCGCGGGGAATTGTCTGAAGGGATGATCTGCGCTGAAGATGAAATTGGTTTGGGCACAGATCATGATGGTATCATGGTTCTTCGTTCGGATGCCGTAGCAGGTTCGATGGCGAAGGACTACTTCGATATGCAGGACGACTACGTTTTTGAGATTGGCCTTACGCCGAACCGTGCTGACGCCGCATCTCACCTGGGCGTTGCCCGTGATCTGGCAGCTTACCTGCAGCTGCCGGTAGTTATGCCTGATAATTCGGATTTTAAAATCAAGGATAAGTCTCTGACCATAGCGGTGAACGTTGAAGATCCGGAAGCCTGTCCGCGATATTCATCTCTCACAATAAGTGGCGTTACTATCGGGCAATCCCCGGAATGGCTTAAAGAAAAATTGAATGCGATTGGCATCCGTCCGATCAACAATGTTGTCGATATTACGAATTATGTATTGCATGATCTCGGGCAGCCTTTACATGCCTTTGATGCAGATGCCGTAAAGGGAAACCAGGTGTTTGTCAGGAAATGCGCAGAGGGAACTTCGTTTCGAACGCTTGATGAAGCCGAACGCAAATTATCAGCCGGCGACCTGATGATATGTAATTCAGCGGAACCGATGTGTATTGCCGGGGTATTCGGCGGAATATCTTCCGGAGTAAATGCATCAACCAAAAATATCTTCCTGGAAAGCGCCTGGTTTAATGCAGTGTCAGTAAGGAAAACTTCTAAACGTCACGGTCTAAAAACCGATGCTTCTTTCCGCTTTGAACGAGGGACAGATCCTGAAATGACCGTTTTTGCTTTGAAAAGAGCCGCTATTTTAATTTGCCAGCTGGCAGGAGGATATATTTCCTCAGACATCTCTGATGTATACCCTTTTCCTGCGAAACCCTTTGACATCCAGATATCCTATAAAAATGTGAACAGGCTGATCGGCAAAGAGATCGCAGCCGAAGAGATCCGCTCAACGCTGACAGGCTTAGGCATAACTATTATTTCTGAGACTGAAGTAGGGATGACTTTGCAGGTGCCTGCATATAAGGTTGACGTAACCCGCGAGGTCGATATCATCGAGGAGATTCTCCGGATCCATGATTATAATAATGTGGACATCCCCACTCAGATCAGGGCTTCTTTAAATTATACCGTTAAACCTGATAAAGAAGCTATGCTAAACCAGGTGGCCGATCTTCTTACAGGCAATGGATTTTTTGAGATATTGAGCAATTCACTTACCAGGCTAAGCTATTCGTCAAATCCTGAACAGGCGGTTAAAATTTTAAACCCTTTAAGCAATGACCTGGATGTGATGCGTCAAAGCCTACTTTTTTCGGGTCTGGAAGCGATATCTTACAATCAAAATCGGAGAAATCCTGATCTTAAATTATTTGAATTCGGAAAGGTTTACAGTCTTGACGGGGAAACTTATAAAGAGAATCAGCGCTTATCGATTTTTATTGCCGGGTCTAAGGAAGCTGAAAACTGGGGTTCTAAGGGCGGACCAGCCGGATTTTATAATTTGAAGTCTGCCGTAGACCTGATCATTTCGCGTCTGAACATCAAAAGTCTTAGGTCTGACGAAACCACAAACGGCAACTTTTCCTCAGGAATAGTATATCTCAGAGGTGAAAAGGCGCTGGTTGAATTTGGTATGGTTTCAAAAATGGCTTTGAAGAAGCTGGATATTTCCGGTGATGCATTTTATGCGGATTTCGACTGGGATCTTATTTCCCGATCAGTCAGGAACAATAAGATCGAATACCATGAGGTCTCCAAATTTCCCTCGGTTAGAAGGGATCTGTCCATGCTGCTGAATAGCGAAGTGTCCTTTGATCAACTGAGACAGATCGCCCTGAAAACCGACAAAAGCATTCTTAAAGAAGTAAATGTGTTTGATGTGTACGCAGGCGATAAACTTCCCGCGGGCAAAAAATCATATGCATTAAGCTTTATTTTGCAGGATGAAGAAAAAACGCTGGCAGATAAGCAGATTGACGCAATCATGCAGAAATTAATTCTTAATTTCGAGAAACAGGCAGGAGCGGAGATTAGGAAGTAAATAAAGTTATACGTTATACGTTTTACGTTATACGTGCTACGTTGTACGTTAATCCTTTCTTAATAATTGAATTTTGATTTTAACCGATATTTAAACGTATAACGTACCACGTATAACGTACAACTCAAAATGACAGTTGCCGATCAGCTAAGTATAGTACTCGATAAAACCAGCAGGCTAATTGACCTTTGCACGGCTTTGCAGGACGAAAATGATCTGTTAAAGCGCGAGAACGGATCTCAAAAGAAAGACATCCTGAATTCGGATAGCAAGAATAAAGATCTGGAGGAGAGGTTGAGGGTACTCACGCTGGCCCGCTCACTTGAAGGAATGCAAAGCACTGAATTGGGAGTGAATGAAAAAAGTCTTGACATAAAGCAAAAAATTACCGAATTTGTACGCGAAATAGATAAGTGTATTGTATTGCTTAAAAAGTAATACTTAGTGAACCAAGCTCAAATGGGAGAAATCTCCATAAAAATAAATATTGCTGACAGGGTTTACCCATTAAAGGTAAACATGGAAGAAGAAGAGGTAATAAGAAGGGCAGCTAAAATAATAAATGACCGCATAAAAGAATATCAGGACAATTATGCGGTTCGGGATAAACAAGATTTGTTATCGATGTGTGTGTTACATTATGCTACAGCTACGCTGAAGGCCGAGAAAAAGGTAATGCATGATGACACGGATGTATCAGAAAAAGTTTATGAATTGGACCAGCTGTTAACTAATTTTTTCTCAAAGTAGTATCTTTCTTTATACATAGAGCAATAAAGATTTAACCGCAGTTAAGTTTTTTAAGTTTCACTATTTAAAGCTTCAGGGTTGCCGGCGGATCATTTGATTTATTCAGATGAGATCCCAGCCCTAACCTAAGAAGCTTTTGCAGTACATGAAACTTAAAATATTATGCGGTTTTTTATATATAAATAATTATGGACATACTACAGATTCTACTTTACGTTCTACTTGGATTGGCCGGGGGGGTAGTGATAGGAAGATTTCTTCTCGGGAAACTCCTGAAGAACCAGGAGATCGGCGCTCAGAACAAGGTGAAAAAAATACTTAAAGAGGCGGAGATCAATGCTGAAATATTAAAAAAAGACAAGCTTCTTGAGGCGAAGGAAAGATTTCTGCAGATGAAAGCTGATCACGAACAGGAAATTAGCAATAAGAACAACGTGATCAACCAGCGCGAAAATTCTGTTAAGCAAAAAGAGCAGTCAATCAATCAGAAGCTGGATAATCTCACTAAAAAGGAGCAGGAGCTTGATGGTGTAAAAGGTAATCTCGAGAAGCAGATCGAAGTAACCCGGGTTAAGCAGGAAGAAGTTGAAGTACTTAAAAATCAGCATATACAACAGATGGAATCTATAGCAGGCTTATCTGCAGAGGATGCAAGAAACCAACTGATTGATTCTCTCCGCGAGGAAGCCCGCACGCAGGCGATGATCCAAATAAAAGACATCGTTGACGAAGCCAAGTTAACTGCGAGCAAGGAAGCTAAAAAGGTGGTCATTCAGACGATTCAGCGGACTGCAACGGAAAGTGCGATTGAAAATACTGTTTCTATATTCAATATAGAAAATGATGAAATAAAGGGAAGGGTTATTGGGCGTGAGGGCCGTAATATCAGGGCTCTCGAAGCAGCCACAGGCATTGAGATCATTGTCGATGATACGCCTGAAGCAATCATCCTTTCAGGATTTGACCCGGTTCGCCGCGAGATCGCACGCCTGGCCCTCCACCGTCTTGTTACGGATGGCCGGATACATCCTGCACGGATTGAGGAAGTAGTTGCAAAGACCAAGAAGCAGATTGAAGACGAGATTGTCGAGATAGGAGAGAGGACGGTGATCGATCTTGGGATCCATGGTCTGCACCCTGAACTTATTCGTATGGTTGGGCGAATGAGATACCGGTCATCGTACGGCCAGAACCTTCTGCAACACTCGCGAGAAGTAGCCAATTTCTGTGCAACGATGGCTGCGGAGCTCGGATTGAATGTAAAAATGGCCAAACGCGCCGGACTTCTGCATGACATAGGTAAGGTGCCTGATGATAATCCGGAACTTCCTCACGCAATTCTTGGTATGCAGCTGGCTGAAAAATATAAGGAGCACCCGGAAGTATGTAATGCCATAGGAGCCCATCACGATGAGGTGGAAATGACGTCGATGATATCTCCGATCATTCAGGCCTGTGATGCCATATCGGGCGCAAGACCGGGTGCAAGACGTGAGGTGGTTGAAAGCTATATCAGACGTTTGAAAGAACTAGAGGCTCTAGCCTTGTCTTACCCTGGTGTTGAGAAAACTTTTGCGATCCAGGCCGGCAGAGAATTACGCGTTGTAGTGGAAAGTGAGCGTATCAGTGACGCAGCAGCTGAGATCCTTGCAGCGGATATTTCAAACAGGATCCAAACAGAGATGACGTATCCGGGGCAGATTAAGGTTACTGTGATCCGGGAAACGAGATCGGTGGCTTATGCGAAGTAATTAGAGAGTGATACGTTATACGTTATAATGCGAATCAAGGGTTAAAAGATTAAATAAATAAAAGCT
>JBBJNR010000082.1:0-14466 GCA_037719315.1 Daejeonella sp.
GTCAAAGATCCGGTAGCATTCAGACTGGACCTATTACAAAATGCTAAATCCAACCCGGTGGGTGATATCCGGTATAATATTGACCGTATGATCGGGGTAATTAAGCTTGCTGCAGAAAAATCCTCTTGGGGAAAAAATAAAAATGTATCACAGGGATTCAGTGTTTATTTTTCTCATGCTTCTTATGTGGCTCAAGTTGCCGACGTAGTAATGCAGGGAGGAATGCCTGTTGTAAAGAAGATATACGCGGTTGCTGATTGCGGCCAGGTGGTTAACTTAGGTGGCGCCCGTCAGCAGGTGATGGGAGGGGTGGTCGACGGACTTGGTCATGCCATGTATAGTAAGCTAAGTTTTAAAGATGGTGCCGCTGAGCAAAAGAATTATAACAGCTACAGGCTGATCAGGATGAAAGAGGTCCCGGAGATTGAAACTCATTTTATAGATAACGGGATCGATCCTACCGGTCTTGGTGAACCCGCCCTTCCTCCAACAGGTGGCGCGGTAGCTAATGCGATATTTAAAGCCACCGGAAGACGCCTGAGAAGCCAGCCCTTTATTGACCAGGATGTGTTTAAGACGATTTCCTGACCCGGCTTAAGAAAGACCGCCGAAGTTGACAATCATATAACATTATTCCGCGCCAGGGAAGAGAAGGAAACATCTTTAAGCGTCACAGACTGCAATTTGCCATTTTCCAGACGAAGTCATATTGTGTGCCATCCCTGTTCTGTACGGAAACGTAGACCTCTTTAGATAGTACTTTATATGATCACATACATGTTAAAGTAACATATATTTACGTCAGCGTTCATTTCTTTAACAAATTCTTTGTTTTGGTTACATTTGAGCAGGTAAAGTGTTTTTGCCGGATACTGAATGACATAATAATTTTACAATGAGACATAATGATTGATCTGAAAACCTGTCGCGACATCGCACTTTCATTTCCAGAAACTGTTGAGGCCCCTCATTTTGGAAAAACATCGTTTAGGGTTGCTAAAAAGATCTTTGCCACCATGAACATTCAGGAAAACAGGATCTGCATTAAGCTTTCCGAAGTAGACCAGGATGTATTTTCGGCGTTTGACAGAACGATTATTTATCCCGTTCCTAACAAATGGGGCAAGCAGGGCTGGACCCTGGTGGATCTGACCCGGGTTAGAGAAGACATGCTGACCGATATGTTGACAAGCGGGTATTGCGAGGTTGCACCGAAGAGACTTGGAGAAAGTGTAAAGAGATTCAACTAAATAATAATGTTAGCAAAACACAAGACTCCCTGCATCTTCAATTGGAGTGGCGGCAAAGATAGCGCCCTGGCTTTGTACCATTGCCTGAAAGATCCTAAGCTGGATATCAGGTATTTGGTTACGACGATGAATGACAGTGTGAACCGGATTTCTATGCACGGGGTCAGGGAAGAATTATTGATCAGACAGTCAGAATCCATTGGTATTCCGCTTTATCAGATAAGGCTTCCTGAAATGCCCGGCATGAAAGAGTATGATCATGCAATGAGCTTGCATCTTCAAAAGTTCAAAGCAGAAGGTATTACCCATTCAATTTTCGGAGATATATTTCTGGAGGATCTCAGGAAATACCGTGAGGATCGTTTGGCAGAAGCCGGTTTAAAAGGCATCTTCCCACTTTGGAAAAGAGATACTACGGAACTTATAACTGAATTTCTGGACTTAGGTTTCCGGACAACGATCGTTTGCACCCAGGCCCAGATGGAACAATTAAACGGAAAAGAGATCACGCGGGAACTTATCTCAACGTTTCCTGCCGGTATAGATATCTGCGGCGAGAACGGTGAATTTCACACTTTTGCTTTTGACGGCCCCATTTTTAAGAACCCAATAGCTTTTCAAATAGGAGAGAAGGTATTTAAAGAACTTAAAACGCCAAAAAATAAGGATGATAGCTGCATTACCGCAGTCTCTGCTGAAGAAAAAAGTGGTTTCTGGTATACAGATCTGATTCCTGTCTGAGGAAATGAATATTGTTATTTCAACTTTCCACTTTCCACTTTCAACTGTATGTCGTACCTTCGCACCGTAATTTTCTAAGGCTCCGCTGATTTATGCATTGCTTTAGCGAAGATAAACGAAATGAAGAAGATAGTTGATTACAGAAAACTCTTAGAAGTTGACAAAAATGCAGACTTACAGCAGTTAAAAACTACGTACAGGACCATGATGAAAACCTGGCATCCTGATAAGTTTACTAACTCCCCGGAAGAAAGGCTGGAAGCTGAAGAAAAAAGCAAGACTATTATTGAAGCATATCATTTCCTTGTCAGTATAGCTCCGGAAACGCATAATCAATCATTTGCTGAATATACATTGACCACCACAACATCCGGTATTGTAGATTACGAATACCAATCCCAAACCTTAAAAGTCTGCTTTGCCGATGGCAGTGTTTATGAATATTTCGATGTGCCCAGAGCAGTTTATATTAAGCTGATCAATGCCGATTCTCCGGGAAGGTTTGCCAGGAGACACATTTATAACAATTTTCTATACAGGAGTATGAGCAAGCTGGTAGCGACGGCTTAGGGAATTGTCCCGGATCAGGTCCGGGAGGAAAGTTGAGAATTTGCCCTCTGATTGGAGGTAGAATTTCGTTTGCGGATGATGCACTTAGCCTAGCTCAGAAATGCAAAAAGGCCCGTTAAAAACGAGCCTTCAATTATGATTTCAGAAATCTATTATACAATAGAGATCGACACATTTGTGATTTTCCAGCCTTTAGTGGTATTGGCCAGATTAAGGTAACTGATCTTGGAAAAGCCATTGTACTTCATGATGACTTTTACAACACTTATTGTTGGAGTTGATTCTACTATGCTGAATTCGGTTGCGCAATTTTGTACGACGTTATCGCTGCCCATTAACGAATTTAGCATATCGATTTTAGTGTGATTGAAAATTTTCGCACCTCTGGTTGTCGTAAATTTTACATCTTTATCCAATACCTCAGCAAGCGGGCTTATTTTACCCTTGGTAAGTGCATCAATGTAAGTTTTCAATGCGTAGTCCATTTCAAGCTTTTCAGCCTTCGAGCCATCAGCAGCAAAGGCTGAAAATGAAAGTGTAATGAGTAATGCTGCGGTTAACGTTTTTAGAGTTTTCATAATGTTTAATTTAAAGTTTAGTTTTTGTCCGATTTAAATATTTTCTGTTTGTTTCGTTGATCAAAAGTAGCCCCCAAGGCAAGGCCGGCAAAGAGCAATTAGGCGGATGGCGGTAAGTTTTCGGTGAATGGCGGAATTTAACAGGTGAAATCGGGCCGGGAATTTTTTACCGACGGCAAAGGATTAAATAGTGGAAAGGTGTTGAAAGTTGAAACTAATGCCCCCCGCCCTCCATCATTTTCCTGGCATGAAAAACGCCTGGTAAAATAGCTTCCAGAGATTCCCTGGCTCCATTTGTGCTCCCTGGGAGACTTACGATCATGGTTTTAGCAATAGTTCCTGCGATAGAGCGGCTCATCATGGCTAATGGGGTACGCATTTGGCCGAAACTGCGCATAGCTTCAGTTACTCCATCTGCATCACGTTCTAAGATCTCTCTAAGTGCATTGACCGTGTCATCACGTGGTCCGAGACCTGTTCCACCAGTCGTGAAGATAAACTGGATGTCTTCCGATACCCATTGCATGATTTGGCCTTGTATAGCTTCTTTGTCGTCGGGGAGAACTTTGTAATGCAATACACTCGCTTTTACTTTTTCGAGCATTGATGCGACCAGTTTTCCGCTCTTGTCTTCACGTTCGCCTCGTGCGGTAGAATCTGAGCATACTAATACAGCACAGGTTGGAACTTTTTCAGTGAACCTGCTGCGATCACTCTTACCACCTCTTTTCTCAAGAAGTTTAATATGTCCAATCTCCAGTTGGGTGTCAACCGGCTTCAGCATATCATAGATCTCCAGGGCAGCGACAGATACAGCAGTAAGTGTTTCCATTTCAATTCCAGTACGCCCTATAGATTTCGCCTCCCCGCGAATCACGATTCCGGTACGGGCAAGGATGTTCGGGTCAAACAATTCAGTGTGGAGTGTTTTATCCAGAAATTCAAACGTAAAATCCATCGCATCAATCGTTACCGGATGACAGTGGGGAAGGAGCTGTGGAGTAAGTTTTGCTCCTAAAAAACCCGCCGCTCGTGCTACGTCAAACAGGTTTCCCTTAGGCAAAGCATTTGACCGGATAAGATCCAGGGAGTTTTCCGAACAAAATATGATGCCAACTGCCCTTGCGGTACGGAGTGTGATCTGTTTACTGCTGATGTCGCGCATGGAGTAAATATAATTACGAATAACGAATTATCAATTACGAATAACAGATCGTTACAAATGAACAGCGGGGCAATGCATGATAAATTGTAATTATATCGTCTAATCGTAACACTAAGTAATTCGTAATTCGTAATTTGTGATTTCTATGGGGAAATTAAAAATTTCGCCACATTGATATAACATCTATGAAAGTTGGCCTTTTTATTCCCTGTTACGTTAATCAGCTATATCCTGCTGCCGCAATTGCGACACTTGAACTCCTGAGAAAGCTTGCTGTTGACGTTACCTATCCTGCAAAACAAACCTGCTGCGGACAACCGATGGCGAACTCCGGATTTGAGCACCTGACTCAATCCTGTAATGATCTTTTCGTCGAGAATTTCTCCGGGTTTGACTATATCGTTGCGCCCTCTGCAAGCTGCGTCTTGCACATTAAGGACCATCTGCACTCTTATGCAGACGCAGCAGCTGCAACCAGGATCAGGGGAACTATTTATGAGCTTGTAGAATTTCTTACCGATATCCTTAAAATTGAAAAATTAACCGCGCGCTTTCCTTACAAGGTTGGCATGCATCAGAGCTGCCATGGCTTACGAGGCCTTCACCTGGCCCGGATGAGTGAGTTGGTTGCCCCCGCATTTTCTAAACCGCAGCAGCTATTAAATATGGTTGACGGACTGGAGATGGTCACGCTTGACCGGGAAGATGAGTGCTGCGGTTTTGGGGGGCTTTTCTGTATTGCTGAGGAAGCCGTATCCGTAAAAATGGGAAAAGACCGGATCACGGATCATACAAAAAATGGGGCTGAGTATATAACATCACCTGATCTATCCTGCCTGATGCATCTGGAAGGTATACTTCAGCGAAATAAAAGCCATGTTAAGATCATACATATTGCAGAAATATTAAACAGTTACATCCCGCAAATATGAAGAGCACTCCGGACCACGCTGCGCTAGCGGAAGAATTCAATAGAGATGAGGAACGTGTCGACTGGCATGACGGCGCTCTCTGGTGGATCAGGCAAAAGCGCGACCGCTCTGCCAGACAAACGCCTCAATGGGAAGAACTCAGGGAAGCGGCATCGGCGATCAAAAGCAATGTGATATCCAATCTTCACAATTATCTGATAGAGTTCGAAGAGAATCTAAAGAAAAATGGCGTAAGGGTTTATTGGGCTGCTGACGCGGATGAGCATAACCAAATTGTTTATTCCATCTTAAAAGCAAAGGGCATTACCGAAATGGTAAAGAGCAAATCTATGCTTACGGAAGAGTGCGGATTGAATGAATATTTGAACGAAAGAGGCATTGGTGTGATAAATTCCGACCTTGGAGAATATATACAGCAAATAGATAATGAACCGCCCAGTCATATTGTACTACCGTGTATCCACAAACGTAAAGAGGAGATCGGTGAGCTTTTTCACCAGCATCTCGGAACGGAAAAGGGGCTTTCAGATCCAACATTACTTACCAGGGTGGCGCGTAAGCATTTACGCAATGTTTTTCTGACCCGTCGGGCTGCCCTTACGGGAGTTAACTTCGCAGTGGCCGAAACGGGCGAGTATGTGGTTTGTACCAATGAAGGCAATGCTGATATGGGGGCACATTTATCTGAAGTGCAAATTGCTTCTATGGGACTGGAAAAAATCATCCCCGAAAGGAAGCATCTGGGAGTGTTTCTGAGGCTTCTGGCCCGCAGCGCTATTGGTCAGCCAATAACCATATATTCGAGCCATTTTAAAAAACCCCGTCCCGGACAGGAGATGCACTTAATTCTTGTTGATGCCGGAAGAACCCGCCAACTGGGACGTAAAGATTTCCGTGATTCTTTAAAATGTATCAAATGCGGGGGATGTATGAATACTTGCCCGGTTTATCGTAAAAGCGGAGGCTTGAGTTATCATAATACCATCTCTGGTCCAATTGGAGCCATTCTGGCACCGAATCTTGATATGAAGAAGCATGCAGATCTGCCGTTTGCCTCGACACTATGCGGTTCCTGCTCAAATGTCTGCCCGGTAAAGATTAATATTCATGATCAGCTTTATAAATGGCGACAAGTGATTGTCAAAGAAGGCTATGCTGCCGCCAGAAAAACAATGAGTATGAAAGCGATGTCTTTTACTCTTTCTTCACCTGATATGTATCAGGTTGCTGGAAAAACGGGTCGTTGGATCTTAAATTATGCACCTTTCGCCATAAGAAATAAATTTAATCCATGGTATAAACAGCGGGATATGCCTGGAAACCCTGAACAGTCGTTTGGAGAGTGGTATGCAAAGAACAATAAAGATAAAAACAAAGAGTAATGAGCAGAGAAAGTATTCTGAATGCTGTTTTACAAAATCAGCCTCCATTGTCTCCGCTTCCGGATATTTCTATTTTTAGAGTGTTAGAAGCGGATATTTCAGCGAAATATTCAGACACGTTTACGGGCATAGGCGGACAGGTTTTCCCGGTTACAACAATGGATAAAGTTAAGCAACTGATCAGAGAAAATTTTGACACAACGAAACGAATTGTTAGCACCCTGCCTGATTTAAGTGATGTAGCCGAGATCCTGTCCGGAGAGGCGGGTCCGCACAGCTTTGAAGATGTGGAGCTCGCAATTATACAATCGTACCTTGCTGTTGCCGAGAATGGTGCAGTCTGGTTAACCGAAGATGTTATGGGCCAGCGTATTATCCCATACATCTGCCAGCACCTTGCTGTTGTAGTAAAAGAGAGCAGTATTGTTTCGACTATGCATGATGCTTATGAAAAGATTGCTGCAGAAGATTATGGTTTTGGGGGTTTTATCGGGGGGCCGTCTAAGACTGCGGATATTGAACAGGCTTTGGTAATGGGCGCGCATGGGCCGCTGAGCATGAGTATTTTTTTAATCAGCTAAAAATGACATTTAACAATATAATAATCCGCGACAACCTGCAGGAACAGTATTCGGATGTTTACACTCAGGAAGTGCTTAACGCATTTTCTGTAATGAGCCACTTTAATGCTGACGTTAAAGAATTGATGACTCTCCGCATCCAAAGACGAGCTGAGCGTAAAAAAAATAGAAAGAGGATTGGCTTTTATGATATGGAAGGCTTTATTCCCCGGACAAACATTAAGGTGCAGGACGCCCGTGATGGAAAGTTCGAAGGTTCTGTTATTCCAGCCGATCTTCAGCGCCAATGGATCCAAGGCACCGGCCCCGCAGCAAAACCAAACGCAGTGCTTGAAAGCAGTCTTCGAAATGTGGCTTATGCCTTGCTGTCCGGTGCAGACGGATGGATGTTTGACGGTGAGGATGCCCTTGGTCAGGTAGACAGTATGTCCCTCGATAATCAACGCAATTTAAAACTGGCTATCCGGAAAGACCCGGTTTTTTTAAAGGCCGCTGAACAGGTTGCTGTGGAGATGAACCGCTGGTCGCAGGGGTTTTTGGGTTATTCAATTGTTAAGGACTGGAAAAAGCAGCTTGACTTTACTACAAAGATATTTCGCTGCCGCGGTTTACATCTGGATGACCGGCATACCAGGGAAGCTGACGGGACGGCCATGGCTGCGTCGATTGCCGATCTGACATTATATGTGGTAAACAACTATAAAGAACTACAAAAAGCCGGGTCATCGATCGTGTTATATCTTCCAAAGATACAGACGGCGGAAGAAGCGGCGCTCTGGAATGAGATGCTTACTGAACTGGAATCTCATCTTGATTTAGACATAGGGGCGATAAAAGTTTATTTATTGGTGGAGCAGCTGGAGGCAACACATATGCTGATGGAGATCCGGGCTGTGCTGGGCAAGCATTTCGTTGGGTATAATACGGGCAGGTGGGATTATATAAATAGCGTGTCTGATGCGATGGCATGGGACGAAAGCTTTATAAACCCGAATATCGAGTCTATTACGATGACCTACGGTTATATGCGTAATTACGAGGATCGCGTAAGGCGGGCGGTGAATATTCCCGATATCAATGGAAACTTTACACTTTGGCAGGGTGGCATGGAGCCTAATATTCCGGTAGGGTCGAATGAAGGCGTGTCAGAAAGTATGTCACGAGCAATAGCCGGTGCTGAAAGGGAACAGCGTGAAGGTGCAAGCGGCAAGTGGGTGGCGCACTGGAAAATGGTCAATATCGTTAGACCGATATGGGAGAAAATTGGAGAAGCTAATCAGCTCGGCAGAAAATTTTCTTCGCTAACTTACACCCAGGCTGACGCTGATGGATTAATCCTAATTGAGCCTGCCCCAATTACTGTAAAGGGTGCAAGGAACCTTTTAAGCGTGGCTTTGCAGTATGGCAACGCCTTTGGCCAGGGAATGCAGGCTGCAGCCCTTAAGGCAGCAGATTACTTTGGAAATGATGATATTCTATATCTTATGGAAGATATGGCGACCGGTGAGATCAGGTTGAGCATCCTTTGGGAATGGCTGCACAAAGGAGCAAAATTTACGGACGACGATCCGGAAACAGGAGTAGGGGCAGGAGATAGATTTACAACTGATCTGCTCAGGCGGCTAATGGATGAGGAGTACCGGAAACTGCTCAATGCAGGAGACAAAGATGTATATAATGAGTCCAAGACCACTACGTTGCCTATCTCGAGAGAAATTTCAGAAATGTATGTTTTTAATCAGTTCAAGATCCCCTGGTTTATTGATCTGCTCAATATCAACCTGAACAACTCGGATCTTAAAACTGCTAAAGAACGGATACAGCAATATATTAGTGCGTTTAAAACAGACGGGACAAGGATCACGGAAAATGTGGACTTTTTTAAAACGAACTGACCTCGTGAGCTACGAAATTGCTTTTAGCTTTCAACTTCACTCATTCCTTCTATCCCCGCCGCCGCTACTATTCCTCTCTCCGTTCCGGTTGCCGTCTGGGCCATTCTGTTTATCATTAGACCGCGATCCGGTACCGCCGCCGAATTTACTTAAGCGCATGTTGAACGATAGCATAAAGTACCGCCCTAAGCGATTGATCTGCCTGTCGACGATAATATTATCAAATACATCCCTGGAAATACCGGTGTTCTGATTAAAAAGATCGAATGCGTCAAGACGTAAAGTGCCCCTGTTGCCTTTCAAAAACCTGTATTCTGCAAATAATCCGAGGATTGTTGGGTTTCTTATGATGGAATTATCAAACCCCGAGTTAACAGTTTTGGACAGGTTGTATCCAAGCGTTGCATCTTCGAAAAAGTAGTTGCGTCCCCGGAGCTGGTATCTCATCGTATTAGTTCTTCGGTCCTCGAATGTTTCCTGGGAATAATTTGTTCGGTTAATAGAGTAGGAGGTTTCAAATTCCAGATCCACTACATCCTCGATATCCACTTCAAATTCAAGTTCCTGCCTTAAATTGTAGTTCTTTGCTATATTTTTATTATTGTCAATAAACGCCACATTGTTATTTAGTGAACCGCTTCCAGAGTAGGTGATGGTAAACTTGCGTTCGGAAAATGGCTTACCGTAAGAATAGTCGCCCTGAACGGTGTAAAATCCATCGGTATTGGTGTAGCTGGTTACCTGGTTAATCGTGCCGGGCACCAGAATCTTTGTGGTAACTATCCGGTCCCTGGTCTGGTTATAAGACAGGTTAGCGTAGAGAATATGTCCCATGTTCCAGTCAGACTGATTATACCGGGCATTAAGACTGTGAATAAACTCCGGCTTAAGATTGGGGTTGCCCGTAACCGTATTTTGCAGGTTGGAATTATCTGTTATCGGTTGTAATTGGAGGAAGCCCGGCTGATTATTTCGTCCCCAATAGTTTACCTGCAAGGCCTGTTGCCTGGAAAACTTATAAACAAAACGGGCAGAGGGAATAAAATTGAACGACTTACTTTCCGTGTCAATATTCTTGCTGATATTCCTTCCTGTAAGAACTGCAGGTTGGGCATTCAGTCCTAAGGTGTAGTTAAACTTTTCATCTATGAAACGATAATTCAAGCCAACGCGGTTAGTTGTAAACTGGTATTCGTAATTGTTGCTCAGGTTAGGATCGAAAATTTGCTGGCCGTTAAGAATATCGTTAACGTTGCGGTCGGTACTGGTATTTGAACGGTTCCAGTTATAGTTGAATTCTACAAACGTTTTTTTTCCAAGCGGTTCCATATATGAAAAACTCGCCCAGGTTTGAAAATTTCTGTTACTATTATCTATGAACTGGTTCTGCAGCCTTATGGAATCTACACCGCTCTTCGTGATTACATAGTTATTTAATACATCCCTCAGGCTACCTCCGTTAGAGTAGTTCACATTTCCGCGTAAGCTTATATTCCTTCCTTTCTTCGGAAACCGGTGATTATAGAAAATATTGGTTCCGAAATTGGAGGATGAGGAATTATTTCCGGTCTGGTTGTCTCTGTTAGTAATGATATTTTCCTGGGTGATTGTGTAAAACCCGAGATTGTCTTCATTATTTGAGTTATAGGATAACCTTGGCGATACTTTCAGGAAATTGGAAGAATCTGATTTGAATTCCAGGTTTCCGGAAAACTCATGGCTATAGTTGTCACTGTTATTATTTGTCGCTTCGTCCTCAAGGCGGGTGAATGTTTCAAGGAAATTCTGCGTGTAGGCTTTTCCAATCGTTAAGTTTCTGCGATTATTAAAATTATATCCGGCGTCCGCCGAAAGCTTATCGCTCCACTCATTTTGATAATTTAACCCTGCAGAATTAGTACTTGTAATTCCGTTACCACCACCTCCGCGCATATTCGTATTATTCAAAGTACCGTCAAATGATATCTGACGATCACCCTCAAAAATATTTCCTCTCAAGCTTGTGTTGTATCTGTCTTCACTCCCAAGTCCGCCAGATGCCCGTGCAAAATACCCCTTCCTCTTATCTTCCTGTATCGTAATATTCAGGATCTTTTCAGGCTCGCCGGTCTTAATTCCTGTCAGATTTGCCTGATCGCCGTAGTCATCAATGAACTGAAGGTTTTTAATAATGTCGGCGGGTAAATTTTTGATCGCTGTGGCTACATCGGTTCCGAAGAAATCTTTTCCGTTTAGCCTGATCTTTCTAATGGTTTGCCCCTGGTTGGTAACATTTCCATCCGCATCGACCTTCACGCCGGGCAGCTTTCTGAGAACTTCATCCACGGCATCGCCCGCCCGGACGGGGAAGGAAGCAGCATTAAATGTCACCGTATCTTCACCGATCTTTACCGCTGTCACCGCGGTTATAACAACTTCATTCAGTGCACTAACCTTTTCCCTTAATCTTATTAGGGGAATGGTCAGTTCATTCCCGTTTTCAATTTTGTATTTCTTAACAAAGGTCTGGAAACCGAGAAAAGCAGCTGAAAGGGTGAAGTCGGCCGACCTGATATTATTTAATGAAAATGACCCATTGATACCTACAGACGTGGCCACGCTGTCAATGCCCCAATTAACACGGATAAGTGTGCCGGTCAAAGGGACACCTGCCGTATCCTGAACGCTTCCCTTAATGCTGTAAGTTTGTGCCTGACTGTAAATAAAACTGAAAAAAAAGAGAAAGGTTAGAAGGGTTCTTATCATAATAAAATCATTTCATTGATGCAAAGGCATATGCCTTTGACGATATATATTCAAAAGGTTTAATATCTGCAGCAGCATAAGCGGCAAAGATATGCCAAGGAGCCTTTTAAAGCAGATTAAGATTATTAATGTTACATTTTGTGATCCGGTAAATTCTTTTGGCCGCATGCATTTTCCATGGAAAACCTTCGACCGGAAACGACGGTAGAGGCTCCATCCGGAGGCACGATTTAAAAATCGAGATACTTGCTGTTGAAATTATCGTATTTTAGATGCCTAAAAACTTTATAATCGACGGTGGAAAAATTCTCCGGCAAATGATCCATTAGCTAATGTAATTCTATGAAAAGTGTCTTCCTATCAATACCATGTATTATTATTCTGTCACAATTGACAAGTTGTGTGCAACAAGCGGGTCAAGCGACTTCCAATCATCTGAACGTCTCGGAAAATGTTCAGGATACTATCCCCGAAAAGATGGTCCGGATCCCGGGAGGCTCATTTACAATGGGCTCTGCCGATCCCGCTTTTGCGGATTCGGGACCGGTGCACACAGTTACCCTCAGCGGTTTTTGGATGGACGAGCACGAGGTTACAAACGCCGAATTTGAAAAGTTTGTCAGGGCAACTAATTACCAGACAGTTGCAGAACAGCCGCTTGATCCCTCTGATTTTCCTGGTGTTCCGCCAGAAAACCTGGTTCCGGGCTCCGGGGTTTTTACACCTACCGCTCAGCCTGTTAGTTACGACAATCCACTGCAATGGTGGCGTTACATACCCGGCGCCAGCTGGAAAAACCCAAAAGGCCCGCAAAGCTCTGTGTCGGGAAAGCCGAATGATCCTGCCATACACATTAGCTATACCGACGCAGAGGCTTATGCAAAATGGGCCGGAAAACGTCTGCCTACTGAGGCCGAATGGGAGTATGCGGCCCAGGGAGGTAAAGGACAGCAGCCGTATTACTGGGGGAAGGAGCTTAAACCGGGCGGTAAATGGATGGCAAATATTTATCAGGGTAATTTTCCGGATGCCAATACCGCAGAAGATGGATTTGCAGACGTATCTCCGGTGAAGTCATTTCCGGCCAACGGATACGGCTTGTACGACATGGATGGAAACGTTTGGGAATGGTGCAGTGATTTCTACCGGGCTGACTATTATGCCAAAAGTCCCGGAACTAATCCGAAGGGACCTGCCGATAGTTACGACCCGGACGAGCCCGGGCTGGTAAAACGTGTTCAGCGCGGAGGCTCATTTCTATGCAGCGATCAGTATTGTATCCGGTATAAACCAGGAAGCCGCGGAAAAGGTGAGGTAAATAGTGCAAGCAGTAACTTAGGCTTCAGATGTGTAAAAGATGAGGCTCCTAAAGTCATGTGAAATAATGAAGGCTATCCCTTTAAGTACGTGTTTCGCGCGCCCGAAAGGGTAATGCCCGGTTCTCCCAAAAATAGGGGTGGCGGGCACGACTTTATGGATGGTACCGAAGAAGCCTTTTTGCAGGCTGCTCAGACACATGCTCAATATGGCACCACCGGGATGTTGCCCACTACGTTAACCAGCGAAAAAGAGGAACTTTACAGAACCCTGGAATTGTACGCGCAAGCCAGTACAGTGAAATCAGCGAATTATACCCGTCAACCATCTTAAGGACGCATGTTCATACCAATTTTTTATCGATGAAGATAGTGCGGCCCGGCTTTAAGATAGTTTAGATCAACAAAACTGCGGGTTTTGTCACTGTTACAGTTTAAGACAATGATTTAGATCATATAAAGTATAATTTAATTAAAAATGAACGAATTTTCACTGAAGGATAAAGCAATTATCGTCACCGGCGGAACCGGAATATTAGGCCACTCATTTATAAACGGTATTGTAAAGGCCGGCGGTGCTGTAGGCATTCTTGGCAGAAACAAAGATGTAGCCAATGAACGTGCAGAAAAGATCAATCAGAATGGCGGCCGGGCTATTGCTCTGATCGCAGACGCGATGAATGAGGGACAGCTTATTGAGGCCAGGAACAAAGCTCTGGACTCTTTTGGTAAAATTGACGGCCTGGTAAATGGGGCAGGTGGCAATCAGCCTGAAGGCGTTCTGATGCCGGACGCTGATATTTTTAAGATGAGCCTCGACGGTATGAAGAAGGTGATGGACCTGAATACCTGGGGCACCCTTATTCCCAGCCAGGTATTTGGCGAGGCGATTGCAAACACATCCGAAAAAGGAAGTATAGTGAACATATCGTCTATGAACTCCAAACGGGCGGTCACCCGTGTACTGGGATATAATATGGGCAAGGCAGCGGTAGATTGCTATAATCAGTGGTTTGCGGTCGAACTGGCAAACAGGTATGGAGACCGTATCCGGATGAATGCCCTGGCGCCTGGTTTTTTCCTTACCGAGCAGAATAAAAACCTGCTGACCAAGCCTGATGGAACCTTCACCGAGCGTGGCGAACTGGTTATCCGGCAAACCCCTTTTAAGAGATTTGGGCATCCGGATGAACTCCAGGGGGCGCTGGTATGGCTGTTAAGCGATGCTTCCCAGTTTGTCACCGGCTCAATGATATGTGTGGATGGTGGATTTTCAATTTTTGGAGGGGTGTAAGATGAATTTATCTCATA